>JANNYZ010000206.1:0-16253 GCA_031410335.1 Polaromonas sp. | reverse complement strand
GGCACCCAGCCTGTGCCGCGCCTTAAGCCATATTCAGCACTGAGCGAATCACCGACGACCAAAATCGTGTCGTTTGGGATCGCAGCATGCATGCCCATGCCAAGCGTTAGTGCCAAAACGACGCTTAAACCTTTCAGAACGCACCCGAAGGCCAGCTTGTTAAAGTCACGCAGTGGGTGCAATGCATTCTGTTCAAAGATTTTTGATAGGGTCGTCATGTCTGTTTCTGAAGTGTCTAGCTTGGTTTCCAGTGATTTAATTGTTGCCGTTCAGCATATTTTCAAGTCAGTCAGCGACTCGACGGGCACATTGACCATTTTGCGTGATATTGACTTTGCCCTCGCCCCACGTGAAACCGCAGCCATTGTCGGGGCATCGGGTTCTGGCAAAAGCACGCTCCTGTCCATCATTGCCGGCCTGGACACGCCGACCAGCGGTACGGTGCGCCTGGCGGGGCAAGACATTTTTGCCATCAGTGAAGACGACCGGGCTGCCCTGCGCGCGCAAAAAGTGGGTTTTGTGTTTCAAAGCTTTCAGCTCATGGGCAATTTGACCGCGCTTGAAAACGTCATGCTGCCGCTCGAGCTGTCGGGCACCAAAAACGCACGCAGCATGGCCACCGAGATGCTCAAGCGCGTGGGTCTGGGCGAACGGCTGTCGCACTACCCCAAGGTACTGTCGGGCGGTGAGCAGCAGCGCGTGGCGCTGGCTCGGGCCTTTGTGGTGCAACCTGCGGTGTTGTTGGCCGACGAGCCAACCGGCAGCCTGGACTTTGCGACCGGCGAGACGGTGATGCAACTGATGTTCGAGCTGAACCGCGAACTGGGGACAACGCTGGTGCTGGTGACGCACGACAAGGCCATTGCGGCGCGCTGCGAGAGGCGAATTGTGATTGAAGCGGGCCAAATCAAGTCCGATTGAGGGCATAAATACGGCTAAGGCCAATGGATACGTGCGCGAGCAGCTATATTTTAAATAGCGTTTTTGACGCGTGTGCCATGCGTCGATAATCGCACCATGGCTTCTTCCTCCAAAAATCTTTTCGGCTTTCATGCTGTCGGCGTACGCATCAAAACTGCCCCCAAATCCGTCTTCGAAGTGTTTTACGACGTCCAGCGACGTGATGTGCGCATGCGCTCTTTTCTGGACCGGGCACGTGACAGCGGCATCAAGCTGGTTGAATCTGACGGACTGCGGTTGGCCAAGATGTGCGGCAGCCATGGCCATCAGGGCGTGGTGGCGCGGGTCGATGCGCTAGCGCAAGTCACGTCGCTCGATGAGCTGCTTGAAAACCTGGAAGCCTCCGGCGTTAAAAACCCCTTGCTGCTGGTGCTGGACGGCGTCACCGATCCGCACAACCTGGGTGCTTGCCTGCGGGTGGCCGACGGTGCGGGCGCGCATGCCGTGATTGCCCCCAAAGACCATGCAGCGGGCATCAGCGCCATCGTTTCCAAAGTGGCCAGTGGGGCGGCTGAGACCGTGCCCTACTTCATGGTGACCAACCTGGCACGCACGTTGAATGAATTGAAAGAGCGAAGCATCTGGTGCATCGGCACGAGTGACGATGCCGAAAAAACCATTTACGACGTGGACTTCACAGGCCCAGTGGCGTTGGTGCTGGGCGCTGAAGGCGAGGGTATGCGCCAGCTGACCCGCAAAACCTGCGACCAGCTGGTCAGCATTCCGATGCATGGCGCGGTTGAAAGCCTGAACGTGTCGGTGGCCAGCGGCGTGTGCCTTTACGAGGCGCTCCGCCAACGGCGGTCCACATAAAGCAGCGCCGCCAGGCGTAAACAGCTCTAAAAGAGGTAACCGCCGACGCGCTGCAGCAGGGCTTCAGCCTCTGCGTAGCGCCCCAGGCCGTGCAGCATTTTGGCCATGGCCATGTCGCCCCGCACCACCAGATCGGTGTTGATGGCGGTGGTGTCAGCGGCGCTCAAACCAGCCGTAGACTGCGCCAGCGTGCGGTACTGGGATGACTTGGCGGGCAATCCCGCAGCTGTGTACAGCAGCGACAGCTCAGTCATCGCCTGGGCCTTTTCCAGGCCAGACTTGCTGGCCAGTTGGGCCTGCAGGGCTGCGGTAGCCGCATCAAACTGTTCCTGCGTTGCCGCGTCAGACAGCCTGGCAATGTTGTGCAACCAAATGGCGCGCTCCAGCAGGTTGCTGTTTTTGCCAGCCAGCGCAAGAGAAGCTTCCAGACTTTTAGTGGCCTTGTCGGTTTGACCGGTTTGCAGCTTGGCCTGGTGGTCTACCGCGTACAGGTTCGACTGAGCCCGGGCATCAGGTGCCTGTTTGAGCAGGTCTTCTATCTGCGCCGCACTGGCTTTGGCTTTGGTCCATGCGCCTGCTTTGGCTCGGGCTGTGGTTTCATGCAAAAACACTTCTGCCATGGACACCGCCAAATCCCCTAGCGCAGCCTGGCCCTGGCCGCTCACCGCCTTCAGCGATTCCGCCGCCAGCGACAAAAACTGGCGCGGCACCTCGGCAGGTAGCTGTGTGCTGCGGCTCAATATGGCCGCGACCGCACCTTGCAAATGTGTGCGCTCCTGTGCATTGGCGATGGCCTGTGTTTTGGTTTTCAGTTCTTCCGCCGCTTGCCTGGCTGGTGCGCTGTCCATACGCTGCACGGCCCAGGCCTGGGCTTTTAGCTGTGCCGCCTGAAACGCCGCAGCTGCTGGTGTATCGGCAGCAGGGTCGATGCTGGCACCCAGTGCGCGCAAGACTTCCCTGGCCCGCGCGCCTTGACCCAGCTCGGCCAGCACATTGGCAAATTCGGCCGTCAGGAGCTGTCGGGCCTGTTTGGGCACTGTCGCTGTGCCTGCCGCCGGCGCGGCTGATCCGCCCGCGCCACCTGCCGCAGCCGATGGACTTGCACCGGTGCTGTCGCCTGGCTGTGCCTTGCCACCACCCGCACTCGTGCCTGCACCTGCAGCACCAGCACCACCCGCAAATGCACGCTCAGCGGTGGTGTTGCCTACTGATTTGCCCAATACATTGGCGGCTGCTACAGCTTCTTCCATCGTCAGACCCTTGGCGCCAATCCTTTTGCCGCCGGCGGCCTGAATCAGCGGGTCATCAATATCCGCATCGCCCGTTGGCTCGCCTGCCGCTGACGCACCGGCAGCGCCAGACACACCTGTCGACGAGGCTGGCGCACTGCCAGACGCTTGCTGCAGGCTCGCTGCGCTCATGCTGGCAGCGACAGCCGTGTCTTTTTTGCCCCATGGCAGGGACATGCCACCAATCGTCACGCCTTTCTCACCCGCGTACAGCAGGCCCATGGCGATGGCGGCAAGACTGGCGAGCAAGACGCCACCTTTGCGTTTGAACAAGCCACCTTCTTTGCCATACAGCTCTTCGCGTACCTGTGCACGAATGGATGCTTCAAGCGATTCGCGGCTGCTTTTATCTGTATTTTTGGCGCTGCGGGCCTGCTGAAACTCAAGCGCACCCCGCTCCTGCTGCATGACCTTTTTTCTCAGCAGGTATTCATCGGTCAATTTGTCCACATAAACGCCGCATCCCGGGCACTGGCGATTTTTGGGCATGGCGCTGCGTTTGCCGCAGGCCGGACAGGCTTCCATACCGTCGTAGCTGCCCGCCGTGGTGGTTTGTACCGTTAGCAGCGGCGTGATTTCGACAATCAGTCCCGCCTTGGTAAAACGGATTTTCTCTTCTTCGGCGCGTTCCAGGGTGACCGCCGAACCGACTTTGGCATTGGGCGAGCTGCGCAAGACTTTGATCAGTCGCTCGACCCGGTCAGGCGGCAGTCCGGCCTGGGTGGTGGCCAGCTCCTGAATGGTTTCCAGCTTCGCCGTGGACGGCATGCTGATCACCACATCAAACAGGGGAACGGCGGAATCGATACTTTCGCTGTCGGGGCTTTGCATGGATATCCCTTGTAGGTTTTCCTGAGAATTGTATCTAGATGTTTATTGCCTTCGGCTGAATCTTCCCTGGCTTCAAACCAGTCCAAACCAGCCTAGCAAAGCGCCGGCGCCAAGCAGCCACAGCAAGTGAACCTTGCTACGCCAGACGATCAGGGCGGTCAGTGCCGTCAACAGCCACAGCGGCCAGTTTTTCAGGCTGCTCCCATTGGCTGCTGTCAGCACCCAGCCGGTCGCAACCAGCAGAGCCACCACAATCGGTGCCATGCCCTGCTTGAAGGCACGCACCGCCCGCATCTCGCGGTTACGGTGGCCCCATTGCGCCGCCATATAGGTCAGCGTGGTGCTGGGGATCAAAATACCCAGCATGGCGATCAAAACGCCGAGCAACCCGCTCAGCATGCCGCCGGCGTTCAGCCCCACATTCCAGCCCATCAGGGCAATGAAAAGCACGTTCGGTCCGGGCGCAGCTTGCGCAATGGCAATGGACGCGTTGAACTGCGCGTCCGTCAGCCAGTGTTGCTCGTCCACCAGGAAGCGGTGCATGTCTGATGCGGTGGTGATCGCCCCGCCAATGGCCAGCAAGGACAGCGACATGTAATGAAAAAACAGGGTGGCCCAGTCCTGCCAGGCAAACACCAGGTGAGGCGCCAGTTGTGATGTTGGGGTCATCGCTCAAGTCTTTGGTAGGCCAGTGTGCAGGCCACAACGCCAAGCCCCAGCAGCACATAAGCCAGTGGCCAGCGCAGCAGCCCAATGGCCACAAAACACAACACACCCAAAGCCATGCACAACGGCAATCCAAGCGCGTTTTTTTGTAGCGCGCCAAACAGCTTCAAACCAGTTGCCGCAATCAGGCCCGCCGCTACCGCCGCCATGCCGCGCAGCGCACCCTGCACACCGGGGTGGTCAGCAAACTGCGCATACACAAGAGCCAGCAACAACACGACAACCAGCGGCGCTGCGAGCATGCCCGCCAGTGCTGCCATGGCACCCTTGAAGCCAAAGTAACGGCTGCCAATCATCAGCGACAGGTTCACCACGTTCGGCCCCGGCATGATTTGCGCCACGGCCCATTCCTCGACAAATTCCTCACGCGTCATCCAGCGCTTTTTTTCCACGAGCTCGCGTTGCACCACCGCGAGAACGCCGCCAAAGCCCTGCAAGGCCAGCAGGCTGAAAGACACGAACAGATCCGTCAGTGACTGGGGCTGCGCACGGTGCTCATCTGTAGGGAGGTTCATCGCTGCATTATCTCTGCGGGCTGTCACGTTTCGGTCACAAATCAAGAGCAACATAACGGGTTAGTTTTTTTTTTACTGAAAGCCCACCATGACACGCGACAATCTGTTGACAGCCCCAAGGCACACCGATCCTGACGATTTGGACAAAAACTTCAGCGGCAACCCCAGCATGCAGGACCTGCTGGCGGCCCGCCTGCATCGCCGCCATGTCTTGAAAGGCGGTGTGGGTGCGATGACGATGGCAGGATTGGGCACGCTCGGTTTGACGGCTTGCAGCACCATGACGGGCGCGAGCAGCTCGGAGCCAGTACTGGGGTTCAAGGCGGTCAACAAATCGTTGATGGACCGTGTCACGGTGCCTGAAGGCTATACCGCCACGGTGATTTACGCAACAGGCGATGCCATGGATCCAGCCGTCAGCGACTATAAAAACGATGGCACCGACGACAACTTTGCGCGCCGTGCAGGTGACCACCACGACGGTATCCATTACTTTGGCCTGAACGCCGCAGGCATGCCGGATGCCAGCAATCTGGACCGCGCCCTGCTGGTCATGAACCATGAAAACATCACTGGCACAGTGCGCTTCATGCATCCGGCCGGTCAAACCAACATCGCTGCCAATGCGGGCCCGCGCCCCGCAGCCGAAGTGGTCAAGGAAATTGAAGCCCATGGCGTCTCAGTTGTCGAGCTGCGCAAAACAAATGGCAAATATGGCTATGTCAAAGGCTCAGGCTACAACCGCCGCATCACCGCAGCAACAACCATGGAATTGAGTGGCCCGGCACGCGGCTCGTCTTACATGAAAACCCTGTTTTCGCCCACCGGCACGCAAACCCGCGGTACGGTCAACAACTGCGCCAACGGATATACGCCATGGGGCACCTACCTGACCTGTGAGGAAAACTGGGCGGGCTATTTCATTCGCAACAACGACACTGCTGCACGCAGCCAGCGCGACAACTCTGCGCTGCTGCGCAACGGTATTCGCCCCGGCACATCGGGCTTTGCCCACAACCGCTGGGCCAGTGTGGTGACCAGCGACGCCACCAACACCCAGTTCAGCCGCTGGGACTGCACAGCTGATGCCAGCAAACCAGCAGACGGCACCGGCGACTTCCGCAACGCGGCCAACACCTTTGGCTATGTGGTTGAAATCGACCCCTTCAACCCGAATGCTGCACCCGTCAAACGCACCGCCCTGGGCCGCCGCGCCAATGAGGGAGCAAGTGCCAGCATCGCCAAGGCTGGCGAGCCACTGGCGTTTTATATCGGCTGCGATTCCCGCGGTGAGTACGTTTACAAGTTTGTGTCTAAAAAGCTCTGGACACCCGCAGACGCCAACCGCACAGACCGCATGAATGTGGGTGCCGAATACATGGACGAAGGCACGATTTACGCGGCCCGCTTCAACGCCAACGGCACGGGCAACTGGGTCAAGCTGGACATGAGCAACCCCGACGTGGCAGCCGGTGTACCTGCCAGTGCCCTGAATCCCGCAGGCTACAAGTTTGAAAACCAGGCCGATATTTGCGTGAACACCCGCCTCGCCGCCGATGCCGCGAAAGCCACCCGCATGGACCGCCCCGAGTGGACCGCCGTCAACCCCAAGAACGGCGAGATCTACATCACCATGACGGAAAATCCGGACCGTGGCAACACCACCGCCACGTCGGGCAACAACTTCACCAACCCTGAAGTGGACGCGGCCAACCCGCGCTATTGGCTCGACAGCAAAGGCATCTCGTCGCAAAACCCAGCGGCC
The DNA here is from genome assembly GCA_031410335.1 of Polaromonas sp. Classification (GTDB taxonomy): domain Bacteria; phylum Pseudomonadota; class Gammaproteobacteria; order Burkholderiales; family Burkholderiaceae_C; genus Polaromonas. The sequence continues at coordinate 9,354 of JANNYZ010000206.1, read as the reverse complement.
ATACCGGCCCAGCGCGGCAATGTCAACGGCCACATCGTTCGCATCCGCGAAGACGGCGACACTGCAGGTGCGAACAGCTTCAAGTGGGACATTTTTTTGTTTGGCGCGCAAGCCGAAGCGGATGCAGGCATGGACAACGTCAACTGGCAGAAAAACGTCAACCTTTCGGGCCTTAGCCCGCTGAACGATTTGTCCAAGCCTGACGGTTGCTGGTTTGCGCCTTCCAGCGGCATCTTGTGGATACAAACCGACGACAACACCTTCACCGACCAGACCAACTGCATGTTGCTGGCTGCGGTGCCGGGCAATTACGGCGACGGCGGCCCGATCACGGTGGTCAACAAGGCCGATGGCAGCCCGAATCGTGCTGTGACGGCCGATAGACCCGTCAACACCTTCATGGGCCGCAAAATGACCGACGTGACCTTCAAGCGTTTTTTAACTGCACCCACAGGCGCTGAGGTCACTGGGCTCACCGAATCCCCAGATGGCCGTGCATTGTTTGTGAACATCCAGCACCCCGGCGAAAACACCACCAGCCAGCAATTCACGACAAAAATTTTCGAAAGCAACTGGCCAGGTAATGGCCTGGGTGTACCTGCCTATGGTCCAGGCGGTGCTTCTGCCCGGCCCCGCTCCGCAACCATCGTGATTACCAAAAACGATGGCGGCGTGATCGGCCTGTAACAGCAAAGAGGGTGGTCATGGCGGAAAATGGCGTTCTCAGCCATTTTTCAGCCATCGGAGTTGCCATGACCACTGCTTTAAAAATCGATTTTGTGTCGGACGTTTCATGCCCCTGGTGCGTGATAGGTTTGAAGGCACTGGACCAGGCGCTGGCCAATGTCAAGGATGACATCAGCGCAGAGATTCACTTCCAGCCGTTTGAGCTGAACCCGCAGATGGGCCCCGAAGGTCAGGAGATCACGGAGCACATCACGCAAAAGTACGGCATCAGCGTGGAGCAAGCCAACGCTAACCGTGAAAATATTCGCAAGCGCGGTGCCGAGGTTGGCTTCAAGTTTGCCAGGGCCGATGAGCCGGGCGGAGGGCGTAGCCGCACCTACAACACCTTCGACGCGCACCGCTTGCTGCACTGGGCTGAAACCGTCAGCCTCGCCAAACAAAAGGCTTTCAAAGAGGCGCTGTTCTCGGCTTACTTTACCGACGGGCAAAGCCCTGGATCGCATGAGGTGCTGCTGCGTGTAGCCGGGCAAGTGGGGCTGGATGTGGCCCAGGCTCAAACGGTTTTAAGCTCAGACCAATATGCCGACGAGGTGCGTGCGCAGGAGCGGTTTTACACCGGGCAGGGCATTCGCTCGGTTCCTGCGGTCATCATCAACGACAGGCACCTGATTTCAGGCGGTCAGCCTGTCGAAGTGTTTGAACAGGCGTTGCGCCAGATTGCCGCCCAGACGGCTTGAGCGCGTCGGCAAGCTATAACAAAATCAGATAGCAACTTGGCACTACCGCTGCTTGCGGCATGGCCAAAAACCGCGCATAGTGGCCGGATGCAACAAAATCTTAATCGCCGCTCATTCGTTCTTGCTGCCCTGGCCGCCAGCACACCGGTTACGCCCACCTATGCGCAGCCGCTGTCCAGTCGCGCCATCAAAATCGTCGTTCCGTTTGGCGCAGGCGGTGTAGCCGACCTGACGGCGCGCATCGTGGCGCAAAAAATGGCCGACAACATGGGCCAGCCTGTGGTGATTGAGAACAAGCCCGGCGCAGGCGGCGTGGTGGCGGGTGACACGGTGGCCAAGGCCGATGCTGACGGCCACACGCTGCTGCTGATGTCCAACGGCACGGCGGTCAGCGCCGGTTTGTTCAAGTCCTTGCCGTATGACACTGTCAAAGACTTTGCGCCCATTTCAACCCTTGGTTTTTTTGACATTGCCATCGTGGTGCCGCAAAACTCGCCGTACAAAACCTTGCCCGAATTGCTCGCTTTTGCGCGCGCCAATCCTGGCAAGCTGAACATTGGCACCATCAATGTGGGCAGTACGCAAAACCTGTCCGCCGAGTTGTTTAAATCGACTGCCAACATTCAGGCGCAAATCGTGCCGTTCAATGGCACGCCAGCGGTGATCACTGCCTTGCGCGGCGGGCAGATTGATGCCGCCGTTGAGATTTTGAGCCCCCTGTTGCCGCAAATCAATGCCGGTGCTGTTTCAGCGCTGGCGGTATTTGGTGACAAGCGTTCGACGGTCCTGAAAGACGTGCCGACAGCCGCTCAGAGCGGCCTGACCAACTTCAGCGCCGCATCCTGGAACGCTCTGGCGGCACCTGCCAAAACACCCAAAGACGTCGTGACGCGGCTGAACCGTGAGGTCAAGGCCGCGCTGGATTCCCCGGATGTCAAAAAGCGTTTGCTGGACCTGAACATTGACGCGACATCCAGCACGCCGGAGCAGCTTGCCAACTTGCTGAATGCTGAAATTCGCCGCTGGTCTGAAGTCATTGTGCGGGCCAAGATTCCGACCCAATAAATGCAAGGCAGAGCCGATATGCAGTTCACATCCATCGGCCTGATTGGCTACGGCGAAGTCGGCAAAACCTTCAGCGCCGGGCTCAAAGCGCCATCAGGCGCGGCCCGCATGAGCGCCTGGGACTTGAAATTCGTCAACCCCGCAAACCAGGCGGTAGAACTTGCCCATGCGGCGCAGGCGGGTGTGCAGGCCTGCCTGTCCATGCAGGCGCTGTGCGAAGCCAGTGACTTGGTGATCTCTGCCGTTACCGCATCCAGCACCCTGGCGGTCGCGCAAGAGGCCGCGCAGCACATGCGCCCTCAGAGTGTGTTTCTGGATTTAAACTCCGCGTCGCCGGGCACCAAACAGCAATGCGCAGCGTTGATTGAACAGCGCGGCGCACGTTACGTTGAAGCGGGCGTCATGACATCGGTGCCCCCTTACGGCATCAAAACCCCCATGCTGCTGGGCGGGCCACTTGCAGCCGCGCTGGCTCCCTTGCTTGTCAGCTGGGGCATGGACGCCAAAGCCGTCAGCGACAAGCTCGGCGTCGCCAGCGCCATCAAAATGTGCCGCAGCGTGATGATCAAGGGGTTCGAAGCGCTGGTGATTGAAAGCTACACGACAGCCAGAGCCTACGGCGTAGAAGACCACGTGTTGCCCACACTTGCAGAGACCTTTCCCAGCATCGACTGGGAGCAAACCGGCGCTTACTTTTTCAGCCGCGTGGTGCAGCACGGTCAGCGCCGGGCCGAGGAAATGCGCGAAGCTGCCAACACTGTCAAAGAAGCAGGCTTTGAACCTCTGATGACCGCATCTATTGCCGACAAACAGCAGTGGGTGGCCAGTCAGGCCAAGGCCGGTGTGTTTGAAGGCGTGGGCAAGGCTGCGCGCTGGCAGGACTATGCCGATAAACTGCTGGAAACGTCCAAGAAAGCCTGAAAAGAGCTGTTTTTAGGTGCCTAATCGGCCTTCAGGCCAATAAATACATGCGCAAGCAGCTATTTATTGAATAGCATTCAAAAAGGGCCACCTATGCTGACTGAGTCAGAAGTCAACCCCGACCAGCAAATCCCCATGCCTTTCAAGGCGGCCGATGAGTATGCGCAGCAGGTGATGGGCTGGGCCAAGGCGGTTGACGACAAGGGCATGACCGTACAACGCGATGTGGCTTATGGCCCCCATCGCCTGCACCGCTACAACGTCTTCAGCCCCATGAACGCCGTGGACGCGCCTGTGCTGATGTTCTGGCATGGCGGCGGCTGGACCAACGGCTACCGTGACTACAACACCTTCATGGCGCCGCACATCACGGCGCTGGGCTGCGTGCTGGTGTCGCCGTCGTATCGGCTGGTGACCGAGGCCAAGTTTCCCGCTGCGTTTGATGATGGTCTGGCCGCACTGGCGCATGTCAGCCAGCACATTGCCCGCAGCGGCGGCAGCGCTCACCGCATTTACCTCGCCGGGCATTCAGCAGGGGCGCATCTGGCTGCGCTGGTGGCTCTGCGCAGTGGCATGGCCGTACGCGGCTGCCTGCCGATCAGCGGCATCATGGACCTGCACCACCCGTCGCCTGCGCCCGGCAGCCTTGAAGAACGCGTTTACAGCATGGTGCTCAATGACGCGGCGCAAGATGCGGTGATGAGCCCGATCTGCTGGACAGCTGGCAACCGTGTGCCGTTTGACCTGACGGTGGGCGAGTTCGACAGCGTGCGCGTGCGCCTGTCCAACCGCCGCATGTTTGAGTTGCTTCGTCTGCAAAACGCCAGTGTTGTATTTCATGACGATGCGGGCCACAGCCACTTTGACACGCATACCAGCCTGCACCATCCTTACGCACCATGGTATGCGCGGCTGGCAAACATGCTGGCCAGGCCCTAGCAGTGTGAATCGGCGTTCAGCCACGATGTTCCGGCTATGAAATGGACGGTACTGGCTTACGCCATGGTCAACAAAGACACGAGAAGTTAAGCTCCTTTTCAGCTGTTTTACGCTGATGCCTGATAAATGCAATCAGATTTGCCTTGCCACGCATCGTGACTCCTGTGTCTTGTTCATCCCTTACTTTTTGAAGGACTGCATCATGAAAGCTTCCCGCCGCCACGTGATCACCACAGCGCTTTCTGCCGCTCTTGCTGTGTCAGCCCCCTTGCTGGGCAGCCAGGCGATGGCGCAAGGTGCTTACCCTAACAAGCCAATCACCATGGTAGTTTCATATCCTGCGGGTGGCGACAGTGACTCTCTGGCTCGTTTGTATGCCGAAAAACTCACTGTCAAACTTGGTCAGAACGTTCTGGTTGAAAACCGGCCAGGCGCTAGCGGCACGATTGGCAATGCGTTTGTGGCTAAAGCGCCTGCAGACGGCTACACGCTGCTGTTCACGCCCAATACCTTTTCAATTGCCACGCTTGTGCTCAAGCCCGGTAGCGGCGCAGCGTATGACGCGCTGAACGACTTCACGCCCATCATTCAGGCATGCAATCAGTCGCTGTTTCTGGTCGCCTCGACATCGAGCGGGTTGACGAATGTCAAGGGCGTGGTTGACGCGGCGAAGGCCAACAAGCTCAAGGGTTACGGCAGCCCGGGCAGTGGCTCGCCGATGCATATTTTGGGCGAACTGTTCAACAGCGCCACCGGGGTAAAAATTCAGCAAATACCCTATCGCGGCTCTGCACCGTCGGTCATTGACATGTTGGGCGGGCAGATTCCCTTTATCTACACCACGATTGGGTCGGTGCAGCAGCACGTCGCCAGCGGCAAGCTGGTGGTAGTCGCTGTGGCTGATGCTCAGCGTACACCGCTGCTGCCCAATGTTCCCACCATTGCCGAGGCAGGCTACAAAGACGTGAACGTCGGTGCATGGCAGGGCTTGATGGGACCGAAAAACTTGTCCCCAGACATTGTCAAAACCTTGAACACGGCGATGAACGAGATTTTGAAAATGCCAGATGTCATTGCCCGCATGACCACGCTGGGAGGCATTGCAGTTGGTGGCGACCCGTCCGTGTTGGCGCGCAGCAACATCGCTGACAACACCCGCTATGCCAAGATCATCAAGGACTTTGGTATTCAGGCTGATTGACATGCCCGGTTGTCCGCATACAAAGGGCCGCTGAGGCCCTTTTTTATTGGTCGGGTTTACTTGCCGCCGTAGCCCATGGTTTGCGGCAGCCACAGCACGATTTGCGGGAAGCAGGTCATGGCCAGCAAGAGCAGCAGCAGCATGAGCAGAAACGGCCAGCCTTCTTTCATCATTTCGCCAATCGGTATGCCTGTCAGTGCCTTGGTGACAAAGAGCAGCATGCCAAACGGCGGGTGAATCAGGCCAATCATCATGTTCAGCACCACCAGAACGCCAAAGTGCACCAGGTCCACGCCCAGCAGTTTGGCGGCAGGCAACAGCATGGGCACAAACACCAGCAGCAGCACCGACACATCCAGAAAGCAGCCCAGCACCAGAAACATCAGATTGACCAGCAGCAAGAACTTGATCTGGCTCAGGTGCATGCTGTCCACCCACTGCGCCATGGCTTGCGGCACGCCTTCGGATGTGAAGGCGTAGTTGAGGATGAACGAACCCGCCAGGATAAGCGTGATCACCGCGCTGCCGCGGGTGGATTCCATCACCACGCCCCAAAAGCTGCGCCATGTGAGTGCCCGGTACACCACCCCCGCCAAAATCAGCGCATGCAGTGCTGCCACGGCCGCAGCCTCAGTCGGCGTAAACGCACCTGAGTAAATGCCGCCCAGCAGCACTAATGGCATCGACAGCGGCAGCGCCCCGCGGTAAATGATGGTCGGCCAGTCGCGCAGGGGGATTTTGTCTTCACGCGGCATGTTGCGTTTGACGGCCATGAAGTGAACGACAACCATCATCAGCGCCGCCATCAAAAAGCCAGGCACCACACCGCCCAAGAACAGCGCCCCCACCGACGCGCCCGACACCATGGCATAAATCACCATGGGTATTGACGGCGGAATGATGGGCCCCAGAGTGGCACTGGCCACCACCACCGCACCGGCAAAGCCGCGTGTGTATTCAGGTTTTTTCAGCATCTGCTTGATGGTGACCAAGCCCGGCCCGGCGGCATCGGCAATGGCGCTGCCGCTCATGCCTGAAAAAATCACGCTGACCAGAATATCGACCTGCGCCAGCCCGCCGCGCATGCGCCCGACCAAAATGCGGCAAAAGTCAAAAATTCGCTCACTTACCGTGCCCGCATTCATGATGTTGGCGGCAAACACAAACAGCGGCACCGCCAGCAGCACGTAGCTGTTGTACAGACCGTTGCCAATCTGCTCGGCCACCAGTCCCACGTCTTGCCGCTTGACCAGCAGGTAGGCAATGCCGGACGCGATCATGGAAAAGCCGATCGGCATGCGCAGCAGCATGGCGCTAACGAGCACCAGCACCAGCACAATAAGCGCGGTGCTCAAAGGCGCAGCTCCGAGTCCATGACCTCGTCCGTAATGGCCCGCCAGACGGCCCATGCCGAGCGAAACACCAGCGCCACCAGCAAAAACACAAACGGCAAGAACACCCACATGAAAGGCAAGCCCAGCACCGGCGTGGCTTCGCGCTTCATGAAGTGCACATAGTCCCAGGTGGCCGGAATGGCGCAGAGGGCCAAGCCGCCAATGAGCAAATTACCCACAATCTGCATCGCGTGGCGAGTGCGCGGACCAGCGCTGTTCCACAACAAGTCAAACGCTACATGCTCACGCTCGGGCACCACAAAAGCCGCTGCCCACAAAATGATCCACACATACAAAATCACCGCCAGCTCGTCTGTCCAAGCCAGTGGTTTGTTCAAGCCAAAGCGCGCCGTGACCTGAATCACAAACACGATGAACAGCGTTAAAAACAAACCACCGCCGATGGCGTTGGCCGTATTTTTAAACCACTTCATGACGGCTTATTTGGTAGCGTTGATGCGTTCAAGCAAACCTTTGGGCCACACCTTGGCGTAGTCTGAATTCAAGTACGCGGTCTGCACGGTTTTGCGAAACGCCTCCACATCGGGCGTGGTGACTTGCAGGCCCTGCTGCTTGAAGTAGTCCACCGACTGGGCTTCTTCCTTGATGCGGTTGTCGTTGTTATAAGCCGTTGCCGCGTCAGCAGCCGCTTTGACCTTTTGGCGCTGCGCGGCGGTCATGCCTGCCAGGGCTTTGTTGGAGATGGCAATAAACAGGCTGTCCACCAAATGGCTGGTCAGCACAATCTGTTTGGTCACCTCATAAAACTTCGCGGCGCGTACCGTGGGCAGCGGGTTGTCCTGGCCGTCAATCGTGCCAGTTTTCAGGCCCAGGTACACCTCACCAAAGGCCAGCGGCGTGGGCGTCACACCGAGCGCTTCGCCCAAAAACAGCCATTCCTTGCTGCCCGGCATGCGCAGTTTGACGCCTTTCAGGTCGGCCGGGGTTTTGACATTGCGCACTTCGCGCAAGTTGACCTGGCGTGTGCCCAAATAGGCGGTTGACAGCGGTGTGATGTCCATTTTTTCTGCGACGGTCTTGAACATCTCGGTACCAATCGGGCCGTTGAACACCTTTTGCTGGTGCGCCGGGTCTCGCACAATGTAGCCCGCCGTGAACACTGAAAACTCAGGCACCAGCTTGGCAATGTCAAAGGCTGAAATGGTGGTCAGCTCCAGGTTGCCGCGCGCCATGGCGGCAGGCTCTGCACCTTGTTTGAAAAGCGACGCATTCAGGTTGATCTGCACGTCAAACTCGCCCGGTGCGCTTTTCTCTAACGTGTCTTTGAAGACGGTCCACATTTTGGCGTGCCAGTCGTCCGGCACGGCGGGGGTCGATATGCGCAGCAGCATTTTGGATTGCGCCAACGCTGCGGGCAGGGTGCTTGTCAAAAGGCTGGCTGCGCCTGCGGCCAGCAGGGTTCGGCGGGCGGTTGATGTTTTTGATGCTGTCACGACTGTCTCCTGAGTTGTTTTGGCCAACAATTATCATGGAAGCACACTTAGCCATCCTGTGCCCAGGTACTTCCACCCATGCGAATTTTGCAAGCCAACTACAACGACGCTTTGCACGCCCAGGCCATCGTGCAGCTGCTTGATGCGTATGCGCAAGACCCGGCAGGGGGCGGCACGCCCCTGAGTGACTTTGCAAAAACTCATCTTGTGCAAGAGCTGGCCAAACGGCCGCATGCCTTCAGTGTGCTGGCTTTCGATGTCACGGCTGAAGGCGATGTACCGGTCGGCCTTGTCAACTGCATCGAAGGCTTCTCAACCTTTGCCTGCAAGCCACTGGTCAATGTGCACGATGTGGTGGTGCTGGGCAGCCATCGTGGCCAGCGGGTGGGCGAGCAGATGCTCGCGTTGGTGGAGCAAATCGCGCTGCAGCGCGGCGCGTGCAAGCTGACGCTGGAAGTCCTCGGTGGCAACTCGAGCGCTATCAAACTGTATGAGCGTATCGGCTTTGCGGGTTACCAGCTTGACCCGGCCATGGGCAGCGCGCAGTTTTTACAAAAGTGGCTTTGACGAACTCGGCGTGGATCAGGCGTAGACTGCACTGATGCTGATGCCATTGTCGTTTTGTGGGTGCTCCGGCTTGCTGGCTGTGTCGCTGCTTGGCCCCATCGGTGCTGCCCATGCGGCTGAAGAGGCGGCGCAACCCATCTCGTACAAGCTGACCGCCGGGCAATACCAGCTATCAGGCGGTGGTTTACCCAAGGCATCGGGGCTGGACGTTAATTTCCGCGCCACGGGCAGCTTTGGCAACGCCTGGTTGGGCTGGTATGGCTCGCCATCACAAGATGTCAAACAGGTGCGTGCAGGCTGGGACAGCAGCTACAAGCTGGGCCCGGTGCGCGTCATGCCGTCACTGCAAATCGCCTCGGGCGGTTTTGTCGGCGGCAGCCTGTCGATAG
>JANNYZ010000205.1:0-39451 GCA_031410335.1 Polaromonas sp. | reverse complement strand
TCGGTGAAGGCTTTGAGCAGCTTGGCCTTGACGCGCTCGGCATCGTCTTCCAGATGGCGCTCTGACCACTCGGGGCTGGCCTGTACTGTCCAGCGTTCAATCGGGCCGCGCCCGGGCTTGGACGATTCGCGTGCCAGCCAGGCAATGCGGTGGTGGGTGCTGCGCGCGGCATTCCACTGGGGGCCCAAATGAGGCAGCGCAGGCTGTGCCGCTTGTGGAAACGCCAGCATCAATGTCCAGCAGGGGGCAACGGTGACTTTGGCGATGTCGCCCATCAAGGGCTTGGCAATTTGCGACGACAGCAGCAGAGCCTGGGCTTGCACCGACGGCACGGCCATCATGACCGCATCAAAGCCCGAATGCACACTGGTCGTAGCGCCCGGTCCTTCGGTTTGCAACTGCCAGCGCTTTGGCGACAACAGGTCGGTTTGTATGCGTGTGACTTGGGTTTCAAAATGCAATTGGGACCTGGCACGCAGCGGCTCGGCCCATTGCCTGACCAGTGCATTCATGCCGGGGGTGGCTACCCAATGGGCTTCCTTGGGCGGCAGGCTGGATGCCACCACGCGGCCAGCCTCGTCCAATATGCGCACGGTGTTGGCGCTCCAGCGGCGTATTAGTTCGGGGCTAAGGGCCAGCGCTTTTTCAAAGCGCGTGTCGCGCACGGTGAAGTACTGCGCGCCGTGGTCAAAACCGCCAAACTCGCTGTTGCGGGTAGACATGCGACCACCCGCGCCACGGCTTTTTTCAAAAACGGTCACGGTGTGCCCGGCCTGGACCAGCGTTCGCGCACAGGCAATACCCGCGATACCGGCGCCAATCACGGCGATGTTCCTGGCAGTGGCTTGACGGCTGGTTTTAGGTGTTTTTGTCATGTGGTGTTTTGATGCGTTCAATGATGTTGCCGTCAATGTACTCTAAGTGCCAACTCAAGCTATTGTTCGAGCAGCGCGTTGCGGGTCCTGGCGCTTTCCAGTTGCTTGAGCCACCACTGCAAAGCCTTGCCTTCGGCCTGGCGCCAGGCATAGCTGACACGCACCATTCGCTGGGGCTGCATGACTTTTTTCTCCACCAGTCGGCCTGCATCAAGGTAAGGCCGGGCCAGATATTCGGGTAAGAAACCCGCACCCAGTCCGCGCATTTGCGCGTCGAGCTTGGCCAGCATGCCGGGCACGGTAAACACGTCCTGTCCGCCCAGCAGGCCTATCGTCACGCCGCCGCCACGCTGCACCGAGTCCGCCACGGCCACCACCCGGTGCGCCAGCATCATGTCGTTGGTGATGGGTTCTTCAGCTTTGGCCAGCGGATGGTGCGGGGCCACGGCGTAAATAAATTGGGTGGTACCCAGCACCTTGCTGTGAAGGTTGCTGTAAGCACCTGGCTCCAGGGCCACGCCGATAGCCAGGTCGGCCTGGCCCGATGTGAGCGCCTGCAAGGTGCCTGACAAGGCTTCTTCCCTGATCTTCAGGCGCGTGGGCGGCTTGAGCGCAAAAAACGCCGCGCAGAGCTCCATGACGGTGCCTCGCGAAATGATGCTGTCAACGGCCAGCGTCAGTTGTGGCTCCCAGCCCGTGGCGACGCGTTTGACGCGGTTCGCAATCGCGTCAAGCTCATTGAGCAGGCGATTGCCTTCGCGCAGCAGCTCTTTGCCTGCCTCCGTCAGTTTGGCCTGTCGCGACGAACGATCAAACAGCAACACATCGAGCGCATCTTCAACCTGCCGCACGCGGTAGGTCACGGCGCTGGGTACCAGGCCCAGCTCCCGCGCTGCGGCTGCCATGCTGCCTGTACGCTGTATGGCGTCCAACATGCCAAGGGCTTCTGGGGTGAGCACGTCACGTATGGATACTTTGGTCATTGATGGTTTATTCATTCAAATATTTCGAATGATGCCATCAAATACAAACAATCGCCAGAGCGGCTGTGCCGACTACAGTACACGTCATTGAAGATACTTCTGAAAGGGCACTGGAGATGATTACCTTACGCAAATCGCAAGAGCGCGGCTACGCAGACCACGGCTGGCTCAAGTCTTACCACTCGTTTTCGTTTGCTGGCTATTACGACGAAAGGCACATGGGCTTCGGCAACCTGCGCGTCATCAATGAAGACCGCATTGCCCCCGGCACAGGCTTTGGTACGCATGGTCACCGGGACATGGAAATCATCAGCTATGTGATGTCGGGTGAGCTGGCGCACAAAGACAACATGGGCAATGTCAAGGGCATTCCCCCTGGCGATGTGCAGCGCATGAGCGCAGGCACGGGCGTGCAGCACAGCGAGTTCAACCACGCTGAAGGCCAGACCACACACTTTTTGCAGATCTGGATTGAGCCCAACGTCAAAGGCATTGCGCCTGGCTATGAACAGAAAACTTTCACGCCAGAAGAAAAGCGCGGCAAGCTGCGGCTGGTGGCGTCGAATGATGGTGCTGAGGGCTCAGTCACTGTGCACGCCGACGCCAAAATTTACGCAGGTCTGCTGGACGGTAGTGAGACAGCCTCCTTGACATTGAACCCGGCACGCAAGATCTATGTGCAACTGGTCAGCGGCGGCCTGGAGGTCAATGGCCAATTGCTGGCCAATGGCGACGCTGCCCTTTTGCAGCAAGAAAGCCAATTGCAACTGACCAAAGGCCAGGACGCTGAAGTGCTGGTGTTTGACTTGGCCGCCTGAGCTGACAGCCAGACATTGTTTTAATTTTCGTTCGTACTTTATCAAAGGATTCCTCATGTTGACTGCTCTTCAAAACCCCCTGTCTCTGGTTGGCCGCGTCTTGCTGGCGTTGCTGTTCATCCCCGCTGGCTTCAGCAAAATTGGTGGCTTTGCCGGCACCGTTGGCTATGCTGCTGCCAAAGGCGTACCGCTGCCTGAGCTTGCCATTGCGATTGCCATCGTGGTTGAACTCGGCCTTGGCCTTTTGTTGCTTGTGGGATTCCAGACCCGCTGGGCCGCACTGGCTATTGCATTCTTTACATTTGTCATCACGTTTATTTTTCACCCTTTGTCTGACCCGTCACAAGCGCAAGCTTTCTTCAAAAATATTGCGGTTGTCGGTGGTTTGCTCACAGTGGCCGCATGGGGCGCTGGTGCCTGGAGCGTTGATGCAAAACGTGGTCATTAAGCTGCAATAAATTTGGTTGGTTGTTTTTTCTTTTCACTTTATTAGGATTTTTCTCATGTCAAAAGTAGTTGTTGTTTATCACTCAGGTTATGGCCATACCCAGCGCGTGGCGCAATTTGTGTCTGATGGCGCAGGCGCCGAGCTGATCGCCATTGATGCGGAAGGCAACCTGACCGAAGCAAACTGGGCCAGTCTGGACGCGGCTGATGCCATCATCATGGGCAGCCCCACCTACATGGGCATGGCCAGCTGGCAGTTCAAAAAGTTTGCCGATGCGACCAGCAAAAAATGGTTTACCAGCGCTTGGAAAGACAAGGTCGCTGGCGGCTTTACCTGCAGCGCCAGCCCCAGCGGCGACAAGCTTTCTACCATCCAGTACTTCATTACTTTGGCCATGCAGCAAGGCATGATCTGGGTTGGCCAGCCTGCGTTGAACAATGGCGTGATCAACCGCATTGGCTCCAACTCTGGCGTGATGGCACAAGTCGGCCCGCAAGACCCGGCCAGTGCGATCCCCCAGGGTGACCTGGACACGGCAGCAGCCTACGGCAAGCGCGTGGCTGAAGTCGCTGCCAAGCTGCGCGGCTGATTTTCTGCACGGCTAAATTCGTCACTCTGCCATGACCATTGCGCAGCAACTGACGGGGCACAACAAGGACCTGGGCGGCGGGTTTATCGTCCGCCGCCTGCTGCCTGCCGCGCAACGGCAGGCAGTCGGTCCGTTTTTGTTTTTTGACCATTTTGGGCCTGTCACGGTTGAGCCGGGACAAAGCCATGACGTCAGACCGCACCCGCATATTGGCCTGGCAACGGTGACTTATTTATTCGACGGCGTCATCATGCACCGCGACAGCCTGGGCTTTGCCCAACGCATAGAACCCGGTGCCATCAACTGGATGACCGCCGGGCGCGGCGTTGTGCATTCAGAGCGTGGCCCTGAAGAGCTCAAAGGCAGTACCTACGTCAACCACGGTATTCAGCTGTGGGCGGCGCTGCCCCAAGCGTTTGAAGAAGTAGAACCCGATTTTGTTCACACGCCCTCGGCCAGCATTCCCGAAGTAACCGTGGGCAACGCAGAAGTGCGTGTGCTGATAGGCCATGCGTTTGGCAAAACGTCACCCGTCAAAACATTTGCGCCTACCGTTTATCTGGACGTCAAACTGGCCAGCAACGGTGTGTTTGAACTGCCGCCCGTCGCCGCTGAGCTTGCGGTGTATGCGATTGACAGCGCGATTGACATTGACGGCGTGCTGCTGCCTGCACATACCCTGGCGCTGCTTGCGCCCTCAGTCACGGCGCGGATTACCGCAGCAGATGCAGCTCGCCTGATGGTGCTGGGCGGTGAGGCACTTGATGGGCATCGACTGATGTGGTGGAACTTTGTGTCCAGTAGCAAAGAGCGGATTGTGCAGGCGTCCAACGACTGGACTGCGCAGACGATGGGCCATGTTGCAGGCGATGCTGAATTTATTCCCTTGCCCGAAAAGCGGATTTAACCCGCGTCCCGTGCCAGCCGCAAACCGCTGAACTGCCAGCGCGCATCGGGTGAAAAGAAGTTGCGGTAGCTGGCGCGTATATGGCTTTGCGATGTGGCACACGAGCCGCCGCGCAGCACAAACTGGTTGCACATGAACTTGCCGTTGTACTCGCCCACCAGGCCTTCCCAGGGCTTGTAGCCGGGGTAGGGGTTGTAGTTCGATTGCGTCCATTCCCAGACATCACCAAACATCTGCGAGGGGTGTTCACTGTTCCCGTGCTGCAGCGGCAAGGGGTGAAAGGCGGCCCTTTCTACAAAGTTGCCATTGGGCTCTGGTTTTGCCAATTGTGAAGCGGCAAATTCCCATTCAAACTCGGTTGGCAAGCGCGCGTTCGACCACCGGGCGAAAGCGTCGGCCTCAAAATAATTCAAATGACAGGCGGGCGTGTTGGGGTCAACATCCACCATGCCTTGGAGGGTGTAGTTTTGGTAACTGTCATCAAGCTGCTCCCAATACAAAGGCAGGCTGTGCTGGCCAGCTTGTACCCACTCCCAGCCCAATGACAGCCACAGCTCAGGCCGCTGGTAGCCACCATCTTTCATAAAGGCCAGAAAGTCGCCGTTTGTCACCAGTCGAGTGGACAGCTCAAACGGCGCCAGGTAGACGCTGTGGCGTGGCGTTTCATTGTCAAATGCGAAATCCCCCTGAGTCGTATCAAAACCATGCTCGACCAGACCGCCGTCGTAGCCATGCCAAGCGACAGGTTGCGGAGCAATGCTGGACAGCGGCCAGCGTCTGGCATAAGCGGGTCTTGACGGGTTCATGGAGAACGCGTGTTTGATGTCAGTTAACAGCAGTTCCTGATGTTGCTGTTCATGGTGCAGGCCGAGCGTGACGAGTTGGGTTAACTCTTTGTCATGGGGATAGTGCGCCAGCACAAGCTGCACACGTTCATCAATCTGTGCGCGATAAGCCATCACCTCGGTCAGCGTGGGCCTGCTGATCAAGCCGCGTTGGGCTCGCGGATGTTTGTCACCTATGCCGTTGTAGTAACTGTTGAAGAGTACCCGGAAGCTGACATCAAATGGTTTGAAGTTCTTCTCATATTTTTCAAGAATAAAAGTCTCAAAAAACCAGGTCAGGTGGGCCAGATGCCACTTGGTCGGGCTGGCTTCAGGCATGGACTGCAGTTGGCAGTCTTCGCGGGTGAGTGGTTTTGTCAAAAATTCGGTCTGTAGCCGAATTTTCTGAAAGCTCACCGCGGTGGGGTGCATTGCTTTTTGAATGTGGGGTGCGGTTTGTGAGGTCGCCATGATGTTCTCAAAAAGTAAATCGTGAGGTTTATCAGCAAAACATAAATACTCTTACACCCCGTCAGCCAGGCGTGTAGGTCAACAGGCCGATTTATGAGGGATTTCGAGGAATGACCTCGATAGCCAAGTCCTAGAATGTAGTGATGTTTGTTCATTTGCGTACCCATACCGAGTTTTCAGTCGTTGACGGCACCAACCGCATTGACGAAATCACTGCCGCGGCAGCGGCAGACCACCAACCCGCCTTGGCCATCAGTGACCTCAGCAACCTGTTCGGCACCGTCAAGTTTTACAAGGCCGCGCGCAGTAACGGTGTGAAGCCGCTGATAGCTGCTGACGTTTGGGTGCAGGTGCCCGGAAAAGACGCGGCAGCACCACCCGCCCGCCTGCTGCTGATGGCGCAAAACCATCGGGGCTACCTCAATTTGTCAGAGCTGTTGACCCGTGCCTGGACGCGCGGCGTGGTACGCGACCAGGCCATCATCAGCCTGGAGTGGCTCAGTGAACTGAACGAGGGTTTGATAGCGCTGTCAGGCGCGCAGCGCGGCGCCATTGGCCAGGCGCTGGTTCAGGGCGACGACGCGCGTGCCATGGAATGTGCGCTTCATTTCTCAGGCATTTTTATTCACCGCTTTTACATGGAGGTGCAGCGTGCCGAACAGGCCGACGACGCGCGCCACGTAACCGCTGCCGTGCAGTTGGCGGCGCGGCTCAATCTGCCCGTGGTGGCCACGCACCCGGTGCAGTTTTTGACGTACGACGACTACGAGGCGCATGAGGCGCGGGTGTGTATTTCTGAAGGTGAAATACTGGGCAATGCGCGGCGCGTGCGCAAGTTCACGCGGGAGCAATACTTCAAGTCCAGCGCGCAAATGGAGGCGCTGTTTGCCGACATTCCCACCGCCATATCCAACACGCTGGAGATTGCCAAACGCTGTAATTTAAAGCTGGACTTGGGCAAGCCCATGCTGCCCGACTACCCCACGCCCGAAGTCGATGGCGTGCGCATGGCGGCGGATGATTACTTTCGCCAAACCTCGTTTGAAGGCCTTGAGGCGCGCTTGGCGCACCTGTATCCGAATGTAGAAGTGCGTGACAAAAAGCGGCCGACTTACGTGGAGCGGCTGGAGTTTGAGATCAACACCATTTTGAAAATGGGTTTCCCCGGTTACTTTTTGATTGTGGGTGACTTCATCAACTGGGCTAAAAACAACGGCTGCCCGGTCGGGCCAGGTCGGGGTTCGGGTGCGGGTTCACTGGTCGCCTATTCACTCAAGATCACCGACCTCGATCCCCTCAGATACAACCTGCTGTTCGAGCGCTTTTTGAATCCCGAGCGGGTGTCGATGCCCGACTTTGACATTGACTTCTGTCAGACCAACCGCGACCGCGTGATTGACTACGTCAAAGACAAATACGGCCACGATGCGGTCAGCCAGATCGTGACCTTTGGCACCATGGCCGCGCGTGCCGCGATTCGTGACGTGGGCCGTGTGCTCGACTTTCCGTATGGCTTTTGCGACGGTATTTCCAAGCTGATACCGAACAAACCCGGCCAGGCCGTCACTTTGCAACTGCTGCCTGCCGAGCGCAAGAAAAACGACAAGCTGGTTTACGCGCTGGAGGCTGAGCCGATTCTGGCCGAGCGTGAACGAAAGGAAGAAGACGTTCATACGCTGCTGGAGTTGGCCCGCAAGCTTGAAGGTCTGACGCGTAACGTCGGCATGCATGCCGGTGGTGTGCTGATTGCGCCCGGCAAGCTGACCGACTTTTGCCCGCTGTATCTACAGCCCGGCAGCACATCAGCCGTTAGCCAGTTCGACAAAAACGATGTGGAAGCCATCGGCCTGGTCAAGTTCGACTTTTTGGGCCTGGCCACACTGACGATTCTGGAGATTGCCAAAGACTTCATCGTTGCCCGCCATCCGTCGCAAAAAGACTTTGCGTTTGAGAATCTGCCGCTGGACGACGCGCGGGTTTACAAGCTGTTTGCTGATGGCCAGACCGAGGCTGTGTTCCAGTTTGAAAGTACTGGCATGCAGCGCATGCTCAAAGACGCCAAACCTGACAGGCTGGAAGACCTGATCGCGATGAACGCGCTGTACCGGCCCGGCCCGATGGATTTGATTCCGACCTATATCGCCCGCAAGCAGGGCAAGGAAGTGCCCGACTACCCGGACCCGCGCGTCAAGCCCATGCTGGAAGAGACCTACGGCATCATGGTCTACCAGGAGCAGGTGATGCAGACCGCCCAGATACTGGGTGGCTATTCACTCGGTGGTGCCGACATGCTGCGCCGCGCGATGGGCAAAAAAGACGAAAAGGAAATGGCCTCCCAGCGTGAGGTGTTTCGCAAAGGCGCGGGTGAAAACGGATTGACGCAGGAAAAGGCCGATGAGGTTTTTGACCTGATGGAAAAGTTTGCGGGCTACGGCTTTAACAAGTCACACTCTGCTGCTTACGCGCTGTTGGCGTACCACACGGCTTGGCTAAAGGTGCACTACACCGCCGAGTTTTTTGCCGCCAACATGACGGTGGAAATGGGTGATACCGACAAGCTGAAAATTCTGCACCGCGATGCATTGAGCATGGGCATCACCTTTGAGTCCCCTGACGTGAACCGGGGCGACTACCGCTTTGAGCCGACCAGCAACAGCACCGTGCGCTATGGCCTGGGTGCCATCAAGGGCACAGGCGAACAAGCGATTGCTGCAATTGTGGCGGCGCGTGTTGAAGGCGGCTTGTTCACGTCGTTGTATGACTTTTGCGTACGCGTGGAGCGCACCAAAATCAACAAACGAACGGTCGAAGCGCTGATCAAGGCTGGTGCTTTTGACAATCTGCAATTGAACCGTGCGTCGCTGCTTGCATCGGTTGACCGTGCCTTTGAATTTGCACTGGCAACGGAAGCCAATGCCAACCAGGGTGGCCTGTTTGACATGTCTGACTCGCACGCTGCCAGCACGCAAGAGCCGGAGCTGGTCGAGGCCATGCCGTTTGGCGTCAAGGCACGACTGGTCGCTGAAAAGACAGCCATCGGTTTTTATTTGTCAGGCCATTTATTTGACGAGGTAGAGGCTGAAGTCCGCCAGTTTGCCAAGCTGAAGATTGAGGACTTGATTGATTCACGCGACAGCCGCGTGCTGGCCGCCATCGTCACCGACCTGCGCGTCATCAACGGTAATCGCGGCAAGGTCATCATTTTCAAGCTCGACGACAAAACCGACACGCTGGAAGCGTCGGTCGACGAAGCCACCTATAACGCCAATCGCAACCTGCTCAAGGACGACGAACTGGTGATTGTGCAGGGCACGCTGCAAGGTGCATCAGAGCGTTTTGGGCGGCGCTTCAAGGTCACGCAGCTGTGGGACCTGGAAGCCGCGCGCTGCAAGTTTGGCAAGTATTTGAAGGTGGCTGTGAACGGCACAGCACCCGATATTTCACGCATCATCAAGGACTTTCCGCCGCGTAAAGAGATGACCGAGCAGGGCGAACTGGTGCGCGGCCTGCCTGTGCGTTTGCAGGTCAGGCGGCAGGCAGACTTTGGCGATATCGCGGCAGAAGTTGCCTTGGGTGAGCAGGCCAAGTTCTTCCCGACCGATGCCGCACTGGCCAGCTGGATGGCACAGGCTGACAAGGGGCTGGCGCGGATTGTGTATGAATAGGGTTGCGGCATCCCGGATTCGTTATTTACCCGGCAGCCGCGCGCTGGTGCTGGACTCCCCGCACAGCGGCACGCAGTACCCGGCAGATTTCCTGTTCAGTTGTGACCCGCTGACCTTGCGCCGCGCCGAAGACACGCACGTTGAAAAGCTCTACGACTTTGCGCCCGGCTTGGGGGTGCATTGGGTCGAGGCGTATTTCCCGCGCAGCTATCTGGACGCCAACCGCAACACGACTGAAATTGACCAGACACTGCTGGACGCGCCCTGGCCTGGGCCGCTCGCGACCGACCCCAAAGTGTTGAGTAAAGTCCGGCTGGGCAAGGGGCTGATCTGGCGCACCACAGATGACGGTTTGCCGATTTACAGCCGCCAGCTCAGCGTGGCCGAAGTTGAGGCCCGTATTGCCAACTGCTGGCAGCCGTACCATGCGGCGGTTCAGTCAGCCATAGACAAGGCCCATGCGCAGCACGGCTACAGCATTCATATCAACTGCCATTCCATGCCGGCCGTTGCATCGAGCAACGCAACCGACTTCCCGGGCGAAGCGCACGCAGATTTTGTGGTGGGCGACCGGGACTGCACGACGGCGAATCGGGCCTTGTCGGCGCTCATCTGTGACTATTTGCGCGGCCTGGGCTACAGCGTGGCCTACAACCACCCCTACAAAGGCGTGGAACTGGTGCGCCGCTACGGGAACCCGGCAAGCCAGCGGCACAGCATCCAACTGGAGATCAACCGCAAGCTTTACATGGACGAGACAACGCTGGCCATCACGCCGGGTTTTGCACCTCTGAAAATGCATTTGCAGTCGCTGGTGGAGTTGCTGCTGAAAACCGATCCCCGAAAACTTTAGGGTATTGAAATTGGACAAAGTCGATTGCATCGTCATAGGCGCAGGCGTGGTGGGCCTGGCAGTGGCTCGGGCGCTGGCGCTGCAGGGCAGGGAAGTCATGGTGCTGGAGGTCGCCAACGGCATCGGCACTGGTACCAGTTCGCGTAACAGCGAGGTGATTCATGCTGGCATTTATTACCCGCAAGGCTCGCTCAAAGCCCAGCTGTGCGTGCGCGGCAAGCAAATGTTGTACGACTACTGCGCCCCGCGAGGTATTGGTCATCGCCGATGCGGCAAGCTGATGGTGGCAACCAGTCAAGCGCAGGTGGCGCAGTTGCACCAAATCATCGCCAAGGCAGCGACCAATGGGGTCAATGATCTGGTGCTCCTAAGCCGTGAGCAGGCGCTGGCGATGGAGCCACAACTCGAATGCGTAGCCGCCATTCACTCCCCTAGCACGGGCATTGTTGACAGTCATGCGCTGATGTTGTCTCTGCAAGGTGATATTGAAAATGCGGGGGGGGGTGTGGTGCTCAATACGGCTGTAGACCAATTGATATGTGCGCAAGCAGCTATTGAAGTCATAGCGGCAGACGGCACTGTGCTGGCCGCCAACACCGTTGTCAACGCCGCTGGCCTGCACGCACCGCTGCTGGCCAGTCGCATCAAGGGCCTGGACGCCCGGCACGTGCCGCCCACCTTTTGGGCCAAAGGCAACTACTTCACCTTGGCTGGCAAGTCACCGTTCAGCCGCCTGATTTACCCCGTGCCCCAGGCCGCCGGGCTGGGTGTGCACCTGACGATTGACCTGGGAGGCCAGGCCAAGTTTGGCCCGGATGTGGAGTGGGTTGAGTCGCCGGACGACTTGCTGGTGGACGCCGCGCGCGGCGATAGCTTTTACGCCGAGGTACGCAAGTACTGGCCGGGGCTGAAAGACGGCGCGCTGCAAGCAGGCTACGCAGGCATGCGCCCCAAGCTGCAAGGTCCAAGTGAGGTCGCGGGGGATTTTGTGATTCAAGGCGAGGCTGTTCATGGCCTGCCGGGCCTGGTCAACCTGTTCGGCATTGAGTCACCTGGCTTGACCAGCTCGCTGGCGCTGGGCGAAGCCGTCGGTCAAATGCTATTAAAAGAGTAGCTGCTAGCACATGTATTCATTGGCCTGGAGGCCGATTTGATACCCTAAAACGGCTGTTTTTAATGCTTTTTAGCCGTTTGGTCAGCTTGCAAGCCTCAAAGCCGTGCCCCCAGACGAGTTCCTTGGTCAATTGCACGCTTGGCGTCCAGCTCGCCTGCTTCTTGCGCGCCGCCTATCAGATGCGTGCTGATATCCGCTGCTTTTAGCGGCTCCAGCAGTTCTTGCAGCGGCTCTTGCCCAGCACACAGCACGATAGTGTCAACTTCCAGTACCGTACCATCTGTACGCTTTTCGCCAAATGTGATGAACAGGCCCAGCCCACCGGGTTGCTGCACGATGCGTTCGTAGTTCACTGCCGACAGCATCTCGACGTTTTTCATCTTCAATGCAGCGCGGTGGATCCAGCCCGTGGTTTTACCCAGATTACCACCCAGCTTGCCGGGTTTGCGCTGTAGCAGCGTGACCTGCCGTGCAGCAGGGGTGGACACAGGCCGTACAACGCCGCCGCGTACCGTTGATGGGTCTGCCACACCCCATTCGGCCAGCCACTCCGTCAAGTCAAGCGCGGTGGAATGCCCGGCGGGCGTGACCAAAAACTCGGCCACGTCAAAACCAATACCGCCAGCGCCAATCAATGCCACACGCTGACCCACAGGCTGCTGGCCCAGCAGCACGTCGATGTAGCTCAGCACGCCGGGCAAGTCCTGGCCGGGGATGCGCGGGTTACGCGGCTTGACGCCTGTGGCCAGCACCACGTCGTCGTATTTTTGAGCAATGAGCTGCGCCGCATCAACCCGTGTGTTCAAGTGCAGTTGCACGCCCGTCAGTTGGGCGCGCTGGCCAAAGTAGCGCAGCGTTTCTTCAAACTCTTCTTTGCCCGGTACGAGTTTGGCCATGTTGAACTGGCCGCCTATCTTGTCAGCTGAATCAAACAGGTCAACGCGGTGGCCGCGCCCGGCTAGCGTGGTGGCTGCGGCCAGGCCTGCGGGGCCAGCGCCGATGACCGCGATGCGTTTTTTGGCTGGCGCGATGCGTATGACCAAGTCCAGCTCATGCCCGGCGCGTGGATTGACCAGGCAACTGGCCAGCTTGTTTTTAAAGGCGTGGTCCAGGCAAGCCTGGTTGCAGGCGATGCAGGTGTTGATCTCGTTAGCTCGGCCCTGCGCCGCTTTGTTGACAAATTCCGGGTCAGCCAGAAACGGCCGCGCCATGCTGATCATGTCGGCGCTGCCGTCTGCCAGCACTTGCTCGGCCACTTCCGGCATATTGACGCGGTTTCCGGTGATGACGGGGATGTTGATACCGGCCGCACGCAACTCGGTGCGCAGCTTTTTGGTCACCCAGGTAAACGCGCCGCGCGGTACCGAGGTGGCAATCGTCGGCACGCGCGATTCATGCCAGCCAATGCCGCTGTTGATGAGTGTGGCGCCTGCTTTTTCAATCGCCTTGGCCAGCTCAACGACTTCGTCCCAACTGCTGCCGCCGGGAATCAGGTCAATGATAGACAGACGGTAAATGATGATGAAGTCAGCGCCCAGCGCCTCACGCGTGCGGCGCACGATCTCAATGGCCAGCCGCATCCGGTTGGCGTAGCTGCCGCCCCAGTCGTCTGTGCGCTGGTTGGTGTGGGTGACCAAAAACTGGTTGATCAGATAGCCTTCACTGCCCATGATCTCCACGCCGTCGTAACCCGCCTCACGCGCCAGTGATGCACAGCGAATGAAGGCGCGAATTTGCCGTTCGATGCCAGCGGCGCTCAGTTCAAACGGGGTAAAGAGCGATATCGGGCTTTGAATGCGTGACGGAGCAACGCACAGCGGGTGGTAGCCGTAACGGCCTGTGTGCAAAATTTGCAGCGCGATTTTGCCGTCTTCCGCGTGCACTGCGCGGGTTACTTGCTGGTGGCGTTTGGCTGCACTGCTGCTGGCCAGCATTCCCGCAAACGGCTTGGCCCAGCCTGCAATGTTGGGTGCAAAACCACCTGTGACCATCAGCCCCACACCGCCACGCGCCCGCTCGGCAAAATAAGCCGCCATTGCTGGAAAGTGCTTGCGGCCATCCTCCAGCCCAGTGTGCATGCTTCCCATGAGCACGCGGTTTTTAAGGGTGGTAAAGCCGAGGTCGAGCGGGGAAAGCAAGTGGGGATAGGCTGCAGGCTGTACGTGTAAATTGGCAGGGTGCGGCAAGATCAGGTCTCCTGTAGTCGTGGTGCCTATCGTATCCACAGGCGTTCGGGCGGGCTGTAGCCAGCGTTACGCTTCGCACGACTTTGGGTTCAGCTCAGGAGCGATGCAAGGAAGCGTAAGAAGAAGTTAAAATTTGGCTTACGCGCCATTGTTTTGGCCATCATTCCCAGACTTTCAACCGGTCTGTCCAACCAGTCCATCAAACGCAATGCCTCACCCGCACAACCACCCTGTGTATTTTTTCAAACTCAAGCGCATGGCCGCGCTGCTGGCTGGCTGCTTTGCTTTTCAGGGATTTGCAGCAGCGCAAGACAGCGACGCAAGTCTGCGTACTGTGGATGTGCAAAGCTCACGCAATAGCGTGCTGGGAGAGGCTGGCACAGCCAATGAAGGCGTCGTTACGCAGCAGCAGCTGGATGCCAGAACGGTCTATCGCCCTGGTGAACTGCTGGAGGCTGTACCGGGCCTGATCGTCAGTCAACACAGCGGTGAAGGCAAGGCCAACCAGTTTTATTTGCGTGGTTTTAATCTTGACCACGGCACTGACCTGCGCACGACCATAGACGGCATGCTGGTCAACCAGCGCAGCCACTCCCATGGGCAAGGCTGGACGGATGTCAACTTCCTGATTCCTGAACTGACCAGCATGTTGGACTACCGAAAAGGACCGTTTTATGCGGCAGAAGGTGATTTCTCTACCGCCGGTGCGGTCAATGTCAAATACGCCAACTCACTCGAACAGGGCATTGCCAGCTTTGGCGTGGGCCAAAACGGCTATGCACGCACGTTGCTGGCTCATTCTCCAAAATGGCGCGACGGTACCGTGCTTTACGCCCTGGAATTGATGCACAACAACGGCCCGTTTACCGTTGGCGACAACTACCGTAAGCGCAACGGTGTACTGCGCTACAGCGAGGGCAGTGAGGGCAATGGATTTAACGTCACCGCGATGGGCTACAGCGCCAAATGGCACGCTACAGATCAAATTCCCTTGCGTGCGGTGCAGGCTGGCACGCTTGGCCGATTTGATGCCATTGATCAAACAGATGGTGGTGAGGCTAGTCGGTACAGCATTTCTGGCGCTTGGCGCCGGTCCACCGGCACAGCCTCAAGCCAGGTCAACGCTTACTTGATACGCAGTCACCTGGATATATTTTCCAACTTCACCTACTTTAAAGACTCAGCCGTCAACGGCGACCAGTTCGCCCAGCCTGACAGGCGCACGACGATCGGCATCAATGCCAGCCATTCCTGGTCGTCTGCTCTTTTTGGCCGCAGCTCTGAAAATACAGTGGGCGTGCAGTTTCAAAACGACAACATCAGGAACGGTTTATTCAACAGCGTTGCAAGACAAATTATTTCCACCACCAGATCGGACCGCATTGTCGAGCGCAGTTTGGGATTTTATTTTGAGAACACAACCCAGTGGGCCGAAAAGTTTCGCTCTGTGGCCGGTGCGCGGGTTGACACCTTCAACTTCAAGGTCAGCAGCAACGTTGCGGCCAATTCTGGTGATGCGTCTGCCACCAAACTCAGTCCCAAACTCAATCTGATTTTTGGCCCATGGAACAAAACCGAGTTTTATGCCAGCAATGGCGTGGGCTTTCACAGTAACGACGCACGCGGCACGACCCTGACGCAGGATCCGAAAACCGGAAACCCTGCGGACAAAGTGCCTCCCCTCGTGCGGTCAAAAGGCCTTGAACTGGGTGTGCGCACCGAAGCCATCAGCGGCCTGCAAAGCGCGCTGTCGGTCTATCAACTTGACTTTGATTCCGAACTTATTTTTCAAGGCGATGCGGGCAACACCCGCGCTGGCCGCGCCAGCAGGCGCACGGGCTTTGAGTTTTCCAATTACTACAAGCCCTATCGATGGTTAACGGTTGACGCAGATATTGCGTTTGCCAAAGCGCGGTTTCGCAATGATGACCCAGTCGGCAATCGCGTTCCGGGCGCGGTGGAAGGTGTGGCTTCTCTGGCGCTGGCGGTTGATGGCTTGGGGCCATATTTTGGTGCCCTGCAACTGCGCTATTTCGGTCCACGTCCGCTGCTCGAAAATAACTCTGTACGTTCCAAAAGTACTGCCACGCTCAACGGGCGAATCGGCTATAAATTCAGCCCCAAACTGAAGCTCGAGCTGGAAGGTTTTAACCTGACCAATCGCAGGGACTCGGCAATTGATTATTACTACGAGTCACAGTTGAAGGGTGAGGCCGCACCCGTCGCCGATGTCCATTTTCATCCGATCGAGTCACGCTCTTTCAGGCTGATATTGGTGGCAAATTTTTAAGACGCTCCCAACGCAGTCCGGTCTTAGCTTAGCGGCCTCAGATGAACATGCTGACCGCTGTGACCGTGGCTGTGGACAAGTTTGCGGTTGTCTACATCAAGCGGAACCATGTGCAAGCTGCCATGTCTGACACCCCGCAGTGCGATCAGCATCTGTGAAAAGCTGTGGACCAGTTTTGCCGGCCCGCGCAACACGACCGTCTCCAGGCAATCGTGGTGGTCCAGGTGGGTGTGCAAGCTGGTGACGACCAGGTCATGGTGCTCGTGTTGAAGTGACAGTACGCGCTCTACAACTGTTTTGTCGTGGTGGTCATAAACGTAGTTGACCGTGGCTGCGCACCACAATGCTTCGGAGGGTGCCAGAGATGCATCATCGATCTGTGACCGAATCAGGTCCCGTAGGGCCTCGGACCGATTGCTGTAGCCTTTGGTCGCTATCAGAGTATCAAATTTGACGGCCAGCGCATCGTCCAGGGAGATGGTGAATCGTTGCATGGTGTGTGGCTAGAGTTTGTGTGCAATTTTTTTCATGGCTTGTGCTGCTTGAGTCACCAGTTCTGGTCCCTTGTAAATCAGCCCGGTGTAGATTTGCACCACATCAGCCCCAGCCTTGATTTTGGACACCGCGTCCAGCGCGCTCATCACGCCACCCACGCCAATAATGGGAAAGTCCTTGCCCAGCACGGTGCGCAACTGGCTAATGACGCGGTTGCTAGCCTCCAGCACAGGCGAGCCGCTCAGCCCGCCTGCTTCTTCAGCATGGCGCATACCTTTGACGGCATCCCGGCTTAGCGTTGTGTTGGTGGCCACCACGCCATCCATCTCGTGGCGCTTGAGGGTGGTTGCAATCACTTCAACCTGGGCTTCGTCTAAATCGGGCGCGATTTTGACGAAGATCGGCACCCGCTTGCGGTGCTGCTTGACGAGGTTGTCACGCCGTTTTGCTATGGCGCTTAGCAGCGCGTCCAGGGCGTCATCGCTTTGCAGGGCCCGCAGATTTTTGGTGTTGGGGCTGGAAATGTTGACCGTCACGTAGTCTGCATGCGGGTACACGCCATCCAGGCAAATCAGGTAGTCATCGACCGCGTTTTCAATCGGTGTGGCGGCATTTTTGCCAATGTTTAGACCCAGAATCAGGGGGGTTTCAGAATTTAATTGCTTGACTTTGGACTTTTGCACATTGGTAATAAACGCGTCCAGACCGTCGTTGTTAAAGCCCAGCCGGTTGATCAGCGCGCTTGCCTCGGGCAGGCGAAACATGCGCGGCTTGGGATTGCCGCTTTGCGCTTTGGGTGTGACGGTACCCACCTCGACAAAGCCAAAACCCATGGCCGCCAGACCATCAATGCAGCGGGCGTTTTTGTCCAACCCGGCAGCCAGACCAACGCGGTTGGCAAACCGCAGGCCAGCCAGCTCGATGGGGTCTTCAATGCGGGTATTGCAATACGCCAGCGAAAGAGGCGTGCCCTGAGTGCGCGCCAGGCTGGCCATGGTCAGTTCGTGGGCGGTTTCAGCGTCCAGGCCAAATAAAAAGGGGCGTGCCAGCGCGTAGGGGAATAATGCCATTGGATAATTTGCCTTGTTACAGTCAATTTGTATTGTCGCAAACTCAAATCCATTAACCAACCATCCATCCCATGACCCAAGACGAACTTAAAACCCTTGTTGGCCAAGCTGCTTTGGCTTACGTGCAGCCTGGCAGTATCGTGGGCGTGGGCACAGGCTCGACAGTCAATAAATTCATTGATGCGCTGGGCGCTATGGCGAGGCAGATCAAAGGCACCGTGTCCAGTTCCATCGCCTCCACCGAGCGCCTGCAGGCATTGGGCATTACCGTGTTTGACGCTACTGAGGTTGACGATCTGGCGGTATACATCGACGGTGCAGATGAGATTGACCATGCAGGCTACATGATCAAAGGTGGCGGCGCAGCGCTGACGCGCGAGAAAATTGTGGCTGCTCAGGCCCGGCAGTTTGTGTGCATTGCTGACGAATCCAAACTGGTGGCGACGCTCGGCGCTTTTCCGTTGCCGGTAGAGGTTATTCCGATGGCTGCCAAACGCATTGCGCGGCAGTTTGCGGCACTCGGTGGGGTAGCTGCCTTGCGATTAAAAAGCGGCGTGCCGCTGGTCACCGACAATGGCCAGCACATTCTGGATGTGACAGGCTTGAAGATTGTTGACCCGCTGGCGTTTGAAGCTGACGTGAACAACTGGCCAGGCGTTGTCACTGTTGGTGTCTTCGCGTTTCAGAAAGCCAGCGTTTGCCTGCTGGCAACCAGTGCTGGCGTTAAAACGCTGGCATTCTGAACAGCAAATTCAGAAACGAATACCTGAGGGACTCGCCGGTGCCGGGGCAGGTTGTGCAGGTGCTGCGGCTCGCGCGGGTGCTGGCTGAGCTGTTACAGCAGGCGCGGCAGACACAGCTACCAAGGGCGTAGCGGCCGCTTGCCTGTAGCTGGCAGGCAATACAGACGTGGCCGGATAGCCTGCTGCATTTAAAAACTGCGTCCACTCGGCATCTGAATAGCCTTTAAGTTGCTGACCACCAATGGTGGCGAAGGGCAGGGAGTTGTCACCGCTCAGGCGTTGCAGGGCCTGGCTGTCCTCAGGCGTCATGACGGACTTTTCAGTAAACGGCACACCGCGCGTGACCAGCATGGCGCGTGCGGACTGGCAGGGACCGCAGTTGTCACCCGTGTACAAGGTGACCGGATACCTTTGAACCACCTGACGCAGCTCAAAAGGCAGAGATGCCGTTGCCACCCCGCCGCCCGACGAACCTGCTGCAGCGGTGACTTTGGCATTGGTTTCAGCCGGCGGCTTGTCCGAAAATGTGACTTTGCCATCTGGGCCGACGATGCGGTACACCTGCTGTGCGTTTGCTAGACCTGTAGCGCCAGCAAGTAAAGTGCTAAGGGCAAGGATATGGATAACTTTTGAGGTCATTCGGTTTTCTCCATCAAATGAATCGGCAATGTGTCTACTTCAACGTTTTCAAGCCATGCCTTGATGACGCAGCAGCGCATCTATCGTCGGCTCCCTACCTCTGAAGGCTTTAAAAGACTCCATGGCCGGGCGGCTTCCACCTGCTTCCAGAATTGTTTCGCGGTACTTCCGGCCCGTTTCAACTTGCGGCTGGCCCTGCTCAAGCGCTTCTTCAAACGCTGAATAGGCATCAGCCGACAGCACTTCCGCCCATTTATAACTGTAATAGCCCGCCGCATAGCCACCAGAGAAAATGTGACTGAATGTGTGCGCCGTACGGCTGTAGGGCGGCGCTTTGATGACGGCCACCTCTTCCCGCACTTCATTGAGCAGGGTCATGATGTCGGCGTTTGGGTTATGCGTGGTGTGCAGCAGCATGTCGAACAATGAAAACTCAACCTGCCGCAGCGTTTGCATGCCGCTCTGAAAGTTCTTGGCGGCCAGCATTTTGTCGAATAGCGCACGCGGCAGCGGTTCGCCCGTATCGACATGGGCCGTCATGTGCTTGAGCACATCCCATTCCCAGCAAAAGTTTTCCATGAACTGACTGGGCAGCTCGACGGCGTCCCACTCCACGCCGCTGATGCCCGATACATCGCGCTCGTTGACTCGGGTCAACATGTGATGCAGGCCATGACCAAACTCATGGAACAGCGTCGTCACGTCGTCATGCGTGAGCAGCGCGGGCTTGCCGCCAACGCCGTCGGCAAAGTTGCACACCAAGTGTGCGATCGGTGTTTGCAGTTGGCCTGTGTCAGGCCGCAACCAGCGGGCGCGTACGTCGTCCATCCAGGCGCCGCCGCGCTTGCCTGTGCGGGCGGGCTGATCCAGATAAAACTGCCCGACCAATTGGCCCGCACGTTCGATGCGGAAAAACTGTACTCCCGGCTTCCACACGGGCGCTTTGTCCTGGCGAATCGCCACTTCAAACAGCGTTTCAATGATTTTGAACAGGCCCGCCAGCACCTTGGGCGCGGTGAAGTACTGTTTGACTTCCTGCTCGCTAAAGCTGTAGCGGGCTTCCTTGAGCTTTTCAGCAATGTATGAAAAGTCCCAGGGTTGCGGGTCTTTCAAATTCAAATGTTCGACTGCAAAGGCACGCAAATCAGCCACGTCTTTTTGAGCAAAAGGCCGGGCACGCCTGGCCAGGTCACGCAAAAACGTGATGACTTCGTCGGGTGACTTGGCCATTTTGGCAACGACGGACACTTCACCAAAATTGTTGTAGCCCAGCAATTTGGACTCTTCAAGCCGTAGCGCCAAAATCTCAGCTATTACCGCGCTGTTGTCAAACTTGCTGAACTCAGCCGGGGCCTGGTCGCTGGCGCGGGTGCTGTAAGCGCGGTACAAAATTTCGCGCAATGCGGAGCTAGCCGCAAACTGCATCACTGGCAGGTAGCTCGGCATTTTCAGCGTCAGTTTGTAACCGTCTTTGCCTTCGGTTTTGGCCAGCTCACGCGCTGTTTCGATCACGTCCGCGGGCACGCCTGCAAGCTCATTCTCGCTGGCGTAATAGGCAAAAGCGTCGGTGGCATCGAGCGCGTTTTCGCTGAATTTCTGGCTCAGCTCAGCCTGGCGTTCCTGGATTTTGGCAAAGCGCTCCTTTGCGGCACCAACAAGTTCAGCGCCAGACAACACAAAATTGCGCATGGCGTTTTTATGCGCCTGCTTTTGTTCAGGGTTCAGCGTGCTTACGTCAATTGCCTTGTACTTGGCATACAGCCGCTCGTCGGCACCCAGACGGGTGTAGAACTCGGTAATAACGGGCAACGCGGCGTTGTAAGCGGCGCGCAGCTCAGGCGTGTCAGCCACAGCGTTCAGGTGGCTCACAGCGCCCCAGGCACGGCCCAGCTTTTCAGTGGCGACATCCAGCACGGCTGAGATGCTGTTCCAGCTGGCTGGGAAGTCGCTGGCGGTGACTTTCTCAAGCGCCGCGTGGGCATCGGCCAGCAGTGCATCGACTGCCGGACTGACGTGCTCGGGCTGGATGAGGTCGAACAGGGGAACGTCTGAAAAGTCGAGAAGGGGATTTTGGGTTGTCATATCAAGCAGCTAGGGTCAAAACCACCAATTTCAAACTAATCTTGCGAACGTTTTTTCAGGCTCTTCAGCTGTGGTTTTTTGGCCCGTTTGACCGTGCCGCCCGGCGTCAGCCGCTGGTTGCCCAGCACGCGCAACACCTTGACTTCAGGCCGCTGGCCGTAGCGAGAGCTGTTTTTCAGCACCTTGACTTCGCGGGGGCCAGCCATGCGGTCTTCGCTGACTTTCTTTTCCTTCTCAGGAATGGGCCGCCAGAATACCAACAGCTTTCCAATGTGCTGGATGGGAGCGGCGTTGAGCTCGGTCGACAGTTGTTGAAAAACCGCCTCGCGTGCCACGCGGTCGTCCAGCTGTGCGCGCACTTTGACGAGCCCGTGGGCGTTCAGCGCGGCGTCGATTTCTTTTTTGACGGCAGGAGTCAGACCGCCAGAACCGATCATGACAACGGCGTTTAAATGATGTGCCTCGGCGCGGTGGTCTTTGCGCTGGGCGGGGGTAAGTAGTATTTGAGCCATAAAGCGATTATCTGCGACCCACGCTTGGGTGGACAATTGCCGTATGAAGCCAAACGTCAATAAGAGTACTGAGAAAGCCAAAAAAACCGATGCCGACAGCGCCAAACGGGGCAGCAAGGTCAACAAAGCATGGCTGCACGACCACATCAATGACCCTTACGTCAAGCTGGCGCAGCGTGAAGGCTATCGGGCGCGTGCCGCCTACAAGCTCAAGGAAATCGATGAAAGTCTGGGTCTGATCAAGCCCGGAAGCCTGGTGGTGGACCTGGGCAGCACGCCGGGTGCGTGGAGCCAGTACGCACGGCGCAAAATGTCACCCAAAGGCGCGGCGACTGGTGAGCTGAATGGCCAGATCGTGGCGCTGGACTTGCTGCCCATGGATCCGATCGAAGGCGTGGTGTTTATCCAGGGTGATTTCCGCGAGACTGATGTGCTACAAGTTCTGGAGCAGACGCTGGCAGCCCATGGTGCTGGTAAAAAACTTGACCTCGTCATGTCAGACATGGCGCCGAATTTGTCAGGCATTGAATCGGCTGATGCGGCGCGTATCAGTGACCTGGTTGAGCTGGCGGTTGATTTTGCAAATCAGCACCTCAAGACCGATGGGGCTCTGGTCGTCAAGTTGTTCCATGGCGGTGCTTATGACCCGATGGTCAAGCTCTTCAAAGACACCTTCAGCGTCGTCAAACGCTTTAAACCCAAGGCATCGCGGCCAGGGTCGTCTGAGACCTTTTTGGTCGGCTTAGGGCTTAAAAATCAGCCCTAAAAGCTGGAAAAATACCTAAACCCGCGCCCACTCAAGGGATGTACTCTTCAATTTATACAGTTTTCGCCCTTGAAAGGCCTAAAATGCGACGCATCTGCCCTTTCAATGACGCACTTGGTGCATCTGGGGTTTTTTGATCGGAGTCCTCCTTGAATAATCAGTGGTTTTCCAAAGTTGCAATCTGGCTGGTGATCGGCATGGTCCTGTTCACCGTTTTCAAGCAATTTGACACGCGGGGCGGCGTCGGTGCCAATTATCTGGGCTACTCCGACTTTCTGGAAGAGGTGCGTGGCAAGCGCATCAAGACCGCAACCATCGCCGAAGGCCAGGGTGGCACTGAAATTGTGGCCACCACCACCGATGACCGTAAGGTACGCACGACCGCTACTTATCTGGATCGCGGATTGGTCGGCGACCTGATCGCCAACGATGTGAAGTTTGACGTCAAAGCGCGCGAAGAAGGCTCACTGCTGATGACGCTGCTCGTCAGCTGGGGCCCAATGCTCCTGCTGATTGGCGTGTGGGTGTACTTCATGCGGCAAATGCAGGGCGGGGGCAAGGGCGGGGCCTTCAGCTTCGGCAAATCCAAAGCGCGCTTGCTTGACGAATCCACCAACCCCGTCACTTTTGCGGATGTGGCAGGTTGCGACGAAGCCAAAGAAGAAGTCAAGGAAGTCGTTGACTTTCTGAAAGACCCCACCAAATTTCAAAAGCTCGGCGGTCGCATTCCGCGTGGCTTGTTGCTGGTGGGTCCGCCGGGCACCGGTAAAACCCTGCTGGCCAAGAGCATTGCTGGCGAGGCAAAAGTACCATTTTTCTCGATTTCCGGTTCGGATTTTGTTGAAATGTTTGTCGGCGTGGGCGCATCCCGCGTTCGCGACATGTTCGAGAACGCCAAGAAAAATGCACCTTGCATCATCTTTATTGACGAGATTGACGCAGTGGGTCGCCAGCGCGGCGCAGGCCTGGGCGGCGGCAACGATGAGCGCGAGCAAACGTTGAACCAGATGCTGGTCGAGATGGACGGCTTTGAAACCAATGTTGGCGTGATCGTCGTGGCTGCCACCAACCGCCCCGACATTCTGGATGCTGCTTTGCTGCGCCCTGGCCGTTTTGATCGCCAGGTGTATGTGACCCTGCCAGACATTCGCGGACGCGAGCAGATTTTGAATGTGCACATGCGCAAGGTGCCTTTGGGCCAGGACGTGAGCCCCGGCGTGATTGCACGCGGCACGCCTGGCATGAGTGGTGCCGACTTGGCCAATCTGTGTAACGAAGCCGCCTTGATGGCAGCACGCCGCAACGCCCGTACCGTTGAAATGCAGGACTTTGAGAAAGCCAAAGACAAAATTCTGATGGGCCCCGAGCGCAAGAGCATGGTCATGCCCGAAGAAGAGCGCCGTAACACCGCGTACCACGAGTCAGGCCACGCGCTGATCGGCAAGATGCTGCCCAAGTGCGACCCGGTTCACAAAGTTACCATCATCCCGCGCGGCCGTGCCCTGGGCGTGACGATGAGCCTGCCTGCTGCTGACCGCTACAGCTACGACAAAGAGTTCATGCTCAGCCAGATCAGCATGCTGTTTGGTGGCCGTATCGCTGAAGAAGTCTTTATGAACCAGATGACCACCGGTGCCAGTAACGACTTTGAGCGTGCCACGGCTTTGGCTCGTGACATGGTGACCCGCTATGGCATGACCGAGGCTCTGGGCCCCATGGTCTACGCTGAAAACGAAGGCGAAGTATTTTTGGGACGTTCAGTGACCAAGACCAACAACGTGTCCGAGACCACGATGCAAAAGGTAGATGCTGAAGTGCGCCGCATCATTGACCAGCAGTACGACGTAGCTCGCAAGCTGATTGAAGACAACAAGGACAAAATGCACGCCATGGCCAAGGCGCTGATCGAATGGGAAACCATTGACGCCGAGCAAATCGACGACATCATTGCCGGTAAGGAGCCGCGTCCTCCCAAAGACTGGACGCCGCGTAATCCGTCCGTCGGTGGCAGCACGGGAGGACCCAGTGGTGGTACGCCGGCGATCAATCCTGACCCAACACCCACAGCCGCTAAACTTGACCTGTAAAGGTTGACGGCGCTGCACAACCCGGGCTTGTCCCGGGTTTTTTCATTCCGACCAGGCCCGCTTGAGCGCTGCGCTTAGGTCGGTTTTTTTGCTTTTGACACTAGACTTGCTAATGATCTGGCAAACCACCCGTTTTCAAATTGATTTGACCCAGCCCAAAGTGATGGGCATTGTGAATGTCACGCCTGATTCGTTTTCAGACGGGGGCCAGTTTTTCTCGCCTGGCAGCGGCATGGCCAGCGCGCTGGCGCATTGCGAGCAGCTCGTCAGGGATGGCGCAGACATTCTGGATATTGGCGGTGAGTCCAGCCGCCCCGGTGCGCAGCCTTTGCCGCTGGCTGAAGAGCTGGCGCGTGTGCTGCCGGTGGTGCGCCATGCCGTTTCGTTGGGCGTAGCGGTCTCGGTTGACACTTACAAGCCTGACGTGATGCAAGCTGTGCTGGATTTGGGCGCTGACATCATCAATGACATCTGGGCTTTGCGTCAGGCTGGAGCGACTCGTGTGGTGTCTGCACACCCGAGTTGCGGCGTGTGCCTCATGCACATGCATCGAGAGCCGCAAACCATGCAGTCAGAGCCCATGCAGGGGGATGTGGTGGCGCAGGTCGTCGCATTTTTGAACCAGCATGCGATGGCGCTGCAGGCAGTCGGCGTTAATCGCCATCGCATCGTCCTCGACTATGGCATTGGTTTTGGCAAGACGGTTGAACAAAACTTCGCATTGCTTGCCAGGCAAAGTGAGCTGCTCGCTGGCGGCTACCCGCTGCTGGCAGGCTGGTCGCGCAAGTCGTCGCTGGCAGCGGTCACCAGCACGTCGCTTGAACAGGTTGCACAACTGGACGTGACGGGCCGCATGGTGCCCAGCGTGGCGGCGGCTGTGCTGGCCGTTGAGCGCGGTGCGCGGGTGGTGCGCGTACACGACGTCAGGGAAACAGCCCACGCGCTGAAGGTGTGGGCCGCTTCTAAAATAATAGATCATTCAGAAAACAAAACAACATGACCAGACAATATTTCGGCACAGACGGCATTCGCGGCACCGTGGGGCAGCCGCCGATTACTCCAGACTTTGTGCTGCGGCTGGCGCATGCCGTGGGTCGCGTGCTCAAGCGCACAGAAACACGCCCCACGGTGCTGATTGGCAAAGACACCCGCATATCAGGCTACATGTTGGAGAGCGCGCTTGAGTCGGGCTTTAACTCCGCAGGAGTTGACGTGGTGCTGCTGGGCCCACTGCCCACGCCCGGTGTGGCTTACCTCACACGCGCCCAGCGTGCCAGCTTGGGCGTGGTCATCAGCGCCAGTCACAACGCTTTTCCTGACAACGGCATCAAGTTTTTCAGCGCACAGGGTGCCAAGCTGGACGATGCCTGGGAGATGGCCGTTGAAGCCGCGCTTGAAGAGCCGCCCGTCTGGGCAGACTCTGCCGCTTTAGGCAAAACCCGGCGCCTGGACGACGCGGCTGGCCGCTACATCGAGTTTTGCAAAAGCACCTTTGCCAACGATTTGACGCTCAAGGGCCTGCGCATTGTGGTGGACGGTGCGCATGGTGCTGCGTACCATATCGCGCCCAAGGTGTTTCATGAGCTGGGGGCCGAAGTGGTGGCGATTGGCTGCGCACCCGACGGCATGAACATCAACGACGGTGTGGGTGCCACGCACCCTGAAGCATTGATTGAAGCCGTGCGCGCGCACCGCGCCGACTACGGCGTTGCACTCGACGGAGACGCTGACCGCCTGCAACTGGTCGACAGTGCCGGACGTTTGTTTAATGGCGATGAAGTGCTGTTTTTAATGGTCAGTGAGCGCCTGGCGCGCGGCGAAAAAGTCCCCGGTGCCGTCGGCACGCTGATGACCAACATGGCCGTTGAAGTTGGATTGAAAGCCAAGGGCGTTGAGTTTGTACGCGCCAAGGTGGGTGACCGCTATGTGCTCGAAGAGCTCGAAAAACGCAGCTGGCTGCTGGGCGGGGAGGGGTCTGGCCACTTGCTGGCACTGGATAAGCACACCACTGGCGACGGCCTGATAAGTGCGCTGCAAGTGCTGCAAGCGTGTGTGCGCAGCGGCAAAACACTGGCCCAATTGCTGGAAGACGTGACCCTGTTCCCGCAGACACTGATCAACGTGCGCCTTAAACCCGGTCAGGACTGGATGACGAACGACTTGCTGAAAACCGAGACTGCCGCTATTGAAGCAGAGCTCGGCCAGACCGGTCGCGTTCTGATACGTGCGAGTGGTACTGAGCCGTTGCTGCGCCTGATGGTCGAGGCGCGTGACGCAGACAAGGCCCTGAGTTGCGCGCAGCGGCTGTCAAAAGCTGTAACAGGCTGAAAATTCGCAGAAAGAAGGCAAAAACGAGCTTGAAAAAGCCATTTTAGACATTAAAAAGTGCCTCCAGACCAATGAATACATGCGCAAGCAGCTCCTAAAAACGTAGCATTATCTGCCCAGGCGTGTACTGGTAAATGCCCTCGGATACTTCAAGCGCCATGCCTCCAGAAAAGCCAGCGCTACCGCAGACTCATTGGCTTCGGCCAGCCCGCTTGAAAACAGCGCAACGACATCGGGGTCAAATGTCTCACCACCTGCCAGGTCGCTCAGGCTTCGGAAAGCGATATACGGAACATTGTTGGCATAGGCCACATGGGCCAGCCCTGCGGTTTCCATTTCAAAGCTGTTGGCTTGCAGATTTTCAAACAGATATTTTCGGTAGTCGGGATTGGCCAGAAAGGCGCTGCCGGTGATGCCTGCACCGCCCACCAGCATTTTTGGCTGCTGGCGAACACACTGCTTGGGGTCCAGCGGCTGTCCCGGTTTAAATGCCGGTCCACATCGCGACAGACTGGGCTTGAGTTCGCTCGCTACTGCCATCATGTCTTTGTCGACCGGGTAGGCAAACACAAACTCTCCTGCGGGCTTGTTCTGACTGTTTTTGGCCGTCATGACAAAGTTTTCTCTCATGAAAAGACCCGTGGGCACTGGGCCTTGCAGAGATGACGGGTTAAACGGCAAGTTAAACGGCGGCAAAACCAGGCCGTCTTTACCAGTTGCCAGTTTCAGCCCCATACAAGACACATCAGCCGCCTTGCCGCAGGGTGACGGAAGCTGCGAGTTATGGCTCCAGTAAACCTCCATCGACATCACCCAGCGGTCAGGAATGGTCACGTCGCCCACATGCAACTCGGGGTTGAGCCCTCCGGCAATGCCGCTCATGACCAGCCGTTCAATGCGAAAGTGGTCCAGCATGAGCTGTGTCACCATGACGCTGTTGATCATGCTGACCCCGCTGAGAACAATCACTACCCGGTTACCGCGCAAGATGCCAGTTGTGAACCGGTTGCCATTGATCACATGCGTTTTGCGCTGCCGCGTTTGCGCCACCAGCAGATCTGCCTCGGCCCCAAAAGCCGACACCACGCCAATGCGTGGCGAGCACTCCGTCAGGCAATGAGGAGCGATTTTTGCAGCATCTGCGGGCACCTGAAATAAAACGCACGCTGCCCATAGGCAACACAACAATCCACTGCGCATGGTCGGGCTCCTTCTTTGTAGAAAAATTTGATGGTGATGACGAAGCTATCAGGCTGCGCTTTTGTTCTGGAAATGGCTGGGCGACTGGCCCATGGCTGCCTTGAACATGGCTGAAAACGCGCTGTCACTTGCATAACCGCTGGCGGCTGCCACAGCGCTGATCGACTGTCCTCGCGTCAGCAGGGGCAGGGCGTGCGCGAGGATGGCCTGCTGGCGCCATTGCTGGTAGCTCAGGCCCAACTCGTCCCTGAAAAGACGCGCGGCGGTGCGTTCGCTGGCACCGACATCCATCGCCCATTCGGCCAAGGTGGCCCGGCCGCTGGGTGCGCGCATCACGGCTTCGCACAGGGCGCGCAGGCGCTTGTCGCCGGTTTGCGGGTGTGGCAGTGGCACGCCCAGCGCCTGCGTGTCGGCGAGGGCGATTTCATCTAGCGTCAGATTGCTGAGCCATTGTTCCCGGGTGGCATTGATCTGCATGTCCAATGAATGAACAGTCTCCCGCAACAATGGCGACACAACGATCACGCGGCAACCTGTCCAACCTTTGGGCGTCCGGCTTTTGTGAATGTACAGGGTGCGAAACTCCGCCGCCTCCAGCACCGTGATGTGATGCTGCGCGCCAGGTTCTATCCACACCGCGCGCGACGGCGGCACGATGTAGGTCACCATACTCTGGCTGGCCTGTGCCGCTGTGACCTGCACAATACCCGAGGCGCAGTACGCCAGTTGCGCCCAGGGGTGGGCATGCGGCTCGAAATGGGTGTCGACCGGCATGCTGCGTGCACGCACACGCACCGGCCGCTGCTTGCTCGGCGTGTACCTGTCCATGTCGCCCAGCGGCGTTGGTTTGAGGGATTGAGTTTTGAGCATGGGTATTGATGAGCCAGCTTTGTCTGAAAATCGCCGAATATTGGCTATTTGTCGCATTTCAACATACCGTCTTGATACTACGATAGCCGCATGAACAATTCAAGCACCCTGAACCTGCCCTCTGCCGCACCCCTCAGGCAAGACGCTGGTGTGATCGGTCTCGTTGGTCTGGCGCACCTGATCAGTCACTACAGCCAGTTGCTTCTGGCGCCGCTGTTCCCGTGGCTCAAGACCGAGTTCAATGTCAGCTATGCCGAGCTGGGCTTCTTGATGACCGTATTTTTTGTGGTGTCCTGCGCGGTGCAGGCCGCTTCCGGCTTTGTGGTCGACCGCTTTGGTCCCCGGCCGGTGTTGTTTGCCGGTCTGGCACTGATAGGCGTGGCCGCTTTTGGCTATGCCCTGAGCACCAGCTACTGGATGCTGGCGGGTGCTGCAGTGATTGGCGGCATAGGCAATGGGGTGTTTCATCCGGTGGACTACACGCTCCTGAACCGCAAGGTCAGCGCGCCGCGTCTGGGCCATGCCTATAGCGTGCACGGCATCACCGGCAGTTTGGGCTGGGCACTGGCCCCGGCCATGCTGGTGCCTTTGACACTGGCTTACTCATGGCGGGTGGCATT
The DNA here is from genome assembly GCA_031410335.1 of Polaromonas sp. Classification (GTDB taxonomy): domain Bacteria; phylum Pseudomonadota; class Gammaproteobacteria; order Burkholderiales; family Burkholderiaceae_C; genus Polaromonas. Next base: position 10,016 of record JANNYZ010000205.1, on the reverse strand, counting down.
GATGGCGGCGGGTACGCTTGTCTTTGTGGTGTTGGCCGTACAACTGCTGAACCGTGACAAACTGGTACTGGCGGTAGCACCCATCAGCAAAAGCACAGCAGTAGAAGACCACAGTCTGGCTTTTTTAAAAATTCCGGCGGTGTGGATGTGCTTCACGTTTTTCTTCTGGTATGCGGGGGTTCTCAGTGTGATCCAAACCTTTGCGCCCGAGGCCGCCCGGCAGCTGCATGACGTGCCATTGCCACTGGTGGCCATGTGCCTGACGATTTATATGCTGGGCAGTGCCAGCGGCATGGTGCTCGGTGGTTTTCTGGCGGCTGATGCGACCCGCTGCGAACGCATTGTGGGCATTGGCTTTGGTATTGCCGCCAGCGTTGCGCTGCTGTTGGCGCTTGGCAGCTACCCTGCCTGGCTCGTACCTGTGCTGTTTGGCGTGATGGGTTTTGCGTCCGGCATGGCCGGGCCGTCGCGTGACTTGCTGGTCAAGCGCTCCACGCCAGACAATGCCTCGGGCCGGGTGTTTGGCGTGGTGTACGCCGGGCTGGACATCGGTCAGGCCGTCACGCCGCTGGTGTTTGGCGTGCTGATGGATCATGGGCAGTATCGAAGTGTGCTGATGGGCCTTGTGGTGTTGCAAGGGGTGCTGGTGGCCAGCGCCTTCAATGTCAAAAAGGTACGGCGCACGGCACTCGCGGCTGCCTGAGCAAGCTGCCAGCAGAGGCAGTCCTATACTGCCCATAACGACTTTCAAGGGACATCTCGTGCGCACCAAGCTCAATTTTTCAGCTATTTCACTTCTCGCAGCTTCGGTCTTACTGCCAGGCACCGTTGCTGCACAGCCAGCTCCCATCACTTACAAGCTCACGGGCGACGTGGGTGCTGCGGTGTATGGCACGCAAAGCATTATTCGCGGCAAAAACAATCAGACGACTGTGTTGCCGTATCTGTTTGCAGACTACGGACGATTTTTTGCGCGTGTTGACACCTTCGGCATCAAAACACTGCCCATTGGTAACGGTTATCTTGAGTTGGTAGGGCGCGTTAGCCAGGACGGATGGCGTGCCAACATCGCGCCTCTGGGCGGCCTGACAGACCGTAAAACACCATTGCCAATCGGTATCGGTACGTTTCAGCAAACGCCTTACGGTGCGTTTATCGTCAACGCCTTTGCAAACGCAGGCAGTGGGGGCGGTAATTTGCTGGAGGCTACTTACGCGGCGGAAGTCAAACTGGGCGGCTTGTCGCTTTACCCACAATTGGGCATTGAACGCCGCAGTGCCAAGTACACCAACTACCTTTATGGCGTGACACTGGCTGAGTCCATGGCCAGTGGCTACGCAGCATACAACGCCGGTGCTTCGACGGCGCCGGTGCTGGGCCTGGCGGCGGACTATTCATTGACAGAAAACTGGATCATCAACGTCCAGTTGCGCCGCAAGTGGCTGGACTCCGCCGTGACAAACAGCCCGCTGGTCGTGCGCAAGACGCAGGACACGGGTTATGTTGGTTTGTCTTACCGGTTCAAATAAATCCAGACAAACAAGCGGAGTTGGATGCAGCGCTTTGCAGGTGTCGACTGCGGCCTGGCGTCAGTTGGTCCGAGTGCACGGTATCCATCAGGCAATTGTTCCAAAATGATGTGGCAACCACCATAATCAGAGTGTCCGGCAGGCCGTGCCATTCGCGCCACATCTGCCAGACACTGGCCGCCAAACACAAGGAGAGCCGTATGAGCAATTCAAACACACCGAAAGATGGCGATTTTGCACGTTGGGTTGACGAAAAATCCGAGGCATTAAAGTTTGAGCTGGGCGAAAAATTCCCGGTACCGCCGACTGCCTTGCATTCACCTTCAGTGCATATAGAAACCGGACAACAAAAACTTGAAGAGGTACTGCTGGAGCACGAGGAGCCCACGCAGGCTTTTCTTGATGAGCTGGGCGCGCTGGAACAAGCGCCGCCTTTGAGCGATGAAGAACTGGACCGTCAGGCGCTGGAGGCCGGTGGTGCCGATGGTGACAGCAAAACACCTGAATAAACCCAGAATAACGATTGATAACGACACGCATGACAGCACAAATCGCCGGCCACCTTTTAGTTGATTGCCTGATTGCCCAGGGCGTGACCCACGCTTTTGGCGTACCCGGTGAAAGTTACCTGGCCGTGCTCGACGGCCTGCATGCGCGGCAGAGCCAAATACGCTTCATTACCTGCAGGCAAGAGGGCGGTGCGGCGTATATGGCAGAGGCTCACGGCAAGCTGACGGGCAGGCCGGGCGTGTGCATGGTCACACGCGGGCCGGGTGCGACCAATGCATCGATTGGCGTGCACACGGCGTTTCAAGACTCCACACCCATGGTGTTGCTGGTGGGTGATGTGGCCAGCGATTGCCGCGACCGCGAGGCGTTTCAGGAAGTGGACTATCAGGCCTTTTTTGGCCCCAGTACCAAAGGCTTTGCCAAGCGGGTCGAGCGCATTGACGATGCCGACCGTATTCCTGAATATGTGGCGCGCGCCTTTGCCACCGCCATGAACGGCAGGCCCGGCCCGGTGGTGCTGGTGCTGCCTGAAGACATGCTGACCCGCATGACCGCTGCCCAGCCACTGGCCCGTGTGGAGGCTGTGCAAGCCTGGAGCGACCCCGGCGCGCTGCGTACCTTGCGCGAAATGTTGCTCAAGTCAGAGCGCCCCTTCGTCATAGCAGGCGGCGGCGGCTGGACGCCGCAGGCCGCGCAGGCGCTGCAGCGCTTTGCTGAAAACTGGCGCTTGCCGGTGGGCAACGCTTTCAGGTTTCAGGACACCTTTGACAACTACCACCCGCTTTATGCAGGCGATGTCGGCATTGGCCTGAACCCCAAGTTGGCCGCGCGCGTCAAGGCGGCGGACCTGATCATCGCCATAGGCCCACGTTTGGGTGAAATGACAACCAACAACTACACACTGCTTGAAGCGCCTTGCCCGAAGCAAAAGCTGGTGCATGTCCACAGCAGTGCTGAAGAACTCAACCGGGTGTACCAAGCCGACTTGGCCATCAACGCCACCATGAACGCAGCGGCCAGATCGCTCGAGGTGCTGACAGCCCCCGTCAGTGTGCCGTGGGAGGCGTGGGCGCTAGAGGCCAATGCCGATTACGTCGCCAACCTGCAACCGAATAAATTGCCCGGTGACATCGATATGCCCGCCATCGTTAGCCTGCTGCAACAGCATTTGCCCCCTGATGCAGTGCTGACCAACGGCGCAGGCAACTTTGCCAGCTGGGTACACCGCTTTTATAAACACCACGGCTTGGTCAAGGGGCACAAAACACAGCTGGCACCCACTGTAGGTGCGATGGGCTACGGCGTACCTGCGGGCATTGCTGCCGCCATCACGACAGGGCGCGTGGTGTTGACGATGGCCGGTGACGGTGATTTTTTAATGAACGGCCAAGAGTTGGCCACTGCGGTGCAGCATGGCGCCAAAACCATCATTGTGCTGCTCAACAACGGCATGTACGGCACCATCCGCATGCATCAGGAGCGTGAGTACCCAAACCACTCCAGCGGATCGCATCTGCAAAACCCTGACTTTGCCGCACTTAGTCGCGCCTACGGCTATGCGGGGGTACGCATTACCAAAACTGCAGAGTTTGAGGGCGAGCTGCTGGCCGCTCTGACGCGCGCTGAAGGCACCCTGATTGAAGTGATGCTGGACGCAGAGGTCATCACCACAAGAGCCACGCTGTCGGCAATTACCGAGCAAGCGCTTAAGCGATCGTGAGTTGATGACTGCTATATAAAAAGGAGCAGATCGCGCACGTATTTATTGGTCTGCAGACCTAAAAGTTACGAAAATAATGTTGGAAGTCTGCGGGTGCCTGTGGTTCTGGTTGCGCACGTGGCACAAGCCGCATCAATAATTTTTCTGAAAATAGCCATCGGCTGCACCGCGCAGACACTAAACCATAGCATCTGAGCCAATCAAAACGGGCGTTGCGAGCGGGTTGCAAATCTTAAAAAACGATGCAAAATACTGTATAAATAAACAGTCTTTTGGTTTTTTAATTCAGCCTTGCAGTTAGTTCGCTTTGTTAATGCATTCATTTATCAACCGTGGTCAGACCGCGCTTGCCAAGCTTGGCCAGTTGGATCACGTCTGGCGCGCAGGCGAGCTGGGTGAAGCCGGTGCGCAAACCGTCCAAACTGGTTACCCTGCTCTTAGCCGGGCGTTGCCTGGGGGTGGCTGGCCCTATGGCTCGATGACGGAAGTGCTACAGGCTCAATCTGGCCAGCACGAGTGGGGTTTGATTGCGCCTGCATTGGGTGCAGCGCAGGCTGCGTCGCCTGCCAGCTGGGTCGTATTGGTAGGCGCGCCCTATTGTCCGTTTGGCCCTGCGCTGGGTGCGCGCCAGATCGATATGCAGAGGCTGCTCTGTGTGAATGCAAAAAGCGATACCCCTGCCATGCTGTGGGCCACGCGTGAAGCGCTGCAATGTGCTGATGTCAGTGCCGTGCTGGCCTGGCTGCCTGATGCGCGTAGTGCGCACCTGCGGCGCTTGCAAATTGCGGCACAGACCCACAACAAGCTGCTGTTTGTCTTCAGGCCGCTACAGGCGCAGCACGACTCATCTCCCGCGCCGCTGCGACTGCGATTGAAGGGCGCGGCACAAACCGAAGCTGAGCACAATTTGCAAATTGATGTTTTCAAGAGGCGTGGCCCACTACTTGCCTCGCCCGTGCTGATTGACACCCGCCCCGCCCGGTTGGCTGGGTTACTTGCTGCCAGCCTTGAGCGTAGTCATCAGCACGAAGTCGACCGCCAAAGTGCGCTGTTTGACATGTCAGGCATTTTGAGAGAGCCGCTTCATGCGATGGATCGCTCTGCATGCTTGCAGCATTGAGCCAGCGGCGATGACGCCGGAAGAAGTGCAGCTGGCCATCTGTGCTGTGTCGCTCAGCTTCACGCCGCGCGTGGCACTGTGCGGCAGTGTAGTGGTGATGGAAGTCTCGGGCAGCCTGCGCCTGTTTGGTGGGCTGCACAAGCTGGCTACCTTACTGGAAGCACACTTACACGCGTTTTTTAAGCAAAATGGCCTTTTAGCCCAAATAACACGAGCGCAAGCAGCTACATCTTTAATAGCAATTGGACGTCTGCGGCTGTTGCGGGCTGGCCAAAAGCTGCCGGCCCGTGTGGCCGATATGCCGATGCACACGCTCACCGCTACCCACCAGCATCTGGACGTGCTGGCGCGCACGGGCTGCCGCACTTGGGGTGACCTCTTGAGGCTGCCGCGTGAAGGCGTGGCGCGGCGTTTTGGTGCCCCCTTGCTGGCTGCCCTTGACCAAGCCAGAGGCGCATTGCCCGAGGCCTATGCCTGGTGCGGACTGTCAGAGCAGTTTGAGCAAAAAATCGAACTTGATGCGCTTGTGATTCAAGCTCCCGCCTTGATGACGGGCGTCAAGCAATTGCTGGTGCGACTGCACGCATGGCTACTGGGCCGTCAAAGTGGACTGTGCGCGCTCAAACTGGTGTGGCATTTAGACAAGCGCCGTGACGTCCAGCCTACAGAAGAGCTGACGGTTCGCACCGCTCAGCCCGCACAAAATTTGCAGCATGTCGAACGACTGATTGCAGAGCGGCTCAATCAAGTCAATTTGAGCGCACCCGTTCACAGCATCACACTGGCGTCGCTTGAAACCGTGAGTTTGCGCAATGCTTCAGAGGCAACAGCCAGCTTGCTGATCGAGCCCAGGCAGCAGGGTGCGAGTAGTTCGCAGTTCATTGAACGCTTGAGTGCAAGGCTGGGGCCTGCCAGTGTGCAGGTGTGGCAAGCACAAGCCAACCATCGGCCCGAGGCCATGCAGTGTTGGGCTGCTGCAGGTGATGAAAAAAATCAAATGGCTGTTAAATCAGGAGCTACTCGCCCAAGTAGCTATTCATTAAAAATCGTAAAAGATATAAAAATTAGCACCACAACCGATGCTTTGTTTCCCACCTGGCTGCTCGACAAGCCGCTCAAGCTTGCCACCAAAGCAGGCGCTCCGCTGCACCAGGGCCCACTGCTCAAACTGGCCGGGCCCCAGCGACTGGAGGCCACAGGCTGGTTGCTGGCTGACCGAGCTGACATCATGCCCGCGCTGCGCGACTACTTTATTTACCGCAGCAGCCAAGGCGTGCTGCTATGGATCTACAGCGAGCGCCTGGTGCTGATTGACCCGGCAACGGCTCAGCGTGAGTGGTATTTGCACGGCATATTTGCATGACGGACCTTTGATGCTTCCCGAGTATGCAGAGCTCCACGCGTTGAGCAACTTCAGCTTTCAGCGCGGTGCATCGCATGCTGAAGAGCTGGTTGAGCGCGCCGCTGCACTAGGCTACAGAGCGATTGCCATGACCGACGAATGCTCGGTCGCGGGCGTGGTGCGCGCCCACGGAGAAGCGCAAAAGCACGGCCTGCAGTTGCTGCCAGGGGCGGAGTTTTTGATCCAATGCCCGGAGCCTTTTCGCCTGGTGGTGCTGCCCCACAACGCTGCCGGCTGGGGCAATCTGTGCGAGTTCATTACCCAGGCCAAAGCAGTTGGCGATGTCGTGAAAAAGGGGGACTATCTGGTCACGCCAGAATCCGACTTGTCTGTTCTGCAGTGTTGTGAAGTCATTTTTTGCCTGCCGCAAGGCGCTATCAATAAAGAAGCTGCTAGCGCATACATCCATTGGGCTCGGAGCATATTTAGTAGCCGATTGTGGCTGGCGGCTGAATTGCTGCAGCGCCAGGACGATGCGTTGCGCCTGTCGCAACTGCAAAACTTGTGCGTCAGCACTGGCGTACCGCTGGTTGCCGCAGGCGCGGTGCAAATGCACGTACGCTCGCGCAAGCCGCTGCACGATGTGCTGACCGCCGTGGGCTTGGGCTGCACCGTACACGACTGCGGTTTTGCGCTGGCGCCCAATGCAGAAGCGCACCTGCGGCCCCGCATGCGCCTGGCAAGTTTGTACCCGCCTGAACTGCTTGCCGCCACACTTGAAGTTGCTCGCCGCTGTACCTTCAGCCTGGACGAAATTCGCGATTTATACCGTTACCCGCAAGGCGCGGTGCGCAGTGAAGAGTCTCCGATAGATTGCCTGCGCCGCTTGACAACAGCGGGCGCAAAGCTGCGCTACCCAGATGGGTTGCCTGTAAAAATAGAGTTGCAACTTACGCATGAATTGGCGCTGATTGATGAGTTGGGCTACGCGATGTATTTCATCACTGTGCATGACATTGTGAAGTTTGCAATCGACAACCATATCTTGTGCCAGGGTCGCGGCTCTGCAGCCAACTCCGCCGTATGCTACTGCCTGGCCATTACTGCCGTTGACCCGGCTGAGAGCCAGCTGTTGTTTGAGCGCTTCATCAGCCGGGAGCGCAAAGAACCGCCTGACATTGATGTCGACTTTGAGCACCAGCGGCGCGAAGAAGTCATTCAATACATCTACGCCAAATATGGCCACGAGCATGCAGCGATTGCAGCCACCGTTACCACCTACCGGCCTCGTAGCGCTATTCGGGATGTAGGCAAGGCACTGGGCATTGCACCAGACATGATTGAGCAATTTGCCAAAGAAAACTTCTGGTTTGACAAAGAAGGTTTGCTCGCCCAGCGGCTCAAGGAAGCCAACATCAGTGAGGCAAAAGACGCTGGCCCTGTGTTGCAGTGGCTGGACTTGACGGTGCAGTTGCTGGGGTTCCCGCGCCATTTAGGCCAGCATGTGGGCGGCTTTGTATTGACCCAAACCCGGCTCACGCGTCTGGTGCCTATCCAGCCCGCCAGCATGGAAAACCGCCGCATCATTCAATGGGACAAAGACGACCTGGACGCGATGGGTCTTTTAAAAGTTGATGTGCTGGCGCTCGGCATGCTGTCAGCCATTCGCCGCAGCTTGCAGTTGATCAACCAGTGGCGCGGTGGGTATTTACAGTTGCACCAAATCCCGTCTGACGACGCGCAAACCTACGACATGATCTGCGCGGCCGATACGGTAGGTGTCTTTCAAATCGAAAGTCGCGCTCAAATGAGCATGCTGCCGCGCCTTCAACCGCGTTGCTTCTACGATTTGGTGGTCGAAGTGGCCATCGTACGGCCCGGCCCGATTCAAGGCGGCATGGTGCACCCGTACTTGAAACGCCGCGCCAATCCGGCCGACGAAACTTATCCGAATGAAGAGTTACGCAGCGCTTTGGGTCGTACCCTGGGCGTGCCGATTTTTCAAGAGCAAGTCATGCAAATTGCCATGGTAGCCGCTGACTTTACTGCGGGTGAAGCTGACGATTTGCGTCGCTCCATGGCCGCGTGGAAGCGAAAGGGTGGCGTCAAGCGTTTTTACGACCGGTTGGTGGGCCGCATGATCGAGCGTGGTTACGAGCAAACCTTTGCCGATGGTATTTTCAGGCAGATTGAAGGTTTTGGCGAATACGGTTTTCCGGAAAGTCACGCCGCCAGTTTTGCCAAGTTGGTATATGTCAGTTGCTGGTTAAAGTGCCATGAACCAGCCTGTTTTTTTGCGGCGCTTGTGAATTCGCAGCCGATGGGCTTTTACTCTCCTTCACAGTTGAAGCAGGATGCCCGCAAGCACGGGGTGGAGATACGGGCGATAGAGGTCACACACAGTGCCTGGGATTGCACACTGGAGGCAACTATTGCGCGCCCTGAACCTGGATTGGCATACCCCGGTATCCACAGCGGTCAGCCCGCCATTCGTCTGGGCATGCGCCTGGTTAGTGGCCTGAGCGAGCAAACCGTCCACCGTATCCTGGCCGCCAGGTTTGCATCTGCTTTCACCAGCGTTGAAGACCTGTGCCTGCGTGCCGAGCTTGACACGCTTGATGTCAACGCACTGGCTGCAGCCGATGCATTGGCTTCACTGGCAGGCCATCGCAGGCAGCAGGTCTGGCAAGCGGCCGCTATCAAACCCCAGCCGTTGTTGCTCAAAGCTGTGCCCACGTACGAAGCCGCGCTCAATTTACCCGAAACACCAGAGGGTGAGAATATTTTGTTTGACTACCGCGCCACCGGCCTCACACTACGCCGTCACCCACTGGCACTCCTGCGCCCGCGCTTGATGGAAAAAGGTTTTCTAACTGCCGCACAACTTGACGCGCTACCTGATGGCCATGACGTTGCTGCCTGCGGTATCGTGACGCTCAGGCAGCAACCAGAAACAGCAAAAGGCGTGATTTTTTTAACCATCGAAGACGACACGGGTCCCATCAATGTCATCGTGTGGAAGTCGATTCGCCACGCACAGCGCGCGGAGTTGCTGCATTCGACGCTACTGGGCGTGCATGGCGTGTGGCAGCGGAGCAGCGAGCAGCCTGGCGCGTTAGCGGGCTTCGGCGCGGTGCGCAACCTCATTGCCCAGCGACTTGAAGATTTAAGTCCGCTGCTTGGCCGCCTAGGGCAGGGCGCAGCGCAGAGTCGAGATTTTCATTGAGGTTAAAAGGCATAAAAAAAGCCGGCTTTCACCGGCTTTTCAGATTCTGCTGAGAAGCAGATTACTTGACGTGTTTGCCGATCAGGCCAGCCATCTCGAACATCGATACCTGGGCTTTGCCGAAGACGGCTTTCAGCTTGGCATCGGCGTTGATCATGCGCTTGTTGATCTGGTCTTGCAATTTGTTGGCCTTGATGTAGACCCACAGCTTGCTGACGATCTCCGTGCGTGGCAGTGGCTTGTCGCCCAACACTGCGGCCAATGCTGGGCTCAGTGTCAATGCCTTCATGAACGCAGCGTTAGGAGTCCGCTTTTTGGCAGGCGCTTTTTTGGCAGCTGGCTTTTTGGCCGGTGCTGCTTTCTTGGCGACTACTTTCTTGGCGGGTGCTGCTTTTTTAGCGGCGACCTTTTTCGCTGGAGCTGCTTTTTTCGCAGCTACTTTCTTTGCCGGAGCAGCCTTTTTTGCGGGCGCTTTTTTAGCCGGTGCTTTTTTTGCAGTTGCCATGATTGATTTTCCTTCTAGAAGTTGATAAATCACTGTCAGAGATAACTACTCCCCGACAGCACTG
>JANNYZ010000204.1:0-34237 GCA_031410335.1 Polaromonas sp. | reverse complement strand
CGCGTGAACTGGAGGCGGTCGAATGAATACCGCGCAAAACCTGCCGCCCCTGTTCCTGGCAGCTAACGAAGTCGAAATCCTGACAGGCTACAAGCTGCCTTCGCATCAGACAAAGTGGCTTCGCTTGAAAGGATGGCGCTTCGAGCTTAACGGTAACCGCAAGCCGATCATCGCCCGGAAATATGCAGAGAAAATGCTCGGCTGCGCCTCCGACGCGCTGGACGCCATACCCCGGCCAAACTTTCGCGCACTGCGGGGCACTTGATGGGACGCCGCCGCCAATCCAATTACGACGACCCGCCCCGCTTTCACAAAAAGGGCAAGGTCTGGTATCACGTCAGCGGCACTTTGCCCAGGCTGTGGACAAAGCTGTCCAGTGACCGTGCCGAAGCGCTGCGACTTTGGGCCCAGCGTGAGAGCGTGCCGGAAGATGATTCAACAAAATTGTTTTCTGTCGTAGCAAAGCGCTATGTCCGGGAGATATTCCCCTCGAAAAGCATCCAGACCCGAAAAGACAACGACAAGGAGCTGGCAAACCTTCTCAAAGTATTTGCCCATATGCCTATTGACGCCATCGCACCAATGCACGTCCGGGAATATATGGACATTCGCGGCCAAGCCGCCAAGGTGCGCGCTAACCGAGAAAAGGCCCTGCTCTCCCACATCTTCAATAAGGCGCGGGAATGGGGTTATACGGCGCTTCAGAACCCATGCCAAGGCGTAAAGGGATTTAAGGAAACCGGGCGCTCCAGGTACATCACTGATGCTGAGTTTGACCTAGTCAAAGCACAGGCACATTTCACTGTGATCGACGCCATGGATTTAGCGCTGCTCACCGGACAACGTCCAGCCGACGTACTGAAACTTAAAAGAACCGACATTCGAGACGGTGCGCTGTGGATCGTGCAAAACAAAACGGGCCAGCGACTAGGCGTAGAAGTCACCGGAGACCTGGCGGCTGTCATCGCCAGAATTGCAGAGCGGCCACGACGGGCGATTAGCGCATGGCTGATTCAAGATGAAAATGGCCAGCCATTGACACAGTTTGCGCTGCGCTCACGTTTTGACAAGGCGCGGACGCTGGCAAAGGTGGATTTTCAGTTTAGGGATATTCGGGCCAAGGCAGCCACGGATACCGGTGATTTAGCTCACTCCCAGACGCTACTTGGTCACAAAAACCGAGATATGACAGAACAATATGTCAGAGCACGTGTCGGAGAGAGAGTGAAACCGCTGAGATAGAAGCCTATTTTTGAAAAGCTTTCACCATGTTGGTAATTTGTTCTAAGCCGTCAAAAGTTGTGGGCAATTTTTCATCACTTGACACTAAGCCCGAAAAAATAATATTTTCAAACTTCGTCAACGAGTCGATGTTGTTTGCCTTCAGAGTTTTTGAGTATTCTGCGTAGTTTTGAATAAACCTACAGAGCGTTTTGCGTAACTCAAGTTGAAGAAGTTGTGACTTCGTACCATCAAAACTTCGTAGCACGATTCTAAAAAAATAGATGAACAAAATAGTAATTGGCAAAGCCGGAATGGCGGCTATTAATAATGCCCACTTCATTTCAACAATCCGGTCCAAATTCCAACTCAACAGCAAGAACTCAGCAGTTACCGGCAAGACAGCAAGAAGTCCAAAAAGAAGGAGCCACTTTCTATGCCCAGCCAACTCCGCAGCCTTTGCAATGGAAAGCTGGTCAAACCCGTCATATAGTCCCACAAAGTTAAAGCCAGCCGAATAGCTGCTTAATGACTCCTTAAGCGTGGTTGTCTTCCGCTCATATTCAGAAAGCACCTCATCCCAATTAGCAATTTGTTTCTCAATCTGTCCCGTGTATTTGTCCAAGTGCCGAAGGTTTCTAAGCACATCGCTACCCAAAAGCTTTTTCATGATCGCGATAGGCATAGCAATCAAAGCAAAGTTCATCTGCGATTGAGCATGTTCACTGAAGAGCCGCAGGTTATCTTCGGTGAATTCTTTGAATTTGCGAAGCTCCATCGAAAGGTCGTTCTGCACCGACAAATCAAACTCGATGATGAACCGATAAATACCCGCATACACGTCATCTACTTCATCCACTGATGTTTTGACACTGGTGTAAGTCTCCAATGAATCCACGAACGAGTTGCCAAACCATGCAATGTTTGTCTGGCAATTTTCGTCAAATTCAACTACGTTGGCCCTAATGGTTTTTAGTACCGAATGTAGATGAAGGACTTTTTGAGGCGGGTTGATTGCTTGATGAATGTTTGTCTTGCCCTCTGCCACCCGCAGCCGCTCTTTTACATCTTCCCTTGCAAAAAATTCAACTGCCATCGCCGACTCCAATCAACCTGGTGATTTGATAACAAACGCCTTGAATCTCGCCAATTGTAGAAATTGAACTTGAATTGTAGAAACGCCCCAGAACCCAAAAAGGGCGCTAGGGCGCATAAACACTGGTGGCCTGGGGCGGAATCGAACCACCGACACAAGGATTTTCAATCCTCTGCTCTACCGACTGAGCTACCGGGCCAAGCCTACGATTATATAACAGTCAGCAGACGGTTCATGTGCCGCGCTTGCCGCGCGTGAGATCCACGCCAAGTTGCTTGAGCTTGCGATACAAATGAGTACGTTCCAGCCCGGTTTTTTCAGCCACCCGGGTCATAGAGCCACCCTCCTTGGCCAAGTGGAATTCAAAATAAGCTTTCTCAAACTCATCACGGGCATCGCGAAGGGGCTTTTCAAGTAAAAAACTCTGATTGGCCTGCGGGCCCATTTCAACGATCACAGGCAGTGTGCCGCCCGTCATGGCGGCCTCCACGGTCAACTCTGACGGACTGACCTGGACACCCAATGGTGTGGGCTTTCGGCTTGCGGATTTGGTCAGCCCCTGCTCGACAGCTTTGAGCAGCTTTTGAAGGGTAATGGGTTTCTCAAGAAACGCCATTGCACCGATTTTGGTGGCTTCAACAGCAGTGTCGATGGTGGCGTGACCGCTCATCATGATGACCGGCATCGTTAGCAGGCCAGTGGCAGACCATTCCTTCAAAAGCGTCACACCGTCGGTGTCAGGCATCCAGATGTCGAGCAGTACCAGATCTGGTTTGCTGCGCTGACGGGCAGCGCGTGCTTCTGCGGCGTTTTCAGCCAGCTCTATCTGGTGGCCCTCGTCATTCAGAATTTCCGATAGCAGGTCGCGTATGCCCAGTTCATCGTCGACCACCAGAATATTTGCCATATTGAATTGTTGCCCTGCCAGTTTGCTTGAATGATGTCAGACCGCCACCGCGAATGATAACGATACTTGGGCACCTGACACGACGCCGTCTGTTACACGGTTAGAAATATCAATTCGTGCACCATGCTCGTCAGCTATTTTTTTAACAACCGCCAGCCCCAAACCGGTACCTTTAACCTTGGTTGTAACGTACGGCTCAAAGGCCCGCTTGAGGATACGCTCCGGGAAGCCACTGCCTTGGTCCCTAACAATCAGGCGCACGCGCCCCGACGAGCCCGGCGCGCGTGCGTACTCGGTTTTAAGGATGACGACACCGCCGGTGACCCCTTCTTGCGCGTCCTGTGCGTTTTGCACAAGGTTATGAATGATCTGTCGCAGTTGCTGGGCATCGCCCTTGATCAGAGGTGCGGCGGTATCGAGTTCGGTGCGTACCGTCTGGTCGGCATGATCGCTTGCATAAAGCTGCATCACGTCGCCGATCAGCGCATTCAGGTCAACAGGCTTGAGCTCGGCCGCGGGCAGGCGGGCGTAGTCCCGAAATTCATTGACCAGCCGCTTCATTGCATCGACCTGATCGACGATGGTCTTGACCGACTTGGTCAGCAGGGCCTGCTCCGTTCCCTCCAGCTTGCCGGTCAGCTTCATTTCAAGCCGTTCAGCAGACAGCTGAATCGGGGTGAGCGGATTTTTGATTTCATGCGCCAGCCTGCGCGCAACTTCGCCCCATGCCTGGGCGCGCTGGGCCGAAACCATCTCAGACACATCGTCAAATACAAGCAAGAATTCTTGCGCGCCAGGCATCTTGGCACCGCGCGCGATCTGGGTGATGGCGTTGTCAGGAGAGCCAGGCATGGCCGTGTTGAGTTCAAACGACTGTTGCCACTGCTCCTGCCCGTGAGGCAGGTTGTCATCACTCAGAAAATCCGCAAACTGGGCATTCACGTCTTTGCCAAATGCATCAAGACCCGGAACTTCAGACAACAACTTGCCTTGATAAGCCGCCATGGGCGCGCGCAGGATACGGGTGGCCCCCGGGTTGCTTGACTGAATCCGCCCGTCAGCGTCGAGCACAATCACGCCCGCGGTGAGGTTGTCCAGAATGGTTTGCAGATTGGCGCGTGCAGCGTCAACCTGGCTCATGCTTTGCTGGACCGCAGACCGCGCATCACTGAGCTGTTGGGTCATGTCGGCAAACGAACGCGTCAGGCCGCCCAGTTCGTCCCGGCCTTGCAGCGCCGCCTTGGGCGTCAAGTCGCCAAGCGCCACTTGTCGCACCCCTTCAGCCAGCACCAGCAGTGGCTTGGCAAGCTGGTTACCCAGCAGGGCGGCCAGCAGCACGGCACCGAATACCGCCAGAAACAGGCTCAGCGTGAGCGTGCCGATATACATGCGGCGCAAACCGTCTCTGGCCAGCGCCCGCTCCTGATATTCGCGGTTGGCCTCCTGTACGGCAATGGCATTGGCCACCACGGTGGCTGGAATGCCTTGAGTCACCTGTAAAAACCTGGCTTCACCCAGCAGACCCACGTTTGCACTGTTCACCAGCGCCAGTGCTTGAATCCGTCCCGACGGCGCGGGTGCGCTTGCCCCTGCTGCGCCACCTGCAGACTCTTCCAGGCCTTCGATCTGGGTCGCCACGCGCTGCGTTCTGGCGTTGCGAAAAAGCGCTGCCGGCGGTCGCTCCGGGTTGATCTTGAAACGCGAATCCCCCACGCTTGAAATCACCTGGCCACCGGCTGTCCACAGCACGACGTCACTGGCAGACAACTGGTCGCGCAGCCGCTCGAGCGCCAGGGCAGCCGCGCCGTCTGGCGTTTCCGACAACTGCGTTGCGGCCTGCCGGGTTTTGTTGGCCAGATCAAGCGCCATCGCATCCAGTGTGGCGCGGCCCAGGTTCAGGCCTGCATCCAGCGCGCCTTCTACCTTCACATCAAACCAGCTTTCAATTGAGCGTGAAACAAACTGGTAGGACACCCCGTAAATCAGCAGGCCTGGCAGCAAGCCCACCAAGGCAAAGATGGCTGCCAGCTTGACCAGCAACCGGCTGCCAAAACGCCCTTGCCTCAAACGCAGATACAGGCGCAGCACGATCCAGCCAATCACCATCAGCAGCAATGCGGCCACAGCAATGTTGAGCACCAGCAACCGGGCGTAATTGCGCTCGTACAGCTCGCGGTTGCCGGTGGCTTGGGTCAACAGGAAAAGAAGCACCAGACTGAGCGCCAGCACTGTGCCGGCCCCTACGCCCACTGTCCAGCGAAAGGCCGCGCTGCTCTTGAGAACATCCACACGTCCTTTGAGGCCAGCCCCTTTTTCGTTCGTCCCGCCCAAATTCACTTGTCGGCCTCTTTGTTCAGGGGCACGGCAATTCTGGGTCTGTCGGGCAATGCGCGCGCCGCACCCAGCTGGAAGCGTTCGGTACGCTGCGCCGATATGGTCCAGTCTTTCTGGCCCACCACACCGATCTGGAAAGGTCGTGGCAACTGGGACAGGTCCAGGCTGTAGCTGAAGTCCAGTTTGTAGGTGGCGTCCGGCTCCACGTCTGCGTTGTCCGCCACGCGCCAGCGCGACAGGCGCTGCACAGCCGACAGGGCATCCGTCAGGCTGTCGTAGTTCTGGTTCAGCGTGGCCCGCAGGCCGCTCGCCCCCTGCGCCACACCGTTGACGATGTTGACGCGCCAGACACGCGTCAGCGGCTGATACGCCAGCCTGATGGTGCGGGCAGCACTGGCCACACGCCGGTCAGTCCAGTACCAGCGGCTCTGGTAAATATCGGCCTCGACCACAAAAAACATGGCGATGCCTTTGACCAGCGCGTCTTCAACCGGCATCGGCAGCTCAAAACGGATGTTGGCAGACAGGTAAATGCCGTCCTCGTTGCGCTCCACGTTCAACTGACCGATGTCAGCCGCCTGGACGTTTGGGCTGACGTGCAGCAGGCTCATGCATAGCATCAAAGCCCCCAGAAAACGCCTGAAAACCGCCGAGACAAAGCACGCCATGCGCTGCACAGACCGGCCCGCGGACAACCGCCGCGCAGCCTCAGACCGTTTGCTTTTTAAGGAGGGCGTAATAAAAACCGTCGTGTTCACCCAACAAATTGTCCGGGAAGACCGCGCCAGATGCGCCGCTTTGGGGGATTAAATGGCCCGGAGAGGGCATTAATTGGGCATCTGTGTGGCGCGCAAGAAACGTTTGCACCTGCGCATCACCTTCAGCCCTGAAGACCGAGCAGGTGCAGTACACCATGGCGCCACCCGGCTTGAGCAGTGGCCAGAGCGTTTGGAGCAGTTGCGCCTGAAGGTTGGCCAGCTGGGCAATGTCCGTCGGACGGCGCAGCCAGCGCACGTCAGGGTGACGGCGCACGATGCCCGATGCGGTGCAAGGTGCGTCCAGCAAAATGCCGTCAAAAAGCACCCCGTCCCACCACCGGCCCGGCTGGGCAGCGTCGCCAACGGCAATCTGGGCATGCAAGCCCAGGCGCGTCAGGTTTTGGTCAATGCGCTCGCAGCGGCGAGCATCAATGTCCAGAGCCGTCACCTTGCAGTTGGACAGTTCCAGCAGGTGCGCGGTTTTGCCGCCGGGGGCCGCGCAGGCGTCAAGAATGTTCAGGGTTTGGCCCGGCTGCAAAGCCTGCATGAGCAAGGGCGCCGCTATTTGCGCCGCGGCGTCCTGCACCGAGAAATGCCCTGCCGCATAGCCCGGCAATGAAGGAACAGCCACCGCATGCGTCAGCACTACGCCATGGTCACCCACTTGTTTTGCTTCAATATTTATAGCTGTCAGTGCATGAATATATTGGTCTACAGTCGTTTTTCGGGTGTTAACACGCAGCGTCAACGGTGCTTTGGTGTTGTTGGCACGCAAGATGGCCTGCCAATGGTCGGGGTGGTCTTTGCGCAAGCGGTCAACCCACCATTGGGGGTGGTTCCACACCGCTTGCGGGTTGGCGTCGGTCTTGGCCACCAGCGCATCACGTTCCCGCAAAAAACGCCGCAGGCAACCGTTGATAAAGCTGGCCTGGTGGGTAGTGGCTTCGCTGCGCTTGGCGGCTTCTACGGCCTGGTCAACCAGAACAAACGCTGAATAGGGCGCTTCTTTTTCGTTCCATGCGAGCGCTAACGCCACACACAACAGCGCATCCGCCTCGGGTGGCGGCGGTCTCTTGGCCAGTTGCTGGCGTAGCGCCTCGGCACGACCCAGCCAGCGCAGGGCGTGAAAACCCAGTGCCTGCACGCCCGGCCGCAGGCGTGCATCCACGTCCAGCAGTGCTGCGGTCATCGATTGGCCATCGCGCACCGCCAACAGCAAGGCGCTGGCACCTTGAAGCTGCTGCCACAGCGGAACTTGGGCCGTTGCCAAAGGGGATGCCGAACGAGCGGATGAAAGGTTGTTTTGCATGCAAAAGTGTTGAAAACGGTCAAAAAAGCAGCTGAGAATAGCTTGGCGCCTGTTTCAGGCTCTTTTCAGGCCATTTTCAGGTATGAAATAAGGCTTTTAACCAATAGATACGTGCGCGAGCAGCTACTAAAATAATAGCGAAAAAGCGCTTGGTCAACCCTGTCAGTTTGCCAGTTTAATCAATGGCCGCGCAAACACGCATCACTTCGGCACCATACGCCTCCAGCTTTTTGACACCCATGCCGGCAATACCTTGCAGGTCGCGCGCGGACTGCGGGGCACGTTCGGCGATGGCGCGCAGCGTGGCATCGTGAAAAATCACGAATGCTGGCAGGTTGTGCTCTCTGGCCACTTCAGCGCGCCAGGCTTTGAGCTTGGCCAGCCGTTCAAGCGCACCGGCATTGAGTGCAGCTTCCGCGATGCCTTTGGCAGATGTTTTGGTGATTTTTTTAGCCCGGCTTGATTTTTCGGCGCCGGTTTGCTCACGCAGCATCACGCTGGCCTGGCCTTTGAGGACCTGGCGCGCATCGGCCAGCAACTGCAGCGTGCCATACGCTTCAGCATCAACATAGACCATGTTTTTGGCGATCAGCTGGCGCAATACCGCGCGCCATTGGGCTTCACCCAGGTCGCTTCCAATGCCAAAGGTGGAGAGCTTGTCGTGGCTGTGCTGCAAGACCTTTTCAGTTGCCTTGCCGCGCAAAATATCCATCAAATGCCCCGCCCCAAAACTGATGCCGCTGGCCTGCTGCACGCGGTAAATGCAGCTCAGCATCTTGCGGGCTGCGTCGGTGGCGTCCCACACCGCCGGAGGGCTCAGGCAGTTGTCGCAATTGCCGCAGGGTTGGCTGTCTTCGTCAAAGTAATGCAGCAAGCTGACGCGCCTGCAAGCCGTGCCTTCGGCCAAATTGAGCAGCGCATCCAGCTTGCCGCGCATCACGGCCTTGAACTCTTCACTGGCGGCTTCGCTGGTGTCAATCATTCGGCGCTGGTTCACCACATCATTCAGGCCGTAGGTCATCCAGGCATTGGCGGGCAGCCCGTCGCGGCCCGCCCTGCCGGTTTCCTGGTAGTAGCCTTCAATGTTTTTGGGCATGTCCAGGTGCGCGACAAAGCGCACGTCGGGCTTGTCGATGCCCATGCCAAAAGCAATCGTGGCCACCATCACCATGCCGTCGTCACGCAAAAACTTGTCTTGCCGTTCCTGCCGCAGGCTTGAATCAAGCCCCGCGTGGTAGGCCATCGCGTTGATGCCTGCGCCTTGCAGCGTGTCGGCAATTTCTTCAACCCGCTTGCGCGACTGGCAATACACAATGCCAGCCTCGCCCGCGTGTTCAGACTGGATAAAACGCAGCAGCTGCCGCGTTGCGTCGGTTTTTTCGACGATGGTGTAGCGGATGTTCGGGCGGTCAAAACTTGACACGAATTGCGCAGCGTTTTCAAGCTGCAGGCGCTCCACCATGTCTTGCCGCGTCAACGCGTCGGCCGTTGCCGTGAGCGCCATGCGCGGCACATTGGGGAACATCTCGTGCAGGAGGCTCAAACTCCGATATTCGGGCCTGAAGTCGTGACCCCACTGGCTGACGCAATGCGCCTCGTCAATCGCAAACAGGCTCAGCTTGCCGCGCTGGTTCAAGCCGCGCAGGAGGTCTTTCATGCGTGGCGTGTTGATGCGTTCGGGCGCTGCGTACAGCATTGTCAAAGTAGCGCTTTGCAACTGCTTTTCAATGGCGCTGGCTTCGTCAAAGCTCTGCGTCGAGTTTAAAAACGCAGCCGACACGCCCGCCTCGCGCAGCGCGCCGACCTGGTCATGCATCAGCGCGATGAGTGGAGAGATAACGACAGACACGCCGTGCCCCGCGTTTTGCCGCGCAATGGCCGGTATCTGGTAGCACAGCGACTTGCCGCCGCCCGTGGGCATCAGCACCAGCGCATCGCCGCCGCACGTCACGTGCTCAACGATGGCGGCCTGCGGGCCACGAAAGTCAGCATAGCCAAACACCTCGCCCAGAATATCCAGCGGGGACGGTTGATGTATCAGTTCAGTCAATTTGGAGGGGTTTTATTTGCTATTAAAACAGTAGCTGCTAGCGCTTGTCTTCATTGGCTTAGAGGGCGATTTGACAGGTAAAACGGCTGTTTTTGAGCGTTTTAAGCCTAAAACCGGCTTACAAAGCGCCTGCAAGCCTACATCTGCTCCCAGGGCAGCCCCTCAAACCGCCAGCCCGAGACGGTCGAGCGCTTGAAATGTTCGTCCAGCTCACCTTCAAAACCATGAACGACATGCTGCACGTCGGTAAAGCCTGCCGCTTCCAGCGCCTTACCCGCTGCCAGCGTGCGCTGCCCAGAACGGCACAGCAGCAGCAGAGGCTGGTCTTTGCCCGTCGCCTCCCTGGCCACCGTTTCTGCAAACTTTTCTGCATCAGGCTGCAGGTCAGGGTATTCGTACCAGGGCACATTCACAACGCCAGGTGGACGGCCCACGTACAGCGACTCGATTTCCATGCGCACATCGACAAACAGCGCATCGGGATGCGCCTGCAACCAGGCATGGGCTTCTTTGGGTTGTAGGTTTTTCATGATGTTTCGGTGTGATCGCATATTGTCATTGAAAGTCATGGATGCAAAGTCCGCCGTTTAAAATGAAACCATGAAACCCATCACGTACACCCGCGGCCAGCAGCTACCTGCCCTTCTTGAGCAACGCATCGCCATACTCGATGGCGCAATGGGCACGATGATTCAGCGCTTCAAGCTGAGCGAAGCCCAATACCGGGGCGAGCGTTTCAAAGACTTTCACAAGGACATCAAGGGCAACAACGAGCTGCTCAGCTTGACACGGCCTGATGTGATTGCCGACATCCATGAGGGCTACCTGGCCGCGGGCGCGGACATGATTGAAACCAACACCTTTGGCGCGACCACGGTGGCCCAGGCAGATTACGACATGGCCGAGCTGGCGGTGGAGATGAACTACGAGTCAGCCCGCATTGCGCGCGCTGCGTGCGACAAGTTTTCAACGCCTGACAAACCGCGCTTTGTGGTGGGCGCACTCGGCCCTACCCCCAAAACCGCCAGCATCAGCCCTGATGTGAACGACCCGGGCGCGCGCAACACCAGTTTTGAAGAGCTGCGCCAGGCGTATTACGAGCAGACCGAGGCATTGGTCAAGGGCGGCAGCGATGTGCTGCTGGTGGAAACCATTTTTGACACGCTCAACGCCAAAGCCGCCCTGTTTGCGATTGACGAGTACTTTGACAAGTCAGGCGAGCGTCTGCCGCTCATCATCAGCGGTACGGTCACCGACGCATCGGGGCGCATTTTGAGCGGCCAGACCGTCACCGCCTTTTGGCACAGCGTGCGCCATGCCCAGCCATTGGCCGTGGGCCTGAACTGCGCCCTAGGTGCCGCGCTGATGCGCCCTTACATACAAGAGCTGGCACGCGTGGCCGGCGATACGTTCATCAGCTGCTACCCCAACGCCGGTCTGCCCAACCCAATGAGCGATACCGGCTTTGACGAGACACCTGATGTGACATCCCGCCTGCTGCATGAGTTTGCAGCCGAAGGCCTGGTCAATATCGTGGGTGGCTGCTGCGGCACTACACCCGATCATATTCAGGCGATTGCCAGCGCAGTCGCACCACTAGCGCGTCGGGGTTTGAATGCGGGTGTTTTCTACAAAGAGGCCGCGTAAACGGATTCTTTTCAAGCAGGGGGCGCAGAACCGGCTTTGCCGGGCTGCAGGCGCAGCGGCCTCCCCGGGAGGCAGGGAGTTACACGAAGTGAACGACCGTGGAAGCCACATCCACCGTGGGGGCTAGGTAGGCATGAGGTGATCAATCTCTTGCTGCATCGCCTGCACGAGCTGCGTATACATCTTGAGTTTTTCTGACGTGTCCCGCAGTCGCTCGGCAATACGCGACGACACGGCAAACATCAGTTTGGTGGCGGTTTGCGGGTCTTCTTCACCCAGTTTTTCAAGAGCAGCGCGGGTTAGCAGTGCACAGCGCGAATTGACGGTGGCCGTACACGACGCCAGCCGGGCCTGACCATCGACCAGCCCCATCTCGCCAATCAGGCTGCCCGGGCCAAGGACGGTGACCGTCACAGGCGTGCGGCGGCTGACGACGATGTTTTCAACCGTGACTTCGCCTTCGAGCAGCAGCATCATGTAACCGGTGTCGCTGTCATCGCCTTCCTTGATGAAAGTCGTGCCTTCATTGATCTTGTGCGGTGTCATGTAGCTGACGACAATGAGGGCTTCGTCCAGCGTCAACTGCATCAGTGCGGTGGGCGCGATGAGCAGTTCTGCGGCAAGTCCGGCAGCGCTGGAGCCCTCAATCGCACGCATGCGGTCTTTGGACGACATCCGCTCGGGCGACGAACGGGACGTGCCACTTTTGCCACGAAACAATTTTTCAAACATGGGGCTTCCGGATTTTGGTTCAGCGCCAGAGTGCAAGGCTGAGATAAAATAATGGTAACCCAAGGAGCGTTGCAGCGAAACCATTGTTTCGTGAGGCTTGGGTGATGCAGGCTTCAAAGCCGCAATGGCAACGACGCTCACCCATTCAGTTTGAGGTGAGTTCAACATGCAATCCACAAGTGCGGCTCAAGTCCCCCCCATGAAGCTGTCTGGCCTGGAGCCGGTCAACATCGGCACAGGCAATTTGTTCGTCAATATTGGAGAGCGCACCAACGTCACCGGCCCCAAGGCATTTGCCCGCATGATTTTGAACGGTGATTTTGAAGCCGCGCTGGCCGTCGCTCGTCAGCAGGTTGAGAACGGGGCGCAAATCATCGACATCAACATGGACGAAGCCATGCTGGACAGCCAGGCGGCAATGGTGCGGTTTTTGAACCTGATCGCCAGCGAACCCGATATTGCGCGCGTGCCCATCATGATCGACAGCTCCAAGTGGAGCGTGATCGAGGCTGGCTTGCGCTGCATCCAGGGCAAGGGCATTGTCAATTCGATATCCATGAAAGAGGGTCTTGAGCCCTTCAAGCACCAGGCCAAGCTGCTCAAGCGCTATGGCGCAGCAGCGGTGGTGATGGCGTTTGACGAAAAAGGCCAGGCCGACACCTACGAGCGCAAGGTAGAAATTTGCGAACGCGCCTACCGGGTGCTGGTCGATGAACTCGGCTTTCCGCCAGAAGACATCATTTTTGACCCGAATATTTTTGCAATTGCCACCGGCATTGAAGAGCACAACAACTACGCGGTCGACTTCATCAACGCCACACGCTGGATCAAGGAAAACTTGCCCGGCGCCAAAGTCTCTGGCGGTGTGAGCAACGTGTCGTTCAGCTTTCGCGGCAACGACCCGGTGCGTGAAGCGATTCACACGGTGTTTTTGTATCACGCCATCAAGGCCGGCATGGACATGGGCATCGTCAATGCCGGCATGGTCGGCGTGTATGACGACCTGGAGCCAACGCTGAAAGAGCGCGTCGAAGACGTGGTGCTGAACCGCAGGCCCGATGCAGGCGAACGCCTGATTGAAGTGGCTGAAACCGCCAAAAGCGGCGCCAAGGACGACAGCAAGCGCAATGAGTGGCGTAACCTGGAGGTGCGGGCGCGCCTGTCGCACGCGCTGGTGCACGGCATGAACGAATTCATCACAGAAGACACCGAAGAAGTCTGGAAACTGATTGAAGCTGAAGGCGGCCGGCCGCTTCACGTGATTGAGGGGCCGTTGATGGACGGCATGAACGTGGTGGGCGACCTGTTTGGCCAGGGCAAAATGTTTTTACCTCAGGTGGTGAAAAGCGCCCGGGTGATGAAGCAGGCCGTGGCGCACTTGCTGCCGTACATTGAAGCGGAAAAGCTGCTGCTCGAAGCCGCAGGAGGCGACGTCAAGACCAAGGGAAAAATCATCATCGCCACCGTCAAGGGTGATGTGCACGACATTGGCAAAAACATCGTGACAGTGGTGCTTCAGTGCAATAACTTTGAAGTGGTCAACATGGGCGTGATGGTGCCCTGCCACGAGATTTTGGCGCGCGCCAAAGTTGAGGGCGCCGATATTGTGGGCCTGAGCGGCCTCATCACCCCCAGTCTGGAAGAAATGCAGTACGTGGCCGCGGAAATGCAGAAGGACGACCACTTTCGCATCCGCAAAATACCGCTGCTAATTGGCGGTGCCACCTGCTCGCGCGTACACACGGCAGTCAAAATTGCGCCGCATTACGAAGGCCCCGTGGTCTATGTGCCAGATGCGTCGCGCAGTGTGAGCGTGGCGCAAAGCCTGCTGTCAGACCAGGCCACCAAATACATCGACGAGCTGAACAGCGACTACGAGAAAGTTCGTGAGCAACACGCCAACAAAAAACAGATACCGATGTGGACGCTGGCCAAGGCCAGAGCCAACGCAACGCTGATGGACTGGTCAGCCTACACACCGCCTGCGCCCAAGTTTATTGGCCGGCGGGTGTTCAAGAACTTTGACCTGACCGAGTTGGCCAAATTCATTGACTGGGGCCCGTTTTTTCAGACCTGGGATCTGGCTGGGCCGTTCCCGGCCATTTTGAAAGATGAGGTGGTGGGCACTGAGGCGGTGCGGGTTTATGCAGACGCCAAACGCATGCTGAACCGCCTGATTGAGGGTCGCTGGTTAGCCGCCAACGGCGTGATTTGCCTGTACCCTGCCAACAGCGTGGGAGACGACATTGAAATCTACACGGACGAAACGCGCAGCGAAGTCGCCATGACATGGCACGGCTTGCGCCAGCAGGCAGAGAAGACTGCGGTCGATGGCGTGATGCGGCCCAGCCGCTGTCTGTCAGATTTTGTGGCCCCGAAAATACTGACTCCTGAATTGATAGCTGCTCGCGCACGTGTTCATTGGCCCGAAGGCCAAAATGACACCCAAACGCAAGCCAAAACAGGTCAAATTGCCGATTACATCGGCGTTTTTGCTGTCACCGCCGGCTTGGGCGCCGAAAAGAAGGAAAAGTACTTCCAGGACGATAACGACGACTACTCGTCCATCATGCTCAAGGCGCTTGCTGACCGCCTGGCTGAGGCCTTTGCCGAATGCCTGCACCAACGGGTGCGGCAGGATTTGTGGGGCTATGCAGCCCACGAGACGCTTGACATCACGGGCCTCATTGGCGAAAAATACCAGGGCATTCGTCCGGCCCCTGGTTACCCGGCTTGCCCCGACCACAGCGTTAAAAAAGCCATGTTTCAGTTGCTCGGGGCTGCAGACATTGGCATGGCACTGACAGAAAGCCTGGCGATGACACCGGCTGCCAGCGTCAGCGGTTTCATGCTTAGCCACCCTAACAGCACCTACTTCAACGTCGGCAAGATTGGTGATGATCAGTTGCATGACCTGGCCAAGCGGCGCGGCGAAAAAGCAGAAGACCTCAGCCGGTTGCTGGCACCCAATTTGTAGCATCCATTAACCTGCGCTTTACAAAACGACACGGACCCTTGACTCGATTTAACGCGCTTTTTCCCGGAGCGGTGTTCCTTTTGAGGGCTTGGGGCGTTGAATAGAAGCTTGGCAGGCAAGCATGTGATGCGGATCATGAAAATCCGGTCACAGCCTGTTTGCGTATTGAGTTCATCATCGGTTTTATCAGGAGAGCACTTACCATGACTGCAGCTACCGACAACGTTCAACCCGGTCAACAAACTTCATCGACAGCCAAGCCTTTATGGGCGGCCGTCGGTATTTTGGGTGTTGCCGTTCTGGCCATGGGCGGAACCATGATTTATCAGGGTCGTAGCCCTGCTCCTGCCGCGCAAGTTGCGGCGGTTAGCCCGGAATTGACCAAGCCCATGGGCACAGCTTCCATGGCTCGTTCCAGCGCGGGCGGCACCAACGCCGCAGATGACATGATTGAAAAACCGAGCGCCGCACCCGCCAAACCGGCACCGGTACCCGCCAAAAAAGTAGTGAGGGCAACGCCCCAGCCTACCCCGTCGCCCGCCCCAAGTACGGCTGGTGCCGCACCAGCAGCAGCACCTACACCGGCGCCAGTGGCAGCGGTGGCTGCGCCCATTTGCGGAAATTGTGGTGCCATTGAATCGGTCACGCCGATTGAACGGACCACCAAAGCGGACGGCCCTGGCATCGGTGCTGTCGGCGGCGGCGTGTTGGGTGCCGTGCTGGGCAACCAGGTCGGCAATGGCAATGGCAGAACCGTTGCAACCATCATTGGTGCGATTGGTGGCGGCCTTGCAGGCAACGAAGTTGAAAAGCGGATGAAGAAGGAAACCGTTTATCAGGTTGGTGTGCGCATGGACGACGGCTCACGCCGCACCGTTGAAGTAGCCCAGGCCCCTGCTGTGGGTAGCAAGGTCACGGTTGAGGGCTCCAGCATTCGCAGCCGTGACGGCGGTGTGTACACCGCACCTGCACCCGTCGTGCAGCGTACCAACCAGCCAGCGCCCGTCTATCAGGCACCTTGACGGCTCTGGTCAGGGTGCCTTGAGGGCCCGGCGATATTGAACGGCTTCGGCCACATGTGCGACCTGCACGGTGGCCACAGCTGCCAAGTCAGCAATCGTACGGGCGACCTTCAGGCAGCGATGAATGCTGCGCCCGGACCAGCCCAAACGCGCTGCGGCAGTGTTCAAAAATTTGGCCGCCGCATCGTCAAGCTTGCATTGCTCATCAATCGCTTTGCCGCTCAGCGCCTGGTTCGTGTTGCCCTGGCGAGCCATGGCACGGTCGCGGGCAGCCGCTACACGCACACGAATCAATGCCGTACTTTCGCCCGGCGGCGTGTTGATCAGTTCCTCTGCCGCCAGCGCACCAACTTCTACATGCAGGTCAATCCGGTCAAGCAGCGGGCCGCTTAATTTTCCCTGATAGCGGGACACCTGATCAGGCGAGCAGCGACACGCGCGCAAGTTAGAACCCAAGTACCCGCACGGGCAGGGGTTCATCGCAGCGACAAGTTGAAAGCGTGCCGGAAACTCTGCGCGATGCGCCGCGCGCGCAATGGTGATGGTGCCGGATTCCAGCGGTTCGCGCAGTGCTTCGAGCGCCGCTCTGGGAAACTCGGGCAATTCGTCCAAAAACAAAACGCCCCGATGCGCCAGGGATATTTCACCTGGCCGTGGCGGCGAGCCACCGCCAACAAGTGCTACAGCACTCGCCGTGTGATGCGGTGCACAGGTGGGCCTGACGGCCCACGACTCCAACGTAAAACGCCCGCCCAGAGAGGCGACCGCCGCGCTTTCAAGGGCCTCTTGCGTTGTCATGTCGGGCAACAGGCCCGCAAAGCGCTGAGCCAGCATGGATTTGCCAGAACCGGGTGGGCCCATCATCAAAAGGCTATGCCCCCCTGCCGCAGCGATCTCCAGCGCCCGCCTTGCCGCCGCTTGGCCTTTAACATCTGCCATATCGGCGTAAGCTGTCTGAGCAGTGCGCTCTGAGGGCTGCACGCGACGCCAGCCGTCCAGCACTTCTACGGCAGCGTCGCCCGGCAAGAACTGCCGGACAACATCAAGCAGGTGCTTCGCTGCAAAAATTTCGGCCCCGGGCACCAGACCTGCTTCCTGAGCACTGTCATCAGGCAGCACCAGTTTGGGAACGTCTGGCGAGCCTTGCGCCGACATCGCTTGCCTGATGGCCAGACTCATCGCCAAGGCACCGCGCACAGGACGCAAGTCACCGCCCAGCGACAACTCGCCGGCGAACTCGTAGCCCTGCATTTTTTTTGCATCGATTTGGCCGCTGGCCGCCAATATGCCAAGCGCAATGGCCAAATCGAAGCGACCAGAATCCTTGGGCAGATCGGCGGGCGCCAGATTGACGGTGATGCGCTTGTTACCCGGAAACTCAAGCCCGGTGTTTTGAATGGCCGAACGCACCCGTTCTCGCGCCTCCTTGACTTCAGTCTCGGCCAGACCCACCAGCGTGAAACTGGGCAGGCCGTTGGCAAGGTGCACCTCCACGCACACCGGTCGAGCCTCCAGACCGAGCAAGGCACGGCTGTTCACAATGGAGAGGCTCATTTGAATTTCCCTGAGTTGAATGCATTAAAAGTGTGCATTGAAGTTAAATTGCGCCAAGTTGGTGCATTCTTTTCATGCATTCGTGCTTAACGCGACAGTGACGCAAAAGGTGCACGCACGCTCCTACACAACTGTCAGCGTTTGGCACGCTAAATGCTAGACTTTAAAGTGAATCTTTCTCACTTCAGTCTTTTTTAACAGTTAACCCCTACGGAGAACACAATGAAATTCAGCCCAGTCAAAATCGCCGCCAGCCTGGCAATTTTTGCTACAAGCGCCAGCTTTGCACAAACCAAAGCGCCTGAGCCGGACTACACGCTGTCCTACAACGTTGGCGCAGTGACTGACTATCGTTTCCGCGGTATTTCGCAAACCAGCTTCAAGCCTGCGCTGCAACTCGGTGTGGACTTCGCGCACAAAAGCGGCTTCTATCTTGGCGCGTTTGGCTCCAACGTGGATTGGGTGAAGGAATTTAACGGCGCCACGAAGGGCAGCTATGAAATCGACCTTTATGGCGGCTACAAAGGCAACATCACCAAAGACATCGGTTTTGACTTCGGGTTGATTACTTATCAGTATCCAGGTAACAACTCTGGCGTTGCCAACGCCCCTAAAAGTATTGTTGCTGGTCAGTACCGAAATGCAAGCACCAACGAGATTTACCTTGGCCTGACTTATAGCGTAGTGAGCGTCAAATACAGCCGCAGCCTTGGCAGCTTCCTGGGCAATGTCGGTACCAACAGTACCCTTGTTACCGGCACTGGCAACAGCAACGGCAGCCAGTACTTAGATTTGAGTGCCAACTTTGATTTGGGTAATGGTTTTACGCTCACCCCGCACATCGGCCGCCAGCTGATTCCTAATCAAAACGACGTGATCAAAAACTATAGCGCCGCAAACTACACCGACTACTCATTGACGATCGCTAAAGATTTTGGAAACGGCTTCTCTGTCAACGCTGCGGCCATAGGTACAAACACGAAAAAGCAAGCTGGTGCCTTCTATCGCGACTCCAACGGCAAAGATCTCGGCAAAAGCACTCTTGTTGTCGGCGTGAAATACAGCTTCTAAGCCAACGACGCATACCTCAGGAGAACACATGAAACTAGTTACGGCCATCATCAAACCGTTCAAGCTCGACGAGGTACGCGAAGCCCTCTCGGGTATTGGCGTCCAGGGCATCACGGTGACCGAGGTCAAGGGATTCGGCCGCCAAAAAGGCCATACCGAACTCTACCGCGGTGCAGAGTACGTGGTGGACTTTTTGCCAAAGGTCAAGATTGAAGCAGCCGTTTCTGACGACATGGTCGACCGTGTCATTGAGGCGGTTGAAGGTGCTGCCCGCACCGGCAAAATTGGTGACGGCAAGGTCTTTGTCTACAACCTCGAGCAGGTCGTGCGCATTCGCACAGGTGAAACCGGCAAGGAAGCTCTGTAAGGCGCAAGCCTTGCAGACTTGACAAGCTCCATCAATACGCTCAAAAAAAAGAGATCACTCATATGAAAAAACTACTCGCCTCCCTGGCGCTGGGCTTTAGCCTGCTTGCCACTGGTGCTGCCGTCATGGCACAAACACCGGCAGCGCCTGCTGCGTCTGCGGCTGCCAAGCCCGCGGACGCAGCTTCTGCTGCGGTCCCTGCGCCTGCACCTGCTGCTGCCGTATCTGCAGCACCCGCTATTGCTGCACCTGCGGCTGCAGCATCTGCTCCTCCTGCACCTGTGCCAAACAAGGGGGACACCAGCTGGATGATGGTTTCAACCATGCTGGTTATTTTGATGACCATCCCCGGTCTGGCGTTGTTCTACGGCGGCCTTGTCCGCAGCAAAAACATGCTGTCTGTCCTGATGCAGGTGATGGTGACTTTCTCGATGATTGTTGTGTTGTGGTTCATCTATGGATACAGCCTGGCATTCACAGAGGGCAATGCTTTCTTCGGCGGGTTTGACCGGCTGTTCATGAAGGGCATCTGGGACAACGTTGCAGGTACGTTCGCCAATGCGGCCACGTTCAGCAAGGGTGTCGTGATTCCAGAAATTGTGTTTGCTGCCTTCCAGGCCACGTTTGCCGGCATTACTTGCTGCCTGATTGTGGGTGCTTTTGCAGAGCGCATCAAGTTTTCTGCTGTCCTGTTGTTCATGGCTCTGTGGTTCACCTTCAGCTATGCACCGATTGCACACATGGTCTGGTTCTGGATGGGTCCTGACGCTTACACAGGCAAAGAAGCGGTTGATGCGATGAACGCCAAAGCCGGCTACATCTGGCAATCAGGTGCCCTCGACTTTGCAGGCGGTACGGTTGTGCACATCAACGCTGCTGTGGCTGGTCTGGTCGGTGCTTATGTGATCGGCAAACGCATTGGTTACGGCAAGGAAGCCATGGCTCCACACAGCCTGACGCTGACCATGGTCGGCGCCGCTTTGCTGTGGGTGGGCTGGTTCGGTTTCAACGCTGGTTCAGCGCTCGAAGCAAACGGGTTTGCGGCCCTGGCCTTCATCAACACGCTCGGCGCAACGGCAGCTGCCGTGCTGGCCTGGTGCCTGGGTGAAGCGCTGATGCGCGGCAAGGCTTCGATGTTGGGTGCGGCGTCAGGCGCGGTTGCTGGCCTGGTCGCCATCACTCCTGCTGCTGGCAATGTTGGCATCGGCGGTGGTTTGATCATTGGCTTCCTGGCTGGCTTTGCCTGCCTGTGGGGTGTGAACGGCCTGAAGAAAATTTTGGGTGCTGACGACTCACTCGACGTATTTGGCGTGCACGGCATCGGCGGTATCCTGGGCGCCATCCTGACGGGTGTGTTCAACTCACCAGCTTTGGGCGGCCCCGGCTATGTTGCTGACTGGGTAACAGTCACGATGGTAACAAGCGCTGACTTCTCGATCGCTTCGCAGGTCTGGGTGCAAACCAAGGCCGTGTTGATCACCATTGTTTGGTCTGGCGTCGTGTCATTCATTGCATACAAGATTGTTGACCTAACCATCGGTCTGCGCGTCAGCGAAGAAGACGAGCGTGAAGGTCTGGACATTACGTCCCACGGTGAGACAGCCTACAACCGCTGATCAGCGATCAGCGCAAGCTAAAAAGCCCGCAGACTGCAAGGTCTGCGGGCTTTTTTATTGTTTTCAGGTATCAAACAGGCCTTGAGACTAATGAAATCATGCGCGAGCAGCTATAAATTAAATAGCAATTAACATTTCACTGAAGGCTGCGCACCACCTCCAGCGCCTGCTCAATGCGCTCTACCGCGTGAATCGTGAGGCCTTCAAAGGCTTTGTCATTTTTCTTCGGGGCATTGGCTTTGGGCACGATAGCCACGCTGAAGCCAAGCTTTGCCGCCTCTCTCAAACGCTCTTGCCCGCGCGGTGCAGGTCGCACTTCACCAGCCAAACCGACTTCACCAAATGCCAGAAACCCTTTGGGCAGTGGCCTGCCGCGCAAGCTTGAAGTGATCGCCAACATCACGGCCAAATCAGCGGCTGGTTCACTGATGCGCACGCCGCCCACAGCATTGACAAACACGTCCTGGTCCATACACGCCACGCCAGCATGGCGATGCAGCACGGCCAGCAGCATGGCCAGGCGGTCTTTGTCCAGACCCACCGACAGGCGCCGTGGCGACGGCCCGCCACTGTCAACCAGCGCCTGAATCTCAACCAACATGGGCCGGGTGCCTTCCAGTGTCACCATCACACAACTGCCGGGTACGGGTTCGGTATGCTGACTCAAAAAGATGGCGCTGGGGTTGCTGACGCCCTTCAGTCCCTTTTCAGTCATGGCAAAAACGCCAATCTCATTGACCGCGCCAAAGCGGTTTTTAATCGCCCGCACCAAGCGAAAACTGCTGTGCGTGTCGCCCTCAAAGTACAGCACCGTGTCCACCATGTGCTCCAGCACGCGCGGGCCAGCCAGGGCACCTTCCTTGGTCACATGGCCCACCAGCACGATGCACACGCCCGACGACTTGGCCGCGCGCGTCAGGTGCGCAGCGCATTCGCGCACCTGGGCGACGGAGCCGGGCGCGGACGTGAGCTGATCGGAATAAACGGTTTGAATCGAGTCAATCACGGCGATCGTGGGGCGCTCGTTTTCAAGTGTCGCCAGGATTTTTTCAAGCTGGATTTCAGCCAGCACTTTGACCTGTGAGCCTTCCAGACCCAATCGCCTGGAACGCAGTGCAATCTGCGCACCACTTTCTTCGCCCGTCACGTAAAGCGTGGACTGCCCTGCCCGCTGCAATGAGTCCAGTGCCTGAAGCAGCAAGGTCGACTTGCCAATGCCGGGGTCGCCACCGATCAGCACCACACCGCCTTCCACAATGCCGCCGCCCAGCACGCGGTCCAGCTCATCGTGCCCGGTGGGTGTGCGCTGCATGTCGGTGGCATCAATGTCGGCCAGTGTGGTGACTTCCGACAGCTTGGCCAGGCCCTGGTGCTGGTTGCTGTAACGGTTTTTGGCCGGAGCACTGCTTTCAGCCACACCCTCGATCAGCGTGTTCCACGCGTTGCAGTGGGGGCATTTGCCCAACCATTTGGGGCTGATGCCCCCGCACTCTGTACATGTGTAATGGGTTTTGTCTTTGGCCATCTATTGAGTTTACTGGGTTTATTCACAGTTATGGAGAATTCAGATGCAAGCGCGATTAGGCGATACTTTTATGAGTCATGATGGCCCATCGGGCTACTTTTGAATGTCAATTTCTCCAAGGCGGTCCATGCAACTTCCCATCAACACTTTCAAGCAGGCCCTGCAAAACAAACAGGCGCAAATCGGTCTGTGGCTCGGCTTGTCTGACTCGTACACCACCGAGATTTGTGCCGGCGCTGGATTCGACTGGCTGCTGGTAGACGGCGAGCATGCGCCGAACGACTTGCGCAGCATCTTGCAGCAGTTACAGGCTATTGCGGCTTACCCAGCGTCGCACCCGATTGCTCGCGTGCCAATGGGCCACGGCCATGTGGGCGAGATGCTGATCAAGCAATATCTGGATCTGGGCGTAACGACCGTGCTGGTCCCCATGGTTGACACGCCTGAACAGGCCCAAGCCCTTGTACGCGCAACGCGATACCCTCCGCTTGGAATCAGGGGTATGGGTGGCGCACGTGCATCGCGATTTGGCCGCTACCCGGCTTACGCACACGAGGCCAATGCACAGATCTGCCTGCTGGTACAGGCTGAAACGCAAACAGCATTAAACAACCTGGACGCGATTGCCGGCGTTGAAGGTGTTGACGGCGTTTTTATCGGCCCGGCTGACCTGTCGGCATCGATGGGACACGGGAATAACCCCGCGCACCCCGACGTGCAGGCTGCCATTGCAGACGCCATTGCACGCATCAACAAGGCAGGCAAAGCCGCAGGCATTTTGACGCCTGACGAGGCGCTGGCAAAACACTATCTGGCGCTTGGCGCGCTGTTCGTAGCGGTCGGGCTTGACACACAGCTGCTGGTACGCCACACCAGCGCACTGGCCGCGCGCTTTAAAACGACTGCTCTGGTCGCGAATAGCAAAGCTTATTGACCGGACAAGCCATCTACTGACTTTCCCGAATGTCGTCGCCCCAACTGGGCGGGCGAGGCGTTTACATGGCACTATCGCCGTTTACCCACTCTACCGGAGACCTCCCATGACCGTTTCACGCCGCCACGTCATTCAATCGGCCAGTGCCTCAGCACTGCTGGCTGCTCTGGGCCAAGTCGCCTGGGCACAAGCATTGGACAACCTGAAGATCGTCACTGGCTTTGCAGCAGGCGGAACGTCTGACACGCTGTGCCGCAGGGTTGCCACCCGCATGGCACCGGACTACGCCAAAACGGCCGTGGTTGAAAACAAGACCGGCGCGGGTGGCCAGATTGCCGTGCAGTTTGTCAAAGAGGCCAAGCCAGATGGCATGACGCTGCTGCAAACACCCACGTCCATCCTCACGATTTACCCGCACATTTACAAAAAGCTGCCCTACGAACCGCTGGTTGATTTGATACCGGCATCACTTGCCTGCGTGTTTGACTTTGGCTTTGCAGTGGGCCCTGCTGTGCCCTTAACGGTCAAGACGGTGCCTGAGTTTCTGGTCTGGGCCAAAGCCAATCCTCTGGGCGCAAACTTTGGCTCACCAGCGGCGGGCTCAACGCCCCACTTTATTGGCGCGCTGCTTGGTAAAAGCGCCGGTATCGATTTGAAACACGCCGCCTATCGCGGCACACAACCGGCCATGCTTGATTTGTTGGGCGGCAATATCTCCGCCGTATCCGGGCCCATTGGTGACCTGACACAGCATTTACCGACCGGCAAAGTCCGGATTCTCGGCACCTCAGGTGCCAAACGCAACCGCTTTGCCCCGGATGTCCCCACTTACGCAGAACAGGGTTTGAAAGACATGACACACAGCGAGTGGTTTGCCTTTTTGCTGCCCGCGAAAACGCCACCAGACATCGTCAGCCGCATGAGCGCTGCGCTGAAGACAGCGCTGGCCCAAAAAGATGTGATCGATGGCCTGGCAGGCTTTGGCCTGGAGGCCATGTCGTCCACACCCGCCGAATTGACGGACCTGATTAAAAGAGACACCGCAAAATGGGCCCCCATCGTCAAGGCCGTTGGATTCACCGCTGACGCTTGATCTATCGATCGAAATACCGCACCATGAACGCTGGGTTGAAACCCTCCCTGTCCGCTACCATGCACGCAGATGAATGGGCCGCCCGCGTTGAGCTGGCGACCTGTTACCGCATCTTTGCCATGCTGGGCTGGACCGAGATGATTTACAACCACATCACGGTTCGCCTGCCAGGCAGTGTGACGGGAGGCCAAACGCAGTTTTTGATCAATCCATTTGGCCTGCATTACAGCGAAGTAACGGCTAGCAACCTGGTCAAGGTTGATGTAGCGGGCCACATGGTCGAGGGCTCTGGCGCAAAGGTCAACCCGGCAGGCTTTACTGTGCATGCCGCCATTCACAGCGGTGTGCCTGATGCGCATTGCATCATGCACACACATACGACGGCTGGTGTGGCCGTGGCGTGTCTGGAAGGCGGATTGCAGCAGAGCAACTTTTACACGGCGCAGTTGCACAACATGGTGGCTTACCACGACTTCGAGGGCATCACCATTCATGCTGATGAGGGCCCAAGGCTGCTCAAAAGCATGGGGCACAAGCCTGCGCTGATTTTGCGCAACCATGGTCTGCTGGTTTGGGGGCAGACAGTGCCGCAAGCCTTTGCTATTCTTTGGACACTCCAGCGCGCCTGTGAAGTGCAACTGGCGACCTTCAGTATGGGCAAAGCCATCGCGGTGGACCCCGCCGTTGCTGAACGCTGCACCAGAGATGCCCTGCAATTTGACCCGGTGCATGGTGCGGGTCAAGACATGTTTGCAGCGCTGACACGGCAAGTCACGCGCATCGACCCAAGCTACCTGCAATGACACTGGATGCTATTAAATCAGTAGCTGCTTACGCACATATCTATTGGCTTCAGGCGACTTTTTATACCTTATTTTGGCCTTTTTAAGACCTGAAAGAGCATCGTGAAGGTTTGTATCTATGGTGCAGGCGCCATTGGTGGCTGGATAGGCCATGGCCTGGCGCGTACCGGCTGCAGCGTGAGCGTGGTGGCACGAGGTGCCACGCTGTCAGCTTTGGACCAGCACGGTTTGCGCTTGAAACACGCAGCCAGCGTGACAGCACAAACAGTGCACGCTTCAGCGTCACCTGCCGAGCTTGGCGTGCAAGACCTGGTGGTCATCAGCGTCAAGGCGCCCTCTTTGCCAGAAGTTGCACGGAACATCGCGCCACTGATCGGCCCCAACACGGTGGTGATGACGGCCATGAACGGCGTGCCGTGGTGGTTTTTACAAGGCTTTGGCGGGCCTTATGCTGGTCAGGCCTTGAGGTCGATTGACCCGCAAGGCAGCATCGCGCGGGCCATAGCGCCGCAGCACGTCATCGGTTGTGTGGTGCACGCCAGTTGTTCACTTGATGAGCCTGGCTTGGTGCACCACCACTTTGGCAACAAGCTCATCATCGGCGAGCCTTCAGGTCAGAAAACGCAGCGTGTGTTGCAGCTGGCTGCCTTGCTTGAAAAAGCAGGCTTAGAAGCGCCGGTGTCGGGGCAGATTCAAACAGACATCTGGTTCAAGCTTTGGGGCAACATGACGGTCAACCCGATCAGCGCTCTCACTGGGGCCAGCACTGACCTCATCATGGAGGACGATCTGGTGCGGGGCTTTATATCCAGCGTGATGCTGGAGGCCAAGGAAATTGGTGCACGGCTGGGTATCACCATTGACCAGCAACCCGAAGACCGCCACGCCGTCACGCGCAAACTGGGGGCTTTTAAAACCTCAATGCTGCAAGACGTTGAGGCGGGCAAGGCGGTTGAGCTGGACGCTTTAGTGACAGCCGTGAAAGAACTGGGCGACCTGACCAACGTGGCGACCCCCTGCACCGATGCGCTATTGGGTCTGGCCCGCTTGCAGGCGCGGGTTCGGGGCTTGTACTGATGGCTGCGCCCATTGGCAAACGAGCCATCAGCGCAGGCGCCTTTGCCACATTGCTGCTCATCGCGCTGATGATGGGGGCCAATCACGTCTCGGCCCGCATTGCGTTTAACAACGGGGTCGATGTGGCAACGGCAGTGGTGTTTCGCAGCACGGTTACGGCGTTGGTGGTCTCTGCTTTGTTGCTCATTGGGCGCGTACCGCTTTTGGTCACCGCACGTCACAAACGGTTTTTGCTCATCATCGGCCTCCTGATTGGCGTGCAGAGTTTGTGCCTTTATTCGGCCGTGGCACGGTTGCCTGTGGCACTGGCGCTGCTGGCTTTTAATACTTACCCGTTGTGGACCGCCCTGTGGGATCGCCTGCTGTACAAGCGCCGCCCCGAACGCGCCATGCTGCAAGCCATGCCAGTCATTCTTTTCGGCCTGGCACTGGCGCTGGATGTATTGGGTGCAGCGTCGGGCCTGGGCGCTGCCGGGCAGTGGGCACGCATAGGTGCGGGTGTGGCGTTTGCCCTGGCAGCGGCAGGCACGTTTGGTTTGGCGCTGGTGTTGACCCAGCATGAAACGAACGGCGTTGATGGCCGGCTGCGTACCGCCAGCACCATGGTGCTGGCAGGTCTGGTAGCGTTGTCAATGGTGGGCGCGCAAGGCGGCTTGCATTTGCCCACGGCAACAGCGGGCTGGTGGGGCCTGGGCGCGCTGACATTTTTGTATGGCACAGCTTTCACCATCATGTTTACCGTGCTGCCCAAGCTGGGCGTGGCGGGTAATTCGGCCATCATGAATGTAGAGCCCGTGTTTGCGCTGGTGCTGGCCTGGCTGATGCTGAATCAGACCATTGCGCCCATACAAGTAGTTGGCGCGCTGTTGGTGGTGGCGGCGGTGATGGCGCTGGGACTGCGTAAGCGCTAGGCTTCGCATCAATTGCAGCCTTTGCGGCTCAGGGGGGCATAAAAATGCCCTGCGCCTTTTTCAAGGCGCAGGGCATTTTGCGAATGCTCTGATCTAGCCGGTCAATTACTCACTGGCGCTTTCGGCATCGGCAGCGGCTGGCAGGGCTTCCAGCTCAGCGGCCTCAGCCTCGGCAATGGCGCGGCGCTCGGCATCGTCCATCAGGTCTTTGGCCTTGCGCGCTTCGTGGTAAGCCATGCCGGTACCGGCAGGAATCAGGCGGCCAACAATCACGTTTTCTTTCAAACCGCGCAGCTCGTCGCGCTTGCCCATGATGGCAGCCTCGGTGAGCACGCGCGTGGTTTCCTGGAAGGAAGCCGCAGAAATAAACGAGTCCGTCGACAAAGATGCCTTGGTGATACCGAGCAGCAGGTTGGTGAACGTAGCGGGGACTTTACCTTCGGCGCGCAGCGCGTCGTTGACATCCAGAAGTGCTGAACGCTCGACTTGCTCACCAGCAATGTAGGCCGAATCACCCACGTTATCGACGACCACACGGCGCAGCATCTGACGAACAATCACTTCGATGTGCTTGTCGTTGATCTTCACGCCCTGCAAGCGGTAAACGTCCTGCACTTCGTCGACGATATAGCGAGCCAGCTCTTCCATGCCCAGCAGGCGCAGAATGTCTTGTGGGTCAGCCGGGCCGTCCACAATCGATTCGCCCTTGTTCACGACCTGGCCTTCGTGCACGAGAATGTTCTTCTCTTTCGGCACGAGGTCTTCCCAGACCTTGCCTTCAGGGTCAGTGATTTGCAGGCGGATCTTGCCTTTGGTCTCTTTACCGAACGACACGGTACCGGTCATCTCGGCCAGCGTACCCTTGTCTTTCGGTGTACGGGCTTCAAACAGCTCAGCCACGCGCGGCAAACCGCCGGTGATGTCGCGGGTCTTCTGGCCTTCAATCGGGATACGGGCCAGCACCTCGCCGGGGCCCACATCCTGACCGTCACGTACCTGAACCAACGCACCGATCTGAAAGCCAATCGTCACGGAATGATCGGTACCGGGGATCTTGACTTCCTGGCCACTGGCATCAATCAGCTTGACGCCGGGGCGAATGACCTTGGTTGCGCCGCGACGTTTCGGGTCAATCACCACAAGGGTAGACAAACCCGTCACGTCATCGACCTGACGGGCAACGGTCACACCTTCTTCGACATTCTCGAACTGTGCCTTGCCGGCAAACTCGGTGATGATCGGGCGGGTTAGCGGGTCCCAGTTGGCCAAAATCGTACCGGCCTTGATGGTCTGGTCGGCCTTGACGGACAGAATCGAACCGTAAGGCACCTTGTGGCGTTCACGCTCGCGGCCATGCTCGTCGGTAATGATTATCTCACCGGAACGGGCAATCACCACCAGTTCGCCCTTGCTGTTGGTCACATAACGCATCGGTGCGTTAAAGCCAATCACACCGTTCGACTTGGACTCAACACTGGACGCTATGGCTGCACGTGATGCGGCACCACCAATGTGGAAGGTACGCATCGTCAGCTGTGTGCCCGGCTCGCCAATCGACTGGGCCGCGATGATACCCACTGCTTCGCCAATGTTGATCAAACCGCCACGACCCAGGTCACGGCCATAGCATTTGGCGCACAGGCCAAAGCGGGTTTCACAGTTCAGTGCAGTGCGTACCTTGATCTCATCAACGCCTGCCACTTCCAACTCGTCGATCATGTCCTCGTCGAGCAGCGTGTCGCGCCCGGCCAAGACTGAACGATTTTCAGGATGCA
This sequence comes from Polaromonas sp., assembly GCA_031410335.1. Taxonomy (GTDB): domain Bacteria; phylum Pseudomonadota; class Gammaproteobacteria; order Burkholderiales; family Burkholderiaceae_C; genus Polaromonas. The sequence goes on along the minus strand of JANNYZ010000204.1, from coordinate 5,458 downwards.
GCACATCTTCAGATACGGTGCGGCCCAATACGCGGTCGCGCAGGGACTCAATAACTTCGCCGCCTTCAACAATGGCGCGCATCAGCGAGCCTTCGTGTGTGCCGCAATCGTCTTCCGTCACCACCAGGTCTTGGACCACGTCGCAGAGGCGGCGGGTCAAATAGCCTGAGTTGGCGGTTTTCAAGGCCGTGTCGGCCAAGCCTTTACGCGCACCGTGGGTGGAGATGAAATACTCCAGCACGTTCAGGCCTTCGCGGAAGTTGGCGGTGATCGGCGTTTCAATGATCGAGCCGTCAGGCTTGGCCATCAAGCCGCGCATGCCGGCCACCTGGCGAATCTGCGCAGCAGAGCCGCGTGCGCCTGAGTCGGCCATCATATAGATGGAATTGAACGACTCCTGCTCAACGCTCTTGCCGTGGCGATCCAACACTTTTTCCTTTGACAGCTGAGCCATCATGACCTTGGACACGTCGTCGCCCGACTTGCCCCAGATGTCCACCACCTTGTTGTAGCGCTCGCCAGACGTCACCAGACCGGACACATATTGCTGCTCGATCTCTTTGACTTCTTTTTGCGCTTTGGCAATGATGTCGTGCTTTTCCTTGGGCACCAGCATGTCTTCGATGCAGATCGAAATACCCGCTTTGGTGGCCAGACGGAATCCGGACTGCAATAGCTTGTCTGCAAACACCACGGTTTCTTTCAGACCGCACTTGCGGAAAGACACGTTGATCAGCTTGGAAATTTCTTTCTTCTTGAGCGCCTTGTTGATGTTCGAGAAAGGCAAGCCTTTAGGCAGAATTTCCGACAGCAATGCACGGCCACCGGTAGTTTCCCATAGCTTGGTCGAGGGCACAAACTCGCCCGTGGCCTTGTCTTTGGTCCATTCGGTCAAGCGCACATTGATGCGTGCGTTCAAATCCAGCTCGCCCGCATCAAATGCGCGGCGGACTTCACCCGTATCAGAAAACACCAAGCCCTCGCCCTTGCCGTTGGTACGGTCACGGGTCGTGTAGTACAGGCCCAGCACCACGTCTTGCGACGGCACGATGGATGGCTCGCCACTGGCAGGGAACAAGATGTTGTTGGAGGCCAGCATCAGCGTGCGGGCTTCCATTTGCGCCTCGACCGACAGCGGCACGTGAACAGCCATTTGGTCACCGTCGAAGTCGGCGTTGAATGCCGAGCAGACGAGTGGGTGCAACTGAATGGCCTTGCCTTCAATCAGAATCGGCTCAAAGGCCTGAATGCCCAAACGGTGCAGCGTAGGTGCACGGTTCAGCATCACCGGGTGCTCTTTGATGACCTCTTCCAAAATGTCCCACACAACTGGCGTGCCGGATTCGACTTCTTTCTTGGCTGCCTTGATCGTCGTGGCAATGCCGCGGGACTCAAGCTGCGCAAAAATGAAGGGCTTGAACAATTCGAGTGCCATCAACTTTGGCAAACCGCACTGATGCAGCTTGAGAGTTGGGCCCACGGTGATCACGGAGCGACCGGAGTAGTCAACACGCTTGCCCAGCAAGTTCTGGCGGAAACGACCTGACTTGCCTTTGATCATGTCGGCCAATGACTTCAGCGCGCGCGTGTTGGCACCGGTCATGGCTTTGCCACGGCGACCGTTGTCGAGCAATGAGTCCACCGCCTCTTGCAGCATGCGCTTTTCATTGCGGGCAATGATTTCAGGCGCTTTGAGTTCCAGCAAACGGCGCAGACGGCTGTTGCGGTTGATGACGCGGCGATACAAGTCGTTCAGATCAGACGTGGCAAAACGGCCGCCGTCCAGCGGCACGAGCGGACGCAAGTCTGGCGGCAACACGGGCAGCACATCCAGCACCATCCACATCGGTTTGATGCCTGATTTCTTGAAGGCTTCCATCAATTTCAAACGCTTGGCGTTTTTCTTGATCTTGATTTCAGAGCCGGTCAGGTCGTTGCGCAGCTTGGTGATTTCGTCGTCCAGGTCCAGGCCTTCGAGCAGGTCTTTGACGCCTTCTGCGCCCATCTTGGCGGTGAACTCGTCGCCGTACTCTTTGACTTTGGCGTCGTAGTCGTCTTCAGACATGATGCTGAATTTCTTCAGCGGGGTCATGCCTGGATCGGTCACAACGTATGCTTCAAAGTACAACACGCGTTCAATGTCGCGCAGCGTCATGTCGAGCACTAGGCCCAAACGTGATGGCAGGGACTTCAAAAACCAGATGTGCGCGCACGGTGCGGCCAGGTCGATGTGACCCATGCGCTCGCGGCGAACCTTGGTTTGTGTGACTTCAACGCCGCACTTCTCGCAGATCACACCGCGATGCTTGAGGCGCTTGTACTTGCCGCACAGGCATTCGTAGTCCTTGATGGGGCCAAAAATCTTGGCGCAAAACAGACCGTCGCGCTCTGGCTTGAAGGTGCGGTAGTTGATGGTCTCTGGCTTTTTGACTTCACCAAAAGACCATGAGCGGATCTTTTCTGGTGAGGCCATGCCAATTTTGATGGCATCAAAATGCTCTTCGGGAGCAAACTGCTTGAACAGGTCGAGTAATGATTTCATGTGTAATCCTTATGAGTCCTGATTTAAGAACGGTCAAGTTCCATGTCGATACCGAGCGAGCGGATCTCTTTGACCAGCACGTTGAACGACTCGGGCATGCCCGCCGTGATGGCGTGCTCGCCTTTGACAATACTCTCGTACACCTTGGTACGTCCGACCACGTCGTCTGACTTGACGGTGAGCATTTCCTGCAACACATACGATGCGCCATAGGCTTCCAGCGCCCAGACCTCCATCTCGCCAAAACGCTGGCCACCAAACTGGGCCTTGCCGCCCAAAGGCTGCTGTGTGACCAGCGAGTAAGGGCCGGTTGAGCGTGCGTGCATCTTGTCATCCACCAGGTGGTGCAATTTCAGGAAGTGCATATAGCCAACAGTAGTGGTGCGCTCAAACGCATCACCGGTGCGGCCGTCATACAGCTGCGCCTGCGTACGCGTAGCCGTCAGACCCTTGGCCTTGGCCAGGTCTTCCGGATAAGCCAGTTGCAGCATCTCCATGATCTCGGCTTCAGATGCGCCATCAAACACAGGGGTAGCAAACGGCACGCCACCCGACAGGTTGCTGGCCATCTCAAGAACCTGCACATCCGACAGTTTGGACAGGTCTTCAGAACGACCCGACTTGTTGTACACGGTGTCGAGCAGCGCGCGAACTTCAGCCACTTTGGCCTCAGCTTGCAGCATGTCACCAATGCGCTGACCCAGGCCTTTGGCGGCCCAGCCCAGGTGAACTTCAAGCACCTGGCCCACGTTCATGCGCGATGGCACGCCCAGCGGGTTCAGCACGATGTCGCACGGTGTGCCGTCGGCCATGTGAGGCATGTCTTCGACCGGAACGATCTTGGACACCACGCCTTTGTTACCGTGACGGCCAGCCATTTTGTCGCCGGGCTGCAGATGACGCTTGACGGCCAGGTAGACCTTGACCATTTTGAGCACGCCTGCTGGCAACTCGTCGCCTTGCGTCAGCTTTTTACGCTTTTCTTCAAACGACAGGTCAAAGCTGTGACGGGTTTGCTCCATCGAGTTCTTGATGCTCTCGAGTTGAGCAGCAACTTCGTCGTCCGCCGGGCGAACGTCAAACCAGTGGTACTTTTCAACACCAGCCAGGTAGGCCTTGTCGATCTTTGTACCTTTGGCCAGCTTTTGCGGGCCGCCGTTGGCAATCTTGCCGTTCAGCAGTTTTTCGATGCGGTCAAACGCATCGGCTTCCACAATACGCAGCTGGTCATTCAAGTCCAGGCGGTAGCGCTTGAGCTCGTCGTCAATGATCTGCTGAGCACGCTTGTCGCGCACGATACCTTCACGGGTGAAGACCTGCACGTCAATCACCGTGCCGCGCGAGCCTTGGCTCACGCGCAACGATGTGTCTTTCACGTCGCTGGCTTTTTCGCCGAAGATGGCGCGCAGCAATTTCTCTTCAGGTGTCAGCGTGGTTTCGCCTTTGGGCGTGACCTTGCCGACCAAGGTGTCGCCGGGCTGGACTTCTGCGCCCACATAAATAATGCCAGATTCGTCCAGGCGGTTGAGTTGGTGCTCAGACAGGTTCGGAATGTCACGGGTGATCTCTTCGCTACCCAGCTTGGTGTCACGCGCCATCACAACGAGTTCCTCAATGTGGATCGAGGTGTAACGGTCTTCAGCCACCACACGCTCACTGATCAAAATCGAGTCTTCGAAGTTGTAGCCGTTCCATGGCATGAAGGCGATCAGCATGTTCTGGCCAATGGCGATTTCGCCCAAGTCAGTCGATGCACCGTCTGCAATCACATCACCCTTGTCCAGCTTGTCACCCATCTTGACGATAGGACGCTGGTGGATGTTGGTGTTCTGGTTGGAGCGCTGATATTTGATGAGGTTGTAGATGTCTACACCCACTTCACCGGCCAATGCTTCAGCGTCGTTCACACGCACCACGATGCGGGTGGCGTCAACGTAGTCAACAATACCGCCGCGAGTCGCGGTAACAACCGTGCCCGAATCGACTGCAGCCACGCGCTCGATGCCCGTGCCGACCAGTGGCTTTTCAGGCCGCAACACAGGTACAGCCTGACGCGACATGTTGGCGCCCATCAGCGCGCGGTTGGCATCGTCGTGCTCGAGGAACGGCACGAGTGAAGCAGCCACCGAAACGATCTGTGCTGGTGACACGTCCATGTACTGAACGCGCTCAGCTCCGACCAGAATCGATTCGCCGTTTTCACGCGCAGACACTAAGTCACCTGATAGCTTGCCTTCTTTGTCCAGTGCCGCATTGGCCTGAGCAATCACATACTTGCCTTCTTCGATGGCAGACAGGTAATCGATTTGCATCGTCACCTTGCTGTCGACCACTCGACGGTACGGCGTTTCAATGAAACCGTACTCGTTCAAACGGGCGTAGAGTGCCAGTGAATTGATCAGTCCGATGTTCGGGCCTTCTGGTGTCTCAATCGGGCACACACGGCCGTAATGAGTCACGTGCACGTCACGCACTTCAAAGCCAGCGCGCTCGCGGGTTAAACCGCCGGGGCCAAGGGCCGATACACGGCGCTTGTGGGTAATCTCGGCCAGCGGGTTGGTCTGGTCCATGAACTGCGACAGCTGCGATGCGCCGAAGAACTCTTTGAGCGCTGCGGAAATCGGCTTGCTGTTGATCAGGTCATGCGGCATCAAAGGCTCTTGTTCGGCCTGACCCAAACGCTCTTTAACAGCTTTCTCAATACGTGCCAGACCGGTGCGGTACTGGTTTTCAGCCAGCTCGCCGACACAACGCACACGGCGATTGCCAAGGTGGTCGATATCGTCGACTTCGCCGTTGCCGTTGCGCAGATCCACCAGGATTTTGACCACGGCGAGGATGTCCTCGTTGGTCATGACCATCGGGCCAGTCGATGTGTCACGGCCGACACGGGCGTTGAACTTCATGCGGCCAACG
>JANNYZ010000203.1:0-24461 GCA_031410335.1 Polaromonas sp. | reverse complement strand
CGACCAGCCGGTGCCATGCGCGCAGCCGCTCTCCCCGCGTTGACCGCGGATACGGCCAGTCTTGCACGGCCTGTGACCGCCGCCTCAGCCCCCGTTCTGAAAGCAAGTGCGCCCAAGCTGTCAGGCAAAGACGCCGAGCTGGAGGCCAGAAAGAAGAAAGCCGACGACGACGAAGCTGCCAAGAAAAAAGCAGAAGAAGACAAAGTGGCAAAAACCAAGGCTGATAACTGCGAACGCGCCAAAACCGGTCTGGCCACACTGCAGTCTGGCGTTCGCATGTCCTCTGTCAATGCCAAGGGCGAACGCGAGATTTACGATGATGCCAAGCGTGCCGCCGAAACACAGCGCGCTCAGGAAGTGATAAGCGCCACCTGTAAATAAGCCAAGAGCGTCAGCTGTCAGCCGCCGTAACCGGCTTTGGCACCGACTCTTTTGTTGGTAAACAAACCAGCGCGTTTGGCGCCCTGCCGCTTGAAACGCTCGCGGCGGGCGACTTTTGGGTCGACCTGTAGCGGCCTGTAAATTTCTACCCTGTCCTGGTCTTTGAGCTTGTGATTCAGGCTGAATTGCTTGCCCCAGATGCCTGCGTTCAGGTCGTCCAGCGCCAGGTCAGCAAACTCTGTCAACATGCCGCACTGCACGATGGCCTGTCTGGCGCTACAGCCAGGCGGGACATCCAGTGTCCATTCACGCACCCGGCGCGGTGCTGGCGAATAGGCGATGGTGACTCTCACTGTCACGCCTCGCCATAAACCTGTCCCGCCCGTTTGACAAATGCGTCAACCAGGCTGCCGGCAATCTTGTCAAACACCGGGCCCACCAGCGCAGCCAGCGCGGCGTTGTCAAAATCGTAATTGAGTGAAAACTCCACCTTGCAGGCGCGGTCTGCCGCCTTGCCAACAGGTGTGAAGTCCCAGTGCCCGTCGAGCTTTGAAAACGGTCCGTCAACCAGCTTGAGACTGACTTTGCGGTCTTCGATGTGGGTGTTGCGGGTGGTAAAGCTCTGGCTCAAACCCGCCATCGACAGACCCACTTTGGCCGTCATGCCGTCCTTGTCTTGAGCCAGCACAGCGGACTGGTCACACCACGGTAAAAACTGCGGATAGCTGGCAATGTCAGTGACGAGGGCGAACATTTCAGCGGCGCTGAACCAGATTAAAACGGACTTGTGAACGGTTTTCATACAATCGAGAGTTGCGCACGATTGTATTGGTCGATGGCAACCCCAAATACTGTCATGGCTACTAAAGACCCCTCATCATCGAAAAAAGCCGACGCCCCATCGTCAGGTAAATCAAAAGACAACCGCCCGGTAAAAGTGTCTGCCAAAGCGGCGGCGGCTGTCACTCGCATTGCTGACAACAAAAAGGCGATGTTCAACTACCACATTGAGGAGCGCTTTGAGGCCGGCATGGTGCTGGAAGGCTGGGAGGTCAAGTCGGTGCGTGAGGGCAAGGTACAGCTGACCGACGGCTATGTGGTGATCAGGAATGGTGAGGTCTTCATCATTGGTTGCCAGATCAACCCCCTGGGTACCGCATCTACCCACGTGACGCCCGACAAGGTGCGCACCAAAAAGCTGTTGATGCACAAGGCCGAGATCAAGCGGCTGATGGGCAAGGTTGAGCAAAAAGGTTTCACGCTGGTGCCGCTGAACATGCACTGGAAGGCCGGCAAGGTGAAGTGCGAGATTGGCCTGGCAAAAGGCAAAGGCGAGCACGACAAGCGCGACACCATCAAGGACCGGGAAGGCAAGCGCGAGGTGGAGCGCGCCATGAAGTCCCGGGCACGTCTATAAATTCATTTTCCGGGCGAATTGCGTCGTTGCGCGGTGCTTGCAATCCTCATGCACACAAGTGCATTCCGGTGTGCTGCGCTCCGTGCGCCTTGCACTTCATCCCGAAAATCTGAATTTCTAGACGCGCCCTAAGTCAACGCGCTTAACGGGTGCGCGTCTGCCGCCCACGGGCTGACGAAAAACGCATCGGCCATGCCGGGTTTGACCTCTTCAATCCGCGCTGGACTCCACTTGGGTGTGTAGTCTTTGTCAACCGCCAGGGCGCGTATGCCTTCAACCGTTTCGCTAGCCGCACCAGGCTTGAGATAAAAACAGTGGTGCACCATGTCCCGCTCCATGCGCAGGTCATCAGCCAGACTCATGCCGCGTGCCTTGCGAATCTGGTCCAACGTGACGTGTAGCATCAACGGCGAGCGTTTGCGCAGCACAGCGGCCGTCTTTTTGGCCCAAGTGTCCTCTTTGGCCTTCTCCAGGCTGTCAACGATGTGTTTGACACGTAAAAGACCGAAATGAACATCAATTTGGGGTTGTTTTAGGGCTACAAAAGCCTGTTTATGTGCGCGAGCAGCTCCTAAATCAGTAGCAAGCCAAGAGTCAAAGCTGATGTAACCCAACTTGCCCCACAACGCCGGCAAACTCGCAGCATCGACTTTCACATCGGCCAGACCGTAGTCGATCGCGTCATCAGCACCGATCACCTCACCCGTCAGCGCCAGGTACTCACCCACATGGCCTGGACAGCGGCTTAAAAAGTAGCCGCCGCCTACGTCGGGGAACAAGCCGATATTGGTTTCAGGCATCGCCATCTTGGTATGTTCGGTCACGATACGGGTTTTTGAGCCCTGCGAGAGTCCCATGCCGCCGCCCATCACCACGCCGTCCATGAAGGCGATGTATGGCTTGGGGTAGTTGTGAATCAGGTGGTTCAGCGCGTACTCTTCAGTGAAAAAGTCATCCAGGGCGGCGTCACCCGTCAGTGCCGCAGCGTGAAAGAACCGAATGTCCCCACCCGCGCAAAAACCACCAAACAGCGCATCGGGCGTACCCGGTTGACCCACCTTGTTGGTTCCGCGAATTGCTACCAGCTCGATGGCCGCATCGTCTCGCCAAGCCGTTAAAGCGCTGGTGATGTCGCGCACCATTTGCAAACTCAGCGCATTCAGCGCTTTGGGGCGATTCAGCGTGATCAGCCCTGCATTACCGCGACGTTCAACCAAAATATCTGTCGATGCATTTGTCATCATGATTTGTCTTTCCAGCCCAAAATTTCGTTCATCACCAAGGCGCTTATCACCAGCGCACCGCCGTACCAAACACTGTCTCCCGGTGCTTCACCGGCACCCAGCCATACCAGCAGGATGCCAAAAATAATCTCCAGCAGCGCCAGCAATGAAATTTCAGGTGCCTTGAGTTTGGAGGCGCACCACACCGACAACACGCAAGGTATGGCCAGTTGCGTCAGCCCTAAAAATGCCAGCAGGCTAACGTCGTGCGAGGTGGCGGCAAAAGGCCAGGCCAGCGGCAGCGTGACAAGCGAGGAGATCACCGCCCCCACCAGCACTGCAGGTATGAGGTCAATCTTTTGCCCGTGCGCCTGGCTGTGCTGCACCACCGTCCAGTTGCTGGCCCCGGCTATGGGCACCAACAAAGCAACCAGTGTGCCCGTTAGTTGGGCCGACAAGTCGGCCTGCCCGCCATACATCCACACAATGCCCACGCCGGCCAGCGCGATGGCCATCCAGGTCCGGGGAGGTATGCGGTGGCTGGTAAATAGTCGCGCAACCAGAGCTGTCAACAGCGGCCCAAGTGCCAGTGTGATGAGTACATTGGCAACCGTCGTGAGCGTCAAGGCCACCATGAACGCGGTAAACATCACGCTCCAGCACAAACCAGACAGCCAGAGTGAGGGGCCACCTCGTCGCATCTGCCCAAAAACCGCCCGACCCTTGAACAGCGGCAAGATCACCAGCAGCGACAACACAGTAAAAAAGCTGCGCCAGAACGTCACCTCAAAGCTGCGGGCAGATTCAAGATAACGCGTGACGACACCTGCGGTGGACCACAGCAGTGCGCAAAGCACCATCAGCATCACAGCACGGCTATGGGTCAGTTTCATCACATATTCCGAATGTTGCGCACTCTTCCCATTCAAATAAGGGCCACGGATCTGGCTTCGTCAGTCCGTAGGCTGTTTGCCAGCGGCTCCAAGCCTGCTTGAGCAGGCTTGGACAGGCCAACAGAAGCGAAGCCTCTGGCGAGCAGCGGCCTGCAAGGCCAGCGGTCCCTTGGGGCGATCTACCTTCCCGCCCGCTTGCGCTCGCTCTCGGTCAGGTGCCGCTTGCGCAGGCGCACTGACTTGGGGGTGATCTCTACCAGTTCGTCGTCCTCAATAAACTCCACGCCGTATTCGAGCGTCAGCTCAATCGGTGGGGTGATCTTGATGGCGTCTTCTTTGCCTGACACGCGGAAGTTGGTGAGCTGCTTGGTACGCGTGGCATTGACCACCAGGTCGTTATCGCGGCTGTGGATGCCGACGATCATGCCTTCGTATACCGGGTCGTTCGCCTTGACGAACATGCGGCCACGGTCGTCCAGCTTGCCCAGGGCATAGGTGAAGATTTCGCCGGCGTCCATCGAAATCAGCACGCCGTTTTTACGGCCACCGATGTCGCCTTTGTGGGCTTCGTAGCTGTCAAAAATATTGCTGATCAGGCCTGAGCCGCGCGTCAAGTTCAAAAACTCGTTGGTAAAACCAATCAGGCCGCGAGCGGGGATGCGGTACTCAAGCCGCACACGGCCACGGCCGTCGGACTCCATGTTCACCAAGTCGCCTTTGCGCTCGCCGAGGGCCTGCATCACGCCGCCCTGGTGAATTTCTTCGATGTCGGCGGTGACCAGCTCAATCGGCTCATGCTTTTCGCCGTTGACTTCTTTCATCACCACGCGCGGCTTGGACACAGCCATTTCAAAGCCTTCGCGGCGCATGTTTTCCAGCAGGATGGTCAGGTGCAGTTCACCCCGGCCCATGACTTCAAAAATACCTTCTTCGTCGGTTTCACTCACGCGCAGGGCCACGTTGTGCTGCAGTTCTTTTTGCAGGCGGTCCCAGATCTGGCGGCTGGTGACGTACTTGCCTTCACGGCCCGCCAGCGGGCTGGTGTTAACGCAGAAGTTCATCGTCAGCGTGGGCTCGTCCACCTTCAACATCGGCAATGGCATAGGAGTAATGGGGTCGGTAATCGTCACGCCGATGCCCACGCCCTCAATGCCGTTGATCAGCACAATTTCGCCTGGGCCGGCTTCAGTCGCTTGCACGCGCTCCAGGCCCTGGAAAGTCAACACCTGGTTAACACGGCCTTTGACAGCTTTGCCGTCCGGGCCCTCCATCACCACCACGTCCATCATCGGTTTGATGGTGCCCTGGCTGATGCGGCCCACGCCAATGCGACCCACAAAGGTCGAAAAATCGAGTGCCGAAATTTGCAGTTGCAGCGGTGCAGCAGGGTCACCCTGCTGGTGGGGTACGTGCTCAAGAATCGTGTTGAACAGGGCCGACATGTCGGGGCCCCACTGCTCGTTGGGTGGGCCTTCAACCAATGAAGACCAGCCATTGATACCCGATGCGTAGACAACTGGAAAGTCCAGCTGTTCGTCCGTTGCGCCCAGCTTGTCGAACAGATCAAAAGCGGCGTTGACGACGAAGTCAGGACGTGCGCCTGGCTTGTCAACCTTGTTGACCACCAGAATCGGCTTCAAGCCCAAGGCCAGTGCCTTTTTGGTCACAAAACGGGTTTGCGGCATCGGGCCTTCTTGTGCGTCAATCAACAGCACCACGCCGTCAACCATGCTCAGGGCGCGTTCCACTTCGCCGCCAAAGTCGGCGTGGCCTGGGGTGTCAACGATGTTGATGTGTGTGCCTTCCCAGGTTACTGCGCAGTTTTTGGCCAGAATGGTAATGCCGCGTTCTTTTTCAATCGCGTTGTTGTCCATCACGGTGTCAACGACTTTTTCGTGCTCGGCAAAGGTGCCAGACTGGCGCAGCAGCTGGTCAACCATGGTGGTTTTGCCGTGGTCAACGTGGGCGATGATGGCGATATTGCGTATTTGCTTGATGGTCATAGGTGGCTTTCTAAAAACTAAAACTCTAAAAATCAGTGCGCGGCTTGCAACATGTCTTGCACTTCGATGGGTGACAAAAGGCGCTGGGGAATCAATTCATCAGCGGTAATGTGGGCAGACCCCAAAAAAGCAATCGGGTCAGAGCCAAAAACCTGAACCAGCGGAGCGTCTGTGCCCCACTGCCCCGGCGTGCCCCGGCGGCGCAAGCCACTCAGAAAACGTCCTGCATTGTCGGCATCCAATGTGACAGACGGATAGCTGGCGACCAGTGACTGGGGTGGCAGCAGGCGAGCATCGCGGCCTGCTTCGTCCATCGCTTCGAGGTCGCTCAAGCTGATGCACTGGTCAGCTGTAAAGCCGCCCGTTTCAATTCGACGCAGGGAGCCAAGGTGAGCTCCGCAGCCGATGGCCTCGCCGATGTCTTCACCGAGCGTACGGATGTACGTGCCCTTGCTGCATTTCACTATTATTTTAATAGCTGCTGCCGCACGTATATCATGGGTTACAGCCATATTTAGATGGTAAATAACGATGTTTCTGGCTTCGCGCTCGACTTCTTCGCCTTTTCTTGCGTATTCGTACAGCGCTTTACCGTCTTTTTTGAGCGCTGAATACATGGGCGGAATTTGCGCGATAGGGCCGGTAAATTGAGCCGTGAGTTTTTCAAGCAACTCAGGCGTGATGTCCGGTACAGGCCGGGTTTCAATCACGTCACCTTCAGCATCGCCCGTGCTGGTTTTAAAGCCCAGTAGCAGGACCGCCTCATAGGTCTTGTCAGCATCCAGTTGAATCTGGCTGAATTTGGTCGCCGCACCAAAACACAGCGGCAACACACCAGTGGCCAATGGGTCCAGCGTGCCAGTATGGCCCGCCTTGTCGGCGCGCAAGAGCCACTTGGCCTTTTGCAACGCCTGGTTGCTGGAAAGGCCAATCGGTTTATCGAGCAGCAACACCCCATGCACAGGGCGCCTCTGCACCTTTGTGCGGAGTGTTTGCATGGTTAATCTTCTTGAGCGCGGGAAGACACCGCCTTGGCAATCAGGGCGTTCATATCGGCCGCACGCTCTGTGGTGCGGTCAAAGTGAAAATGCAGCGTGGGCACGGTGTGCGTCATGAGCCGCTTGAACAAGCCGTTGCGCAGAAAGCCTGCGGCCTGGTTCAGCGCTTCTTCACATTTGGCCGCATCGCCCATCAGTACGCTGAAAAACACTTTCGCATGTGCGTAATCAGCCGTCACCTCTACAGCCTGAATCGTCACCATTCCGACCCGGGGGTCTTTCAGTTCGCGGGCGATCAGGTCCGTCAGATCGCGCTGGATCTGATCGGCAACCCGAAAGCCGCGATTGGGAGTGTTTGACTTTTTACGCATGGCTTTGAATGCGCTTAGGCTGCTTCCAGCGTCCTGGCAACTTCACGAATCTCAAAGAACTCCAGCACGTCACCGACTTCGATGTCGTTGTAGTTCTTGATGTTCAAACCGCACTCGAAGCTCTCTTTGACCTCTTTCGCATCGTCTTTGAAGCGCTTGAGCGAGTCGAGCTCGCCCGTGTAGATAACGATGTTCTGACGCAAGAGGCGCAGCTTGGCGGTGCGGCGCACCACACCTGCGGTAACCATACAGCCCGCAATGGAGCCGATTTTGGACACCTTGAAGATGTTGCGAATCTCGGCCGTGCCAATGACTTCTTCTTTCTTGTCTGGCGTCAACATGCCCGACATGGCGGCACGCAGTTCGTCCACAGCGTCATAAATGATGTTGTAGTAACGGATGTCAATGCCGTTGTTCTCAGCCTGCTTGCGCGCCTGCGCGTCAGCGCGGGTGTTAAAGCCGATCAGCAAGGCCTTGGAAGCAATGGCCAGGTTGACGTCGGATTCAGAAATGCCGCCCACGCCCGAGTACACCAGTTGAACCTTGACCTCGTCGGTGGACAGTTTGAGCAGCGACTGCGCCAGAGCTTCCTGCGAGCCCTGCACGTCTGCCTTGATGATGATGGGCACGAGCTTGACAGCACCAGCATTGATGTCGGTGAACATGTTCTCCAGCTTGGCGGCTTGCTGCTTGGCCAGCTTGGTGTTGCGAAACTTGCCCGCGCGATAGGTCGAAATTTCGCGCGCACGGCGTTCGTCAAGCATGACGATGAAGTCATCGCCGGCCTGCGGCACTTCGGTCAGACCCTGGATTTCCACCGGGATGGAGGGGCCAGCGGTTTTGATGGTGTTGCCGTTCTCGTCCAGCATGGCGCGCACGCGGCCATAGGTTGAGCCAGCGAGCACCACATCGCCGGCCTTAAGCGTACCGGACTGCACCAACACGGTCGCCACCGAGCCGCGGCCCTTGTCCAGGCGGGCTTCAATGACCAGACCTTTGGCCAAGGCTTCAACCGGGGCACGCAGCTCCAGCACCTCAGCCTGCAGCAAGACCTGCTCAAGCAGCGAGTCAATGCCTTCGCCCGTGTGTGCGGACACACCCACGAAAGGCACGTCGCCGCCAAACTCTTCAGGAATGACTTCCTCAGTGACCAGCTCACCCTTGACCCGCTCCAGATTGATACCGGGTTTGTCGATCTTGTTAATGGCCACCACGATGGGCACGCCAGCAGCTTTTGCGTGTTTGATGGCTTCGCGGGTTTGCGGCATCACACCGTCGTCCGCTGCCACCACCAAAATCACGATGTCGGTCGCCTGCGCGCCACGGGCACGCATGGCGGTAAACGCCTCATGACCCGGCGTGTCGAGGAAAGACACCATGCCGCGCGGTGTTTCAACGTGGTAAGCGCCGATGTGCTGGGTAATACCGCCAGCCTCACCAGACGCCACTTTGGCACGGCGAATGTAATCCAAGAGCGAGGTCTTGCCGTGGTCAACGTGACCCATGACAGTTACCACGGGTGCGCGTGGCAGCGCTTCGGCCATCTGGCCCTGCACGTCATCGTCAGTGAAGGCTTCAGGGTCGTCCAGCGCAGCAGTTACAGCGGTGTGACCCATTTCCTCCACCACAATCATGGCGGTGTCCTGGTCGAGCGGCTGGTTGATGGTGACCATCTGGCCCAGCTTCATGAGGTGCTTGATGACCTCATTGGACTTGACGCTCATCTTGTGGGCTAGTTCGCCCACCGTGATGGTCTCTGGCACATGAACCTCAAGTACTTTGAACTCGGTAGGCGCCACAAAGTTTGATTCAGGACGCGCATCGCGGTCATGACCACGACGGCTGCCGCCACGGGCTCCTGGACGAGAATTGCTGCGTCCGGGTGCAGAAGGTGCGCCACGCGTCGGCAGCGCTTTCTTTTTGGCAACCTCGTCTTTCCAGGTGGAAGACAGGTTTTCAGATTTGATTTCTTTCTTGCCAGCAGCGCCGGGCGCTGTGGTGCCCGCTTTGGCGGCAACAGAACCCGCCGCCGGTTTATGCAGCGTGCCTTTGATGGCGGCTTTCGGGTCCACATGCGGCACCAGAACACGCTTTGGCGCGTTCATCATGGCGCGAATACTGGCGGCTTCTGCTTCTGCCTTTTTGCGGCGGTCTTGAAGTTCAAGTGACTTGGCAGCATCAGCCTGAAACTCAGCGGTCGCTTTTGCCTTGGCGGCAGCCAGTGCGGCGGCGGCCTGGACCTGCGCAGCAGTTTGCTCTTCAGAGGGCTGGGGCGCGGCCGCCTCAGCTGCAGGAGCCGCGTCTTTTTCTTTGGCTTTTTTGCTGGATGCAGGCTTGGCTTTTTCAAACACCTGCGCTGCGCGAGCCACGGCTTCCGCGATTTTTTCCGCGTCCAGGCGCTCCTGCTCGGCCTGTTTGGCGTCCTGCTCTTCGCGCAGACGGCGCTTTTCCAGCAGATCAGCCTCCTGCCTGCGGAGCAGCTCGGCGTGGCGGTTGGCTTCGTCCTCGCGCCGGGCCAGTTCGGCGTCAGCCAGCGCAGAATTTTGCGCTTCAACAGCTGCCGCAGGAATTTCTTCGGCAGGTGCGTCTGCACCCTCTTCGCGCTTGATGAAGGTGCGTTTTTTACGGACTTCAACCTGAATCGTGCGAGCTTTGCCGGTGGCGTCTGCCTGCTTGATTTCGCTGGTCGATTTTTTCACCAGCGTGATTTTTTTGCGTTCGGTCGAGGCAGTGCCGTGGCTGGCCTGCAAAAATCCCAGCAGTTTTTGCTTGTCCGATTCAGACAGGGCATCACTGGCGCTGCCTTTGGACACGCCAGCGCTGGCCAGTTGCTCGATCAGCGTGGCGGTGGATTTATTGAGTTCAGCGGCGAATTGCGCAACGGTAGTGGTACTTGACATATGTGTTTTTCCTTGAGGCCTCCATGATCATTGCTCTTGCGCGACGGGTGGCTTGTCAGCCTCGGCCACCGGGGCATCGAGGAACCAGTGCGCACGCGCGGTCATGATCAATGCAGTCGCTTCTTCTGGCGACTGCCCGGTAATGTCGGTCAGTTCATCGGTGGCCAGGTCGGCCAGATCGTCACGGGTGGCAATGCCAGCCGCGTTCAGTTTTGTAACCAATTCAGGCGTGATGCCTTCAACATCGCGCAGGTCCTGGGACACGCCATCCACGTTTTCTTCCTTGGCGATTTCCATCGTCAGCAAGGCATCTTTGGCGCGGGTACGCAGTTCATTCACTGTGTCTTCGTCGAACGATTCGATCTCCAGCATTTCCTGCAGCGGCACATAGGCCACCTCTTCCAGACTGGTAAAGCCTTCGGCAATCAGGATGTCGGCAATTTCCTCATCCACGTCCAGCTTGTCCATAAACAGCTTGCGGCTGGTGTCAGTCTCGGACGCCTGTTTGACGGCCGATTCGTCGGCCGTCATGATGTTGATTTTCCAGCCCGTGAGCTCAGCCGCCAGACGCACGTTTTGGCCACCACGGCCAATCGAAATCGCCAGATTTTCTTCGTCCACGACCACATCCATGGCGTGACGCTCTTCGTCCACCACGATGGACGACACGTTGGCGGGTGCCAGTGCGCCAATCACAAACTGGGCCGGGTCTTCAGACCACAGCACGATGTCCACACGCTCGCCGGCCAGCTCGTTGGTCACGCCATTCACGCGGGTACCGCGCACACCAACGCAGGTGCCAATCGGGTCCACCCGTTTGTCATGTGACAACACGGCAATCTTGGCGCGCGAGCCAGGGTCACGGGCGCAGGATTTGATTTCCAGCAGGCCTTGTTCGATTTCAGGTACTTCGGCGCGGAACAGCTCAATCATGTATTCCGGTGCAGAGCGCGACAAAATAATCGGCGCACCGCGCAAGGTGTTGTCGACCTCCATGATCATGGCGCGAACACGGTCGCCCGAGCGCAGGTTTTCTTTGGGGATCATGTCGCTGCGGCGCAGGCGGCCTTCAACACGGCCGGATTCGACAATGATGTCGCCCTTGTCCATGCGCTTGACCGTGCCGACAAAAATCTTGTCGCCACGGCTCATGAAATCGTTTAGCAGCATTTCACGTTCGGCATCGCGAATTTTTTGCAAAATCACCTGCTTGGCAGCCATGGCGCCAATCCGGCCAATCGGCATGCTTTCAATCGGCTTTTCGATGTAGTCACCCTCTTCGATGTCGGCGATTTCGTCGCGGGCATCGGTCAGCAACTCTTCGGCTTCCGGGTTTTGCAACCCAGCCTCGTCGGGCACCACCAGCCATCGGCGAAAGCTTTCGTAATTGCCGCTGTCACGGTCAACTGCCACACGAATATCGACTTCGCCTGGGTAAATCTTTTTAGTGGCTTGCGCCAGGGCCAGCTCAACAGCACCGAAAACAACGTCACGCTCGACATTTTTTTCGCGCGAGATGGCATCCACCAACATCAACATTTCGCGGTTCATTTCACAGGCCTTTCAATCTCAGGTTTAGACGTTTCAATCGTTTTATCAGTCTCGGGCTGCAGCTGCGCTTTGGGTTTGCGGCCTTTGAAGTCCACCACAGGGGCAAGCCGCGCCGTAGCAATTTCATCGAGCGTAAAACCAAGCGCCTGCAGCGGCGCAGGAATTCTTTTTTTGCTGACCTTTTGGCCAGGTTTGACTTCAGGCTCGTCGCTCCAGACGACTTGCCAGCCAGCGGGCTCAAGCTTTTCCAGCGTGCCGCGAAATTTTTTCTGGTTGGCCGACACGGTGGAGCCCGCTGCCGCCACACCCACAGGCGCTTTCAGGGTGAGGTCAATCAACTCGCCCACAAAACGCTCAAAATCTTTTTCTGTTTTCAAAGGCCTGTCAATACCCGGCGAGCTGACCTCTAGCCGGGAATACGCAGCACCCTCAACTTCCAGTACAAATACCAGTTGCCGCGTGACTTTTTCGCAATCTTCGGCGTTGATAAATTGCTCAATGCCCGCCGTATACGGAAAATCAATCGTCACCCGCAACAAGCCACCTTTGGTGCGCTCCACGTCCACCAGGTCGTAGCCGAGCCCGGTAACGGTCTGCGCGATGGTGTCGGTGGTGCTAACTGCCATTTACTTGCTAAAAACCTGTCCAAATAATCTTGCGATGCAAAAACAAACGCCCAAAAAAAATGGGCGGTGTGAACCCGCCCATTTGGTCGTGAAGCACGGATTATAGCGTGTAAACCCTCATTAGAACAAGTCCTGCAACCCTGTCGTTACGCGGTTTCCGGGAACGGCAAGGTGCGCAGGCGTTTGCCAGTCAGTTTGGCGATGGCATTGGCCACCGCTGGGGCTACCGGCGGCAGGCCCACTTCGCCAATACCGCCGGGTTCGTTGTCTGTCGGCATGACCTTGACGGTGACCACAGGCGTCTGGGCAGCGCGTAGCAAGCTGTAAGCGCCCAGGTTTTTCTGCTGCGGTTCACCACCTTTGTAAGTCAACTTTTCGCCCAAAGCTGCTGACAGGCCAAAAATGGCGCTGCCTTCAATTTGCGTCTGAATGATGCGTGGCGTGAGCGGATGGCCGCAATCGACCGCCGCCCAGATGTTGTGCACCACTGGCTTGCCCTGGCTCATCGACACCTCGGCGATCATGGCGATAAAACTGTTCCAGGTGTCAGAAAAAGCCAGGCCCAGTGCCCGACCGCCGGTGCGCGCGCGGCTCCAGTCGGCCATTTGTGCGGCTTCGCGCAAGACCGCCTGCGCACGCGGCGATTTTTGTGTCAGATCCATCCGCATTTTGAGCGGGTCTTGCTGGGTGGCCACAGCAATTTCGTCGATCATGGTTTCGATCGAGAACTTGAGGTAGCCGGGACCAACGCCACGCCAAAAGCTGCAAGCCACGCCGCGCTCTTCGAGGCACTGCTGTACCAGGTGGCCGGGAATGTCGTACACGCCTTCCGAGCCTTCCATCACGGGCGAATCCTTGTTGCCGCTGGCCTTGAAGGGGCCGGGCAGAATCCGTGCATAAACACCTTCCGACGTGACGCGGTGCTGAAGGCCTACCAGTTTACCGTTGGCATCCACCGCCGCAATCAGGTGCTGAGCTGTCAGGGGGCGCGGCTTGGCGCGCTGCATGTCGTCTTCGCGGGTCCAGATCAATTGCACCGGCACGCCCGGTACCGCCTTGGCTATCAGGGCCGCCTCAACTGCGTATTCAGCCTCGACACGGCGGCCATAGCCACCGCCCAGCAGCGTAATGTTGACTTTGATGTTCTCGGGCTTGAAGCCGCCCGCAGCGGCGACGCCGCCGACCACAAAGCCCACCGTTTGTGAGGGCACCCACAACTCAATCATGTCGCCATCGACCTTGGCGGTGCAGTTCATCGGCTCCATGGTGAAGTGATAGGTGTGCTCGCTGGTGTACGACGCCTTGAAGGTACGCGTACCCGCAGCCAGCTCTTTGGCGGCATCGCCATGGCTGTGAAAAGTCACGCCTGCATCGGCCAGGTTTTCAGCACGTACGGTGTATTCCTTGATGGCGACATCAGAGTCGTAGGCACGGGCTTTGGAGGTTTTAGACCATTCCACCTTGAGCAGATCGCGCGCTTTTATGGCGGTAAAAAACGAGTCGGCAACAACGGCCACGCCACCTGCCAAAGGCACAATCGCCTTGACGCCCGGCACGGCTTTGGCGGCTGCATCGTCGATTTTTTCGGGCTTTTCGCCCTGCACCGGCGTCGCCAGCACGGCGGCGTAGTGCAGGCCGGGCAAACGGGTGTCAATGCCGTATTTGGCCATGCCGTTGGTTTTACCTGCCAGGTCAACGCGCGGAACATCGTTGGCCACCAGCTTGAACGCCGACAAGGGCTTGAGCATGGACTTATCGACCTTGGGCAATTCGGCCGGGGCTTGGGCCACCTTGGCGACATCGCCGTAGGTCATGCGGCGGTTGGTGGCACGATGCATCAACATGCTTTTTTCTGCCGTGATCTGGTCTGCAGGCACGCCCCAAATTTTGGCTGCGCCGTCAATCATCACCAGTTTGGCTTGCAAGCCCGCCAGCCGCAGCGGCTGGTAGTAGCCCTGCACGGTGCGCGACGCGCCGGTCAGCATGCCGCCGCCGAATTTGGGATTGCCAAAGCGCTTGGCATCGGGGGGTGCCTGCACGACTTTGACTTTGGCCCAGTCGAGCTCCATGTTTTCTGCAATGACCACCGGCAGGGCTGTCATGGTGCCCTGTCCCATTTCCGCACCTGCGGAATAAATAGTGGCTGTGTTGTCAGGCGAAATGCTAACCCAGGCAACAGGACTGAAAGACGCGTTTTGCGCGTGCGCCATTTGCGGCGCGAGTGATGACACGGCACCAAAACTGATGCCCAGAGCGCTGGCACCCGAGCCTACAACGAAGCTGCGACGGGAAATGGTCATAGTGGTCATGATTTTTACGCCTTTGTTGTCAAGGTTTTTTGTGCGCGCACCACGGCGGCAGCAATCTGGTTGTAGGTGCCGCAGCGGCAGACGTTGCCGCTCATGCGCTCCAGTGCCTGTTCACGGCTCAAGGGTGCTTTGGCTTCTTTTAAAACACCGGCGGCAGCCATGATCTGGCCCGACTGGCAGTAACCGCATTGCGGAGCTTGCTCAACAATCCAGGCAGCTTGCAAGGCCTGGCCTTCTTTGGTCGCGCCAATCGCTTCAATGGTGGTGATTTTGGCTCCGGCAGCTGCAGCCACAGGCAATACACAAGAGCGGGTGGGAGCACCGTTCAAATGCACGGTGCATGCACCGCACTGGGCAATGCCGCAACCAAATTTGGTGCCGGTCAGGTTGAAGTCCTCACGCAACACCCATAGCAAGGGTTTGTCGGTCGGCGCGTTGGTGGTCACGGCCTTGCCGTTGAGTGTGAAAGAAATCATGGCGGTCTCCTGAGAATTGACGAATATCAGCTTTATCGCGCGGATGCTACGTGAAACTGGCCCCATCGAAAAGGCGGCTTACCCATACACGACTGAAATACAGGGGGGTTATAGCGACTATCTGATATGACGGTTTTGGCATATCACGAGCCAAATCTATGACGGCTGATGGCAATGCTACCAAGCCACCGGCCGAGCCTGCAGACATACAAAAAACTGGTCAAATCAGGCATCAGACCAATAGATACGTGCGCGAGCAGCTATTTCTTTTATAGCGCCTTCAAGCCTGAGCGGTGACCAACGTACGCGTGTAGGGGTGCTCGGGTGAATCCAGAATTTGCGCTAACGGCCCGGCTTCGAGCACCAGCCCGTCCTTGAGCACCATCACCTGATGCGCCATGGCGCGAATCACATCCACATCGTGCGTGATCAGCAAATAACTCAAACCGCGCTCACGTTGCAGGCGCTGCAGCAGCTGCAAAATCTGTTTTTGAATCGTCACGTCGAGCGCGCTGGTGGGCTCATCCAGCACCAGCAACTGCGGCTCGACCATCAGCGCCCGGGCAATGGCGATGCGCTGACGCTGGCCGCCTGAAAACTCGTGCGGGTAGCGTTGGAGCAAGCCGGGGAACTGCGCCTCGGTCATGCCGACTTCCAGCAGTGCCTGCAAAACGCGCTGCTGCATCTCTAGCGCTTTGACCTCCGGTTGATGCACGGCCAGGCCCTCGCCCACAATGCTTTCAATCGTCATGCGCGGAGACAACGACGAAAACGGATCCTGAAACACCACCTGCACCGCTTTGCGAATGGCTTTGTTGTTGGCGGCTTTCTTGCTCCAGACCATGCCTGCCATGCTCAGTTCCCCCTTGGACGGGTGCAGGCCGAGCGCGGCGAGGGCCAAGCTGGACTTGCCCGAGCCCGATTCGCCAATCACGCCCAGCGTTTGCCCAGCGGGAATCTCAAAACTCGCGCCTTGCACCGCCACAAACTCACCTGTTTTCAACCAGCCCTTGAAGCCCGGCACGCTGACGGGGTAGCTGACGCGCAGGTTTTTGGCTTGCATCACGGCTGGTAGGGCAGCATCAGGCGCGACCTCTTCTACATCGCGCGTCGGCTTGCTGTCCATCAGCTTTTGGGTATATGCATGTTGCGGATTGGCAAACACATCTCTGACCGCGCCCTGCTCCACCAGCACGCCGTTTTCCATCACGGAAATGCGGTCGGCAAAGCGGCGCACCAGATTCAAGTCGTGGGTGATCATCAGCACGGCCATGCCGTTTTTGCGCTGCAGGTCGCCCAGCAAGTCCAGAATTTGTGTACGTACCGTCACGTCCAGCGCCGTCGTCGGCTCGTCGGCCAGCAGCAGCTTGGGCTGGCAGGCCAGCGCCATGGCGATCATCGCGCGCTGGCGCTGACCGCCCGAGAGCTGGTGCGGAAAGCATGTGGCCCGCCGTTCGGGCTCGGTGATGCCAGTATCTGCTAATAATTTGATAGCTGCTTGTGCACGTAAAGATTGGGCTAGCCCTTGTTTTAACGCCAAAATTTCTTCAATTTGATTACCAATCGTGAACAGCGGGTTCAGCGCGGTCATGGGCTCCTGAAAAATCATGGCAATGTCCAGCCCACGAATGCCGCGCAGCAGGCGCTCGGGCATGCCGAGCAGTTCAACCTCGCCTTTGGACGACTGAAACACCGCGCTGCCGCTGACTTCAGCGTTTTGCACCAGGCGCAGCAGGCTGAGTGCGGTGATGGTTTTGCCCGATCCTGATTCACCAACGAGCGCCAGCTTCTCGCCGGGTGCGATGGAAAAGTTGACGCCGTGGACGACCTCTTTGCCTGCAAAAGATATGCGCAGGTCTTTGACATCAAGGAGGGACTTGCTCATTTGTCCGCTTTCCGAGGATCCAGCGCATCCCGCAGCGCGTCACCCATAAACGTCAGCAACAGGAGCGTGATGACCAGCACCGCAAAGGTCGACAGCGAAATCCACCAAGCATCAATGTTCGCCTTGCCCTGACTTAACAACTCGCCCAACGACGGCGTGCCCGGCGGTACGCCCAAGCCTAAAAAATCGAGGGACGTCAAAGCCAAGATCGCGGCACTCATGCGAAACGGCAAAAACGTGACCACCGGCGTCATGCTGTTGGGCAAGATGTGCCGCCACATGATGTGCAGGTTGCTCACGCCCAGCGCCCGCGCAGCGCGAACGTAGTCCAGTTGGCGATTGCGCAAAAACTCGGCGCGCACGTAGTCCGACAAACCCATCCAGCCAAACAGGCTGAGCAAAAACAGCAGCAACGCCACGCTGGGCGCAAATACGGCGCTGAAAATAATGAGCAGATACAACTCGGGCATCGAACCCCAAATCTCGATAAACCGCTGCGCCACCAGGTCCGTCTTGCCACCCGCGTAGCCTTGAATCGCCCCGGTGATCACACCAATCACCACACCAATGAACGTGAGTGCCAGGCCAAACAGCACACTGAGCCGAAAGCCATAAATCAGCTGCGCCAGCAGGTCACGCCCCCGGTCGTCGGTGCCCAGCCAGTTGTCGCTTGACGGTGCCGACGGATTCGGTGACTTGGCAAAGTAATTGATGGTTTTGGGGCCGTAGGGGTTGGGTGGGTAAATGGCCCAATTGGGCGAGGTCGTCAGCTTGTCTTTGATGAACGGGTCGAGGTAGTCAGCGGGCGTGGCAAAGTCGCCATCAAAAGTTTTTTCTGAATAGTCTTTGGCGATCGGAAAGTAGATATTGCCCTTGTAGCTGACCACCAGCGGCTTGTCGTTTGACAGCACATCCGCCAGCAGGCTAAGCACCACCAGCGCTGAAAAAATAACCAGGCTCCAAAAGCCGAGCCTGTTCTTTTTAAAACGCAGCCAGGCGCGCTTGGAAGGGGAAAGTGAAAGTGCGGCCATCAGTCGAATTTCACTCGTGGGTCAACTAAAACGTAGCAGAGGTCGCTGATCAATTTCGTCACCAGCCCAATCAATGTGAACAGATACAGCGTGCCCAGCACCACCGGGTAGTCACGCCGGATCACACTTTCATAACTCAGCAGCCCCAGCCCATCCAGCGAGAAAAGCGTTTCAATCAACAGCGACCCGGTAAAAAACGCGCCCACAAACGCCGCTGGGAAACCCGTGATGATGGGGATCAGTGCATTGCGAAACACGTGCTTGTACAGCACCTGCCGCTCGCTCAGGCCCTTGGCCCGCGCCGTCAGCACGTATTGCTTACGGATTTCTTCCAGAAACGAATTTTTCGTGAGTACCGCCGTTACGGCAAAGCTGCCCAGCACCATCGCAATGATAGGCAGCGTGATGTGCCACAGGTAATCGGTGATTTTTGCGCCCCAGCTCAGCGTTTCCCAGTTGCTGGACGTCAGCCCTCGCAGCGGGAACCACTGCAACTGCCCGCCAAACACCACCAGCAGCGCCACGCCCAATACAAAGCCGGGAATCGCGTAACCGACCAGAACGACGAGGCTGGTGATGAAGTCAAAGCGCGACCCTGCCCGCACCGCCTTGGCCACACCTAGCGGCACGGCTATCAAGTAACTGATGAAAAACGTCCACAAACCGAGGCTGATGGACACGGGCAGCTTTTCCTTGACGAGTTGCCACACGTCCTTGTTTTGATAAAAGCTTTTCCCCAGGTCAAAGCGCGCAAACTGCCCCAGCATCTGCCAAAAGCGTTCATGCACAGGCTTGTCAAAGCCGTACAGCACCTTGATTTCTTCAACGCGCTTGGCGTCTACGCCCTGCCTGCCCCGATAGCCCGCGCCGGATGCGGCGGCGCTTTCACCACCCGAGTCACGGCCCTGCAACTGCGCCACCATTTGCTCGACCGGCCCGCCGGGCACAAACTGCACCATGGCGAAGGTCAGCAGCAGCACGCCGAACAGGGTCGGAATCATCAGCAGCAGGCGTTTGAGGATGTAGCTGGCCATGATGGTTACTTGTTCTTGGCGGACGGCCACCAGGTGCTCATCGCCCAATTGCCCGCGTCGTAATACGGTGGAATAACAGCGGGCAGCACAAACTGACCCGGCCGATAGCCAATCAAAAACGCATCGCCGTAATACTGCGGCACCGAGTAGTGGCCATGCGTCAGCACCCGGTCAAGCGCGCGCGTGGCGGCAGACAAATCAGGCCGCGTGGTGGCAGTCACTATTTTTTGCAACAGCGCGTCAACTGCCGGGTCAGCAATGCCCCAGACGTTCGACGAGCCCGGCGTTTTGGCGGCCTCTGAGCCAAAGCGTTCAATCAGCTCACCGCCCGGAGCTGTAGAGCCTGGCAGGCGTGTGGTGGTGACTTCAAAGTCGAACGCATCCATTTTTTGCTTGGCCAATGAAAAATCAACCACGCGGTACGTCAACGTGATGCCCAGCTTTTCAAGCGCCTTTTGAAACGGCCCCACGACACGGATCAGCGACGGCTGGTCGTTCAAGAACTCCATCGTGAAGGCTTCGCCCTTGGCATTGCGTAGCGAGCCGTCTTTGTATTCCCAGCCTGCTTCTTTGAGCAGCGTCTGGGCTTTGCGCAGGTTCTCCCGCAGACTGCCAGGAGGTGCGGTGCTTGCACCCACTGGCACGGGGCCAAAAATCTCGGGTTTCAGTTTGTCCCGCAACGGCTCCAGCAGCGCCAGCTCGTCTGGTTTGGGCAAGCCTTCAGCATGAAATTCGCTGTTCGGGAAGTAGCCATTTACGCGCTTGTAAATGCCGTAAAAAAGCTGGCGGTTCATCCACTCAAAGTCCAGCGCCAGACCAATTGCCTGCCTGACACGAACGTCCTGAAACTTCGGCTTGCGCAGGTTAAACACATAACCCTGAAAGTCGCCCGGGTTGCGGTTTTCAAACGCGCGCTTGACCAGCTCGCCCGAGGTAAATTGCTTGCCCGTGTACTGCCGCGCCCAGTTGCGGGAGATGAATTCGCGCATGAAGTCATATTCACCCGCCTTCAGCCCTTCAAAACGCGAGGTTTCGTCCAGGTAAATCTTGAAGGTGATGCGGTCAAAATTGAACTGCCCCTTGCGCGTGGGCAAGTCTGCCGCCCAGTAATTGGCATCACGCACGTAGGTGATGTCGCGGCCCATTTTGTTGTTGGGCAGTTTGTAGGGGCCAGAGCCAATCGGGATGTCGGCCACGATTTTGTCAAACGGTTTGCCCCCACCCCACTTTGCGCTGAACACCGGCATGCCGCCCACCACCAGCGGCAGCTCCGGGTTGGGCGTGGCAAAGTCAAAGCGCACCACCCGCTCGCTGACGACCACCACGCCTTTGACCTCTGCATAAATCGTGCGGAACTGCGGCGCGGCCAGCTTGCTGACGAGCTGGGTATACGAATGCAGCACGTCAGCGGCCAGTACAGGTGAGCCGTCATGAAACCTGGCCTTGGGGTGCAGCCTGAAGGTGGCTGACAGCTTGTCGGGGGCGACTTCAACATCCTCTGCCAGCAGCCCATAAGCGGTGGTGGGCTCTTCAGAATTACCGACCAGCAGGCTTTCCACCATCAACGTGCCAATGCCGTAAGGGGCGGTGCCGCGCAGCGTAAAGGGGTTGAACTTGTCAAAGTTGGTGGGGCGCGTGGGCGGCACCATGCGGATCTCTCCGCCTTTGGGCGCGGCCGGGTTGACGTAGCTGAAATGGCTGAAGCCCGGCGCGTATTTGATGTCGCCAAACTGGGCATAGGCGTGAGCCGCCCAAGCGCTGGCCGAACCCATCAGGCAAGCCATCGACATCAGGGAAACCAGAACCAAGCGCATGTCACAATTCTGCAAGATTTTTCACAAGGAATACGTCATGGGTTTTTTAACTGGCAAAAAATTATTGATTACCGGCGTGCTGAGCAACCGCTCGATTGCCTACGGCATTGCCAAAGCCTGCAAGGCCCAGGGTGCTGAACTGGCCTTTGCCTATGTGGGCGAGCGCTTCAAGGCCCGCATTACCGAGTTTGCGGCCGACTTTGACTCCACCCTCATCTTTGATTGCGACGTGGGCAGCGACGAGCAAATCACGCAACTCTTTACCGACCTGGCCAAAGTCTGGCCCAAGTTTGACGGCTTTGTTCACAGCATTGGCTTTGCGCCGAAAGAAGCGATTTCAGGCGACTTTCTGGAAGGCTTGTCGCGCGAGGGCTTCAAAATCGCCCATGACATCAGCGCCTACAGCTTCCCGGCGATGGCCAAAGCAGCCCTGCCTTACCTGAACGACAAATCAGCCCTGCTGACGCTGACCTACCTGGGCGCGCTGCGCGTGCTGCCCAACTACAACACCATGGGCCTGGCCAAAGCGAGTCTGGAGGCATCGGTGCGCTACACCGCTGAATCACTCGGCCCGAAAAACATCCGCGTCAACGGCATCAGCGCCGGGCCGATCAAAACCCTGGCCGCCAGTGGTATTGCGGGCTTCAGCAAAATCCTGGGCGCAGTCGCGGCCGCAGCACCGATGCGCCGCAACGTGACGATTGAAGAAGTGGGCAACGTGGCGGCGTTTTTGATGAGCGATTTGGCCAGCGGCGTGACCGCGGAAATCACCTATGTCGATGGAGGCTTTAGCCAGGTGGTGGGCGGAATTGCCGAGCCGGTCAGCGCCGCGTAATTGGCAACCCAAGGTTGAAAATGCTTGAAAACCTTCATTTTCACCCCTTAAATCAGGCTCTAGACCAATGAAAACGTGCGCAAGCAGCTACTTAAAGCATAGCATTGCAGTTGTGCTGATTGCAGCATTTGGCTACAGCGCGCTGCCCACAGCCTTGGCTGCGGACGTCAAGCCGCCCCTCATGCTGGCCAATGTGTATCACCCTGGCGTGCAGCTGGCTGACTACTGGGTGTCCGAGAAATACGACGGCGTTCGCGGCTTCTGGGATGGGCAAAAGCTGCTCACCCGAGGCGGCCAGCTCATTAACGCGCCTGCGTGGTTTACCGCCAACTGGCCAGCCACGCCGATGGACGGCGAGCTGTGGGCCGGGCGTGGGCAGTTTCAAAAAGCGGTGTCTACCGTGCGCCAGCAAAGCCCTGACGATGCGGCCTGGCGGGGTATGCGCTTTATGGTGTTTGACTTGCCTGCCGAGCCGGGCCCGTTTACCGAACGTCTTTCGACCCTGAACAGCGTCGTTGGCAAAATGGCCGTACCGTGGGTAGTGGCCGTAGCGCAGAGCAAAGTTGCCAGCCACGCCGCACTCCAACACCAGCTCAATCAACTCACCAAGGCAGGTGCTGAAGGGCTGATGCTGCACCGGGGAAACTCGCTGTACAAAGGCGTGCGCAACGACGATTTGCTGAAAGTCAAAACGCATGACGATGCTGAAGCCAAAGTGGTGGGGCACATCCCCGGCAAGGGCAAGTACGCAGGCCAGCTGGGTGCGCTGCTGGTAGAGATGCCGGGCGTGGATGGCAAAGCCGCCCGGCGCTTTAAGCTGGGTACGGGTTTTACCGACGCGCAGCGGCAAAGCCCGCCAGCCGTGGGTAGCTTGGTTACCTACCGATTTCGCGGCTTGAACGACAGCGGAATCCCCCGTTTTGCCAGTTTTATGCGGCTGCGTGAAGACTGAGCAGCACTTCATTTGCTATACATTCAGGAGCTGCTGGCGCACGTATCTATTGGGCTAAAGCCCGTTTTTATAGGTAAAAACCGATGATTTCTGTCCCCAAAGCCTTCTCCAGCAGCTACGCACAGGCTCGCGTCAAGTTTTTAGAAGCGGCGGCCACCGCAGGCATGACTGTGCAGTCACACGTCCACCCCCTCAAGGGCCGTGATGGCGAAGATTTGGCCATGGACGTTGCGCGTGATGGCCCCATGGATGCGCAAAACCTGCTCATCATCAGCAGCGCCTGCCACGGTGTTGAGGGCTATTGCGGCAGTGGTGTGCAGGTGTTTGCGCTGCATGATGCCGACTGGCTTGAAAAAGCACGCGCGTCAGGCACAGCGGTGCTGTACATCCATGCACTCAATCCGTATGGCTTTTCGCACATTCGCCGCACCACCCACGAAAACGTGGACCTGAACCGCAATTTTCAGGACTTTACCCAGCCGTTGCCAGACAACGCGGCCTACCGTGCGCTGCATGCGCTGGCCTTGCCTGAGCACTGGCCACCCGATGCCGCCAACCTGCAAGCGACCCAAAACTTCATCGCCAAAAACGGCGAAGCCGCCTTCCAGTCGGCCATCACCCAGGGCCAGCACGAATTTCCTGACGGTCTGTTCTACGGTGGTAACAGCCCCACCTGGAGCAACCTGACCTTGCGCCACGTGCTGCGCCAGCACGCCGCGCAAGCCAAGCGTATCGGCTGGATCGACCTGCACACGGGTTTGGGCGAAAGCGGCGTGGGCGAACGCATTTGGGCGGGCCGCGATGACCCCGCTGCTATGGCACGCGCACGCGCCTGGTGGGGCGGCGGCCAAAACGGCAATGCCGCGACACCCCTCACGTCGATTTACGACGGCTCATCCACCTCGGCTTTTTTAACCGGCCTGATGTGGCATTCGGTTTACCAGGAAGCGCCGCAGGCCGAGTACACCGGCATTGCGCTTGAATACGGCACGCTGCCTATCCTCGACATGATGCAAGCCCTGCGCGCCGAGCATTGGCTGAACAACCATCCCGAAGCACCTGCGGCGCTGGCCCAGCAGATCAAGGCGCAGATGATGACCGCCTTTTACACAGACACCGATCTGTGGCGCGGCCAGATCATCAGCCAGGCCCGGCAGGCGATGTTTCAGGCGGTTGATGGGTTGTTGACGTCCTGATGATTCAAACGCTGATGTTGGAGCAATTGACAACAACGCTCATCTGTTGTCATGATCTCCAACATGAATGCAACGCTGATTGCACGACGACGCATCGTTTACTCGCCCTCCTCTTTTGCTGAATTGGTGCTTTGGCAAGTACCAAAGCCTGTTGCAGGCTCTGACCACGATTTCAAGTACCGGCTAGCCTACGTCGTTGACGCGGTTTGCGTGGTGCGCTACGACAACGAGATTGGCAAAGGCGACCATCGACATTTTGGCGTGCTTGAAAGCGACTACCAGTTCGTATCACCAGACATGCTGATCGTTGATTTTCAAAAAGACATAGCAAGGTGGAACCATGAAAACAGTCATTCTTGAAGTTACTTCGCCAGACGAGTCCATGGCCGGCTTTTTGCAGTCATGGAAGTCCGGCAAGCCTGAGCGCAACACCCGCATTGCCTTCGCCACGCCTGAGCTTCTCTGGCAAGTGCTGACGGCAAAGCGTTGGGAACTGCTCAAAGCGCTATGCGGAGCCGGGCCGATTTCTATTCGCTCGGTGCCACCTTGTACGAGCTGCTCACCGG
>JANNYZ010000202.1:0-18535 GCA_031410335.1 Polaromonas sp. | reverse complement strand
GGCACGAACATGGCCTGCCAGGACACCATGTCAAAACCCTTCTGGCCGCTCTCGGCGATGGTCGGCACATTGGGGTAGCTGGGCACCCGCTGGCTGCCCGTGATGGCAATCGGGCGCAGTCGACCGCTCTGGATGTGGGGTCCCACGACCAGGCCGGTGTCAAACATCATGTCGAGCTGCCCGCCTATGACGTCCTGAACAGCAGGGCCTGAACCCTTATAGGGTGCATGCGTGAACTTGACACCCGACTGGGCGGCCAGCAGCTCCAGCGCCATATGTGGCGAGGTACCAATACCTGGTGAGCCCGAGGTCAGACCGCCGTTTTTGGCGCGGCTAGCCTTGAGAACGTCGTCCAGCGTGCGCATAGGGCTGTTGGCGGGCACCACCAGCAGCAGCGGGGCTGCGCCCAACATGGCCACCGGCGCAAACGACTTGACCATGTCATAGCCTATGGGCGTGGTGTAAAGGCTGCCATTGATCGAATGCGAGCTGATGGTGCCGCCCAGAATCATGTAGCCGTCAGCCGGCGCGCGCGACGCAATGGCCGAGCCGACGCTACCGCCCGCACCGCCCTTGTTGTCAATCACCACGGGCGTACCCAACGCTGTGGACAGCGGCTGCGCGATGAGGCGGGCCAGCGTATCGGTGTTGCCGCCGGGCGGGAACGGCACCCTGTACGTGATGGCCTTGCCCGTGGGCCACGTGCTTTGTGCAAATGTGGGCAGGCTCACCAAGCTGCCAGCAGTGGCGGCGACAGCAGTGTGAATGAGGGTACGGCGTTGCATGTTGTGTCCTTGGAGTGTGATGGGTGTTTAAGGAAGGTTCGGTTCAGAAACGGGGTTGCTTGCCTGTGAAAGCCGGGTCGTATTTGCGCATTTGTGCCAGGTCGTCCCGGTTGCGCAAACCGCAGTGCAGGTAGTTGTCGTGCAGCCGGGCCAGGGCCGTGCGGTCAAGCGTGACACCCAGGCCGGGGCTTGTCGGCACCCTCAGGCTGCCATCTTCAAAGCACAGGCGACCGCCCTCCACCACCTCTTCGTCCTGCCACGGGTAGTGGGTGTCACAGGCATAGGTCAACAGCGGCACGCTGGCGCACAGGTGGGTCATGGCCATCAGGCTAATGCCCAGATGCGAGTTGCTGTGCATCGACAGCCCCAGATCAAAAGTACGGCACAGCCGCGACAGCTGCTGCGTGGCGCGCAGACCGCCCCAATAGTGGTGGTCGCTCAGCACAATTTTCACGGGGCAGCCCATGTCGACATTGCGTCGAAATTCAGTGAAATCGGTGACCACCATGTTGGTGGCTAACGGCACCTCGCCCATCCGCTCCATTTGGCGCGCCACGGCCGCCATGCCCTCCAGGCCCGGCGCGGGGTCTTCGTAATATTCCAGCACGCCGCGCAGTTTGTCGACGATGCGCAAGCTGGTCGCCACGCTCCAGTTGGCGTTGGGGTCAATACGCAGCGGCATGCCCGGGAAAGCTTCAGCAAGCGCGAGCAGTCCAGCCGCTTCTTCATCGGGTGGTAGCGCACCAGCCTTGAGCTTGATGCTCTTGAAGCCGTACACATCAATCATGCGGCGCGCTTGTGCCACCAATTGCTCTGGCGTGAGCGCCTCGTCCCAGGTATCGTGCGGATAGGGTTTTTCAATATGTTCGGCGTATTTATAAAAAAGGTAGGCTGAAAACGGCACCCGGTCACGGACCGGGCCGCCCAGCAGGTCCACCACCGGTGCGCCAGCCAGTTGGCCCTGCAAGTCCAGCATCGCAACCTCAAACGCGCTGACCACCTTGGCGACATTTTTGGACACATGGGTGCCGGGCGCCAGCGACACCTGCTGGCCAAGAAATTCAGACTCTGTCTGCGGGGGCGGGGTGACCATTGCAGCGACACGCGTTTCCATCGCGTTGATCGACCAGGGCGACAGCCCGACCAGCGTGGGCGCCACTTTGGTCAGCGCTTCCAGCATGGACAGGTCGCCGTAGCTTTCATTGATGCCGACCAAGCCCGAGTCGGTTTCCAGCTCGATGATGGACCGAAGCGCCCAGGGCTCGTGTATGCCCGCCGCATTCAGCAGCGGCGGGTCACGGAAAGCAATCGGCGTGATGCGAATGTGCCGGATGGCATGCGAAGTGGTCATGGCAGGATGGGCAGACAGCCCTCTTTATTTGCCAACGGTCATGAACAAGCCAGGCAGCCACATCGAGAAGGACGGCACAAATGTGACCAGCGCAAGTGCAAAAATCAGCGCACCGTAAAACGGCCAGATCGTGCGCATCACGGTGCCCACCGACACGCCGCCAATTGCACAACCCACAAACTGGGTGGTGCCGACAGGCGGCGTGTTCAGGCCAAGCGCGCAGTTGATCAGCAACACGATGCCGAACTGCACCGAACTCATGCCGTAGAACTGTGCAATTGGCAAAAAGATCGGCGTGCATAACAAAATGGTGGCCGCCATGTCCAGAAAGGTACCCAGCACAAACAAAATGACGTTAATCAGCAGAAAGATGACCCACGGCGTGGTGGTGATCTGCGACAGCATTTCACCGGTCAGCTGTGCAACGCCATACAGGCTGATCAGGTAGCCAAAGGTGCTGGAGATACCGATCAGCAGCAAAATGACGCCGGTGGTCTTGACCGCCTTGCTGGCCGCCTTGATGAAATGCTCCCACTTTAGAGTGCGGTACACAAAGATCGTCAAGGCCAGTGCGTAGAGCACCGCTACCGCCGCAGACTCTGTTGCCGTAAAAACGCCAGACAAAATGCCGCCCAGAATCAGCACCACAATAAAGAGGCCAGGCAGAGCAGCCGCCAGCGAGCGGGCCACAATCGCCCAGCCCGGAAAGCTGCCCGCAGGGTACCCGCGCTTGACTGCGACCAGATAAGCGGCAGCAAGATTACAGATGGTCAGAATGGCCGCCGGCACCAGTGCGGCAAGAATCAGTGCGGCAATTGACACCTTGCCACCCGCAGCGAGTGAATAAATGATCAGGTTGTGGCTGGTGGGCATCAATGCACCAACAAGAGCCGCGTGGGTTGTCACGTTGACCGCATAGTCCGCGTGGTAGCCCTCCTTCTTCATCATTGGGATCATCACCGCGCCCATGGCCGATACGTCGGCAACTGGCGAGCCCGACACACCACCAAACAGCGTACAAGCCACCACGTTGGACATGCCAAGGCCGCCGCGCACATGGCCGACAAGATTGCGCGCCAAATTGACGATGCGGTCGGCAATACCGCCGTAAAGCATCAGCTCACCGGCAAAAATGAAAAACGGAATGGCCAGAAACGAGAAGATGCCCATGCCGGACGTCATCTGCTGGAAGCCAACCGCGAGTGGCAAGCCTTCATAGGCCAGCGTGGCAAGTGCAGACAGGCCAATTGAAAAGGCGACCGGCACCCCGAGCAGCAGAAAAAGCGTGAACGAGAGGCAAAGAATAAGAAGAGGAATAGTCATATCTGTTCAGCCCCAGGCGGGTTCGACTTCGCGGCCCTGGGCCAGCGCGATGATGTGTTCAATGCAGAACATCACAATGAGGACGCCCGCCGCGGTGGCAGGTACATATTTCCAGCCCTCGGAAATCCACAGGGTGGGCAGGCGGTAGCTCCATACAGAGATAGCCAGGTAGCCGCAGTTCCAGGCCATCGCGGCACCAAACACCATCACAAGTAGGTGAATCAGGTATTCCATCTTCAGCCGCAACCACTCAGGTGCAAGCACCAGCAGCGACTCAAGACCAATGTGGCCTGCATCGCGCACGCCCACAGCGACACCCAGCATGGTGACGTAAATCACAAGCAACAATGCCAGGCTTTCAGCCCACGTAGGTGTGTTGTTCAGCACATAGCGACCAAACACCTGCCAGCTAACAGCGCAGATCACTGCGATAAGCCCGAAAATGCCCAGCCACATGCAGGCACGGGCGAGCTTGCGGCAAATAGTTGTGTACATAAATGAGTCCAGACTGCGGGTCCGGTGTTGAAGGAAAAGATGCTCTGACCACTCCAGATTTCTGGGGCCTGGTGTTTTGTTCTCGTACTGAAAGCCCTCCTCCGTCGGCACCACTGCACCGGCAAGGAGGAGGAATTTCACATCCGTTTTATTTGGTGTCCTGAATGCGCTTGACCAGCGACTTCAGTTTTGGGTCAACCATGAACTTGTCATACACAGGTTTCATCGCGTTCTGAAACGAAGCCTTGTCAACGTCGATAAACTGCGCGCCACCTGCCAGTGCAATCGCCTTTGACTTGGCTTCACGCTCATCCCACAACTTGCGCATGTAAGGCACAGACTCTTTCGCGGCCTGGCGAATAGCTTTCTGGTCGTCAGCGCTGAGCGTGTCCCAGGTGCGCTTGGAGAACAGCAGCATTTCGGGCGCCAGCGAATGCTCGGTGATCGAGTAGAACTTGGCCACTTCGAAATGGCGTGAGCTCTCAAACGATGGGTAGTTGTTTTCAGCACCATCCACCAGACCCGTTTTAAGCGCTGTGTAGACTTCACCAAAAGGCATGGGGGTCGCGTTGGCGCCCATGGCTTCAAGCAACGCTACCCACAGGTCAGACTGCTGAACACGAATCTTCATGCCTTTGGCATCAGCCAGGTTGCGGATAGGCTTCTTGGCCGTGTAGAGCGAACGCGCGCCACTGTCGTAGTAAGCCAGACCGATAAAGCCCTGTGGTGCACACGACGCCAGGATTTCCTCGCCGATCGGGCCGTCCAGCACAGTACGCATGTGCGCCGTCGAACGGAACAGAAAAGGCATGGTTGGAACCTGGGTTTCAGCGCAGATGTTGTTCATCGGCGCAATATTCACGCGGGTCATGGCCAGGGCCCCGATTTTGGTCTGCTCAATGGTGTCTTTTTCGTTGCCCAAAGCGCTGTTGTTAAACACCTTGATGCTGTGTTTGCCGTTGGTCAAAACCTTCAGCCGTTCACCCATGAACTTGACAGCGTCTACCGTTGGGTAGCCATCGGGGTGAATATCCGACGAGCGAAATTCAGTCGCCAGTCCAGCCAAGGGAGCCAGCGCCAGCGTGGCAACAAGGCTGAGCAGGGTTTGTTTTTTCTTCATGGTTTCGTCTCTTTCTGGTGGTTAAAAAGGTAGATGGGAAAGTGATGCTGCACCCGCTGCAGGCGATACGGAGCACACCGGTTCGGGCAGCCCGCGC
Source organism: Polaromonas sp. (assembly GCA_031410335.1). GTDB lineage: Bacteria > Pseudomonadota > Gammaproteobacteria > Burkholderiales > Burkholderiaceae_C > Polaromonas. Next base: position 13,364 of record JANNYZ010000202.1, on the reverse strand, counting down.
ACGCCGGGGCGCAGCGCAAACACACCACCGGCCAGCGGCTGGTCAGACAAGTCAGCGCCCCCCGGGCGAATCGATGTCACGAAAAGCGTGTCGAGCCCGCCGCCGCCAAACGCGCACATGGCTGGTTTTCTAACAGGAACGGCCAGCGAATAGTCCAGCTTGCCAGCAGGCGTAAAACGGTGAATCAAGCCAGCATCGTTACCGCAAATCCAGTAGCAGCCATCGCTGTCAACGGCTGCGCCATCAGGCCGGCCAGGGTGCTCGTTCATGTCGATAAATACACGTCGATGGGATGGCGTGCCGGTGGTGGGGTCGTAGTCAAAGGCCCACACCCGCTGCACCGAAGGATGTGAGTCTGACAAGTACATGGTCTTGCCGTCAGGGCTGAAAGCCATGCCGTTGGGTGTGATGAAGCCGCCGAGCAACGATGTCAGGCCGCCTGCATCCAGCCGGTAAATCTGACCTGCAGGTGAGGCCAGAGACATGTCCATCACCATCGTGCCCGCCAGAAACCGCCCTTGCCTGTCGCAGCGGCCATCGTTAAAGCGCATGCCTCCCTGGTCATGCGCCACGCTTGCGACAGCCGTTGCAGCCAATGCACCCTCGGGCCATGCTGCAAGCGAAAACACGCCTGTTTGCATACCCGCTACCCAGCGGCCCGCGCCAGCCGGTGCAATGCAGGCCAGCATTTCTGGCGCTCGCCAGTGTCGTGTTTGCCCGCTGGCGGCATCCCAGCGGTTCAAGGTGCATGCTGGAATATCGACCCAGTACACCGCCTGTTCTGCGGCCACCCACACCGGGCTTTCGCCGACACCATTTTGTGCGTCGACAACCAGCTCAGCCTCTACTGCAAGGTGCGTCATGATTAAAAGCCGAACGGCCCGGCCTTGACAAACCCGCCACCCTGGTAAATCGCCACCGGGTCACTCAGGTCGGGCGGCTGCGTTCGTGCATACACATCAGCGCGAAAAACATCAGAACTGTCTTGCGGGACATAGCCGATATGCCTGGCGCGGCTGTTGTCCCACCAGGTCACGGCGTTATCAGACATGCCAAAAACGATGCTGTGACCCAACACAGGGGTGGTCAGGCAAGCCGTGATCAGTCGGTACAAATCGTCAAAGCTCAGCCAGGTCGCCAGCATGCGGCGGTCGCGTGGCTCCGGGAAAGACGAGCCAATGCGAATGCAGGCGGTCTCTATTCCGTGGCGGTCAAAGTACAGGCGCGACAGGTCTTCACCAAAGGCTTTACTCAGGCCGTATAGGCCGTCAGGGCGCGGCGGTGCGTCGCTGGTGATGGTTTGGTCTTGTCGATAAAAGCCGGTGACGTGGTTGGAGCTGGCAAACACAATGCGCTTGACACCATGAACACGGGCTGCTTCATACAGGTTGTACGCACCCAGAATGTTGGCTTGCAAAATCGGGCCAAACGGACCTTCAACCGAGACGCCGCCCAAATGAACAATCGCATTGGTTTCTTGCACCATCGCGTTCGGCGGCGCTGTCGGCCAGGTCGGCATTCAGCACCTCTTCACCCTCGCCCGCTACCCCCAGATTTTCCCGGTCAGACAAGCGCAGAACCGTGCAGTTTGCTTTGAGTCGCTCTCGCAGTGCCTTGCCCAGCCCGCCTGCTGCGCCTGTCAGCAACAGCCTGTGATGTGAATGAATCGTCATGAATAAATGGTCAATTGAAGTGTCTGGCTTTTTTTAAAAAACTTCGCTACAGTCAGGCCAGCACTCGAGTTGTTAGTTGTCTGATGACTCGGGATTTTCAATGTCCCACCTGCGCTTGTCAATCATTTATTCATGCTCTCAAGGAAAACCCCTAGCCCACCTCACCGTGCAGCGCCTGCATCGGTGATGCAGGCGCGCAGACCCCGCGGTCTGGTCACTGAAATCGTGGACAGCCTGGCCGCGAGCATTCGCGAAGGCCATCTGGTGCCGGGTGAAAAACTGCCTACAGAAGCCGACATCATGGCCCGCTTTGATGTCAGCCGTACCGTGGTGCGCGAGGCGTTGTCCAAACTGCAGGCCTCCAGTCTGGTAGAAACGCGGCACGGTATTGGCACCTTTGTGCTGGCGGCAAGTGACGCTGGCAACTTCAAAATCACCGCAGAAAGTTTTGCCACGATTGATGACGTGATTGCCGTGCTGGAGCTACGGATCAGCCTTGAAACAGAAGCCGCAGGCCTCGCCGCCCAAAGGAGGACGCCTGAAAACCTTGCCGCCATGGAAGCGGCATTGCAGGCTTTTGAGGCTGCCATACACCGGGACTCGGACGGCGTGCCGCCCGACTTTCAGTTTCACATGGAAATTGCCCGCTCAACAGGCAACCGTCACTTTGCGGACCTGATGACTTATCTGGGCACCATGATCATTCCGCGTACCCGAGTCAACACCACGCAAAACGCGCCTGAAGGCCGGTTGAATTATTTGCAGCGCGTGCACAGCGAGCACGAAAGCATCTACAGTGCGATCAAAAACCAGGACACGGAGGCGGCGCGAGCCGCGATGCGAACTCACTTGTCCAACAGCCGTGAACGCCTGCGCAAAGGCAAAAACTCACACACGGTGCAGCCTCAAAAAAATGGCAGCTAGTTGTACGATGACTTGCTCGCCTCAGGTCGCCCTCAACATTCCGCAGAAAAGATCGCGGCGCGATCATTGGAAAAAGCAAGCAAATCAGTTGCAAAAATGCTGCGATTCGGGTTTATCAGTAGTCGTAAGGTCGTTTAAAGCCCACAGTCCAATAGATTCGGGTGCGAGCAGCTATAAAACTGGTAGCAGATGCGGTTTTTTGCGGTATATTCTCTTACATGCATCAGGCTAAACGCCAGGATATGACTAAACTGTGACGAAAAATCAGACCCGAGGAAAAAACCAATGAGTGCCAAAGAAACCGCTGCCGTAGGGCAATTGCTGGAACTGCTTGAATCACGTTACGCACTGCGCGTTTTGTGGGCCCTGAAAGACGGCCACCCGCAAACTTTTCGCCTGCTACAAGACAGCATTGGCAGCATTACCCCCAACACACTGAACACCCGCATCAAGGAACTCCGCGCAGCAGGCCTGATGACCCACGGCACCAGCGGCTACACCCTCACAACACTTGGTGCAGACCTGCTCAAGCGCATGGGCGAGCTCCCCGCTTTCGCTGGAAAATGGGTCAATAGCCTGGCCAAAGCCAGCACCGCCAAGAAAAAGTAAATCGCTGAAATAAGGCGCTGATCAACACGTATAAAAAAACAGGCCTCGGCCTGTTTTTTTATTTCTGCTCGCCCCATTCATCAAATCAGATAGCGGTCTCGAGCAGTTCCAGCGGGTTGCCGTACATGGACGCAGCTGAACGCACATTCGCATCGCGCAGCGCGCTTAAAAACCCGGCCTCAATCAATGGCACACCATCGACGGTCACGGTGCTGTCCAGGCAAACCAGGTCCATGTGGATGGGGGGCTCTTCCCACTGGGGCATGGTGCGCAAAATGTAGTCGCTTGGCCGGGCCAGATCAATGCCAAAGTGCAGTGCACCCGGCGCGTTGGAGCCCGCAGGGTAAATCGTGTGGCGCGGTGCCTTGGGGTTAAAGCCGCAGCCGAGTTCAATCAGGCGCCCGCCGACCAGCATGTCGCGCAAAATCGCCGCCTCGCTGGACTCGCCCGTCACCTCCACAATCGTGTCGCTTTCAAAGCGGCAGCCAATGCGTTCTGCAAAGGGTTTGGCAAAACCCACCGCCCATTCGGGGTACAGCGTGCCTGACATGGTGACGGGCGCATTGGCATCGTTGCGGTGGGCGGTGCGGTCCCACAGATTCGGGCCGTGGGTGGGCAGGTAGTGCACGTAGCAGCCCGGCTCGTCGGCAAACATTTTGCCGCGCCAGCGGTTGCTGCCCAGCAGCGCCTGGCGCATGTCAGGTGTGTAGCCGATCGAAAAATCAGTACCGCGCTCGTCAGCAAACTGAACGGTGAAATCTTTACCCGCTGGCAGGCGTGCGGCGGTGGCACGGATGACCTCGCCGACCAGTTCTGCCGGAAAGCGCGCCTGCGGGGTGTGCAGCAAATCCAGATCGCGAAAGTAAGTGATCTTGACCCAGCGCTGACCACGCGCGCGTTGCGCAATGAAGAACGGGTCAAGAATCGAGCAAAACCAGGTGGACACCACAAAGTCAGCCTCAGCCACCAGCGCCTGGGCGGCTTCTGGCACCGCCGTGATCTGGCTGGACGCTTCCATCAACTGCCGGACGACTGCACCCCGCGCTTTGGCCAGGCCCATGATGGCGTCTGTCACCCGCACATCGAGCAATGGGTCCGTCAGCAGCAAAACCTTGTCGCCCTGCTTGAAGGCAAAGGTGCGCTGAAAGTTTTCAAGCGCTGCAAAGTAGTTTTTGGTTTGCGTAATGGCCGGGCTCAGGCCAGGCGGCAAGCCGATGAGCGGGTCAGTCATATCAGTCAACAGAGGCTCCTGAACGTTTGACCGCGTCGCCCCACAGCTTGAGGTTGCGGCTGATGTGTTGAGTTAGTTCTTCTGGGGTGCCAGGCGCCACCTCGGTACCGCGCGCTGCCAGTTGGGCGCGCAGTTCCGGGTCGGTCAGAGCAGCGCGTATGGCAGCATTGAGTTTGTCAACGATGGACCGGGGCGTCCCCGCAGGCACCACGATCGCGTCCCACGCACTCACATCAAAACCCTTCAGCCCAGACTCCGCCATGGTCTGCACGTCGGGCCAGCCGGGTGCGCGCTTGGCGGTAGACACCGCCAGTGGTTTGATGCGCCCTGCCCTCGCTTGCGGTGCAGCGCTGGGCATGACCTCAATCATCATGTCCACCTGCCCGCCCATCAGGTCGGTCATGGCCTGAGCTCCGCCCCGGTACGGAATGTGCACCACCGCCAGGCCCGCGCTTGATTTGTAAATCTCTCCCGCAAGATGCGAGGTGGTGCCATTACCCGCCGAGCCAAAGGTGTACTTGCCCGGGTTGGCTTTGAGCAGTTGGGTCAGCTCAGCCATTGAATTGACGGGCAAACCTGGGCGCACCACCACCATGGCGGCAATGCTGGTGAGTTGGGTGACCGGGTCAAAGTCTTTGATTGGACTAAAACCCGGTGCCTTGTAAATCGTGTGGTTGATCGCCAGCGTACCATTGGTGCCATACAGCAGGGTGTAGCCATCGGCTGGCGCTTTGGCTGCTGCTGCGCTTCCCACGTTGCCGCCCGCACCGCCCAGGTTCTCCACCACGATGGGCTGGCCCAGTTCCTTGGCAGCACGCAACATGACCAGCCGCGCCAGCGTGTCACCGCCACCGCCTGCGGGGAAGGGCACAATCAGTTTGATAGGCTTGTTGGGGTAGGCTGCGGCCGTTTGAGCCTGAGCCAACGGCGCGCACAGCAGCGTGCTGATGACCAGTACCCAGAGCCATGGGCCTGAACTCCAGAAAGGGCGATGTGTCATTGTTTTGTCTCCTGCTTGGCTGTCAAAATACTTAGTCTCCTTACTTTAATGGAAAACCGGGCCGAAAGCATCAAAAATGCGGGTCCAAGCCCGATTTAGACCCCATTTATGGCTTTTGGCCAATGACAACGTGCGCGAGCAGCTCCTAAATATGTAGCGCTGTGCGCGTCCATCCACCCTTCTGGAACTTTTATGTATCTGGCCAATCACCCTGCTCTTGAAAAGGGTTTTGCGAGCCCCAGTTAGTGGTCTGCATTAACAAAAAACCTGTTTCCCAGCATGCCTGAACCAACACCACCTGAACAAAATCAACAACCTATCGGCGCTAACGACGCATTGACGGGGGCGCCCAGCCCTGAGGAACTGGAAGCAGCCGCAGCAGCCAATGAGTTCGAGGCAACACAAGCCGTCAGCGAACTGGCCATTGCACAAGCTGAAGTCGCCACGCTGACCGCCAAAAACACCGAGCTGGCCGACAGCTACCTGCGCGCGAAGGCCGAGAGTGAGAACTCCCGCCGCCGCGCCGACGAAGAAGTCAGCAAGGCACGCAAGTTTGCACTGGAGAGCTTTGCCGAAAGCCTGCTGCCTGTGGCCGACAGCCTGGAAGCCGGCCTGAACCTGCCTAGCGCCACACCTGAGCAGATCAAGGAAGGCGCAGCGGCCACGCTCAAGCAGCTTAAAGCCGCATTGGAGCGCAACCGCGTGATGCAAATTGACCCGCCAGCGGGTACCAAGTTTGACCCGCACCAGCATCAGGCCATCAGCATGGTGCCGTCTGAGCAAGAAGCCAACACCGTGGTCACCGTGCTGCAAAAAGGCTACCTGATTGCCGAGCGCGTGTTGCGCCCCGCCCTGGTCACCGTTAGCGCGCCTAAATAACACTGCACACATCAGTTGCCTTGAAAAAACTCAAGCCAACCACACCTTTTAACAATCTGAATCACTGACATCAAACGGAGAACATCATGGGAAGAATTATTGGCATCGACTTGGGCACCACCAACAGCTGCGTATCCATCATGGAAGGCAATGTGCCCAAAGTGATTGAAAACTCGGAAGGTGCGCGCACCACGCCGTCCATCGTCGCTTACCAGGAAGACGGCGAAGTGCTGGTCGGCACATCGGCCAAGCGCCAGGCCGTGACCAACCCCAAGAACACGCTGTATGCCGTCAAGCGTTTGATTGGCCGCAAGTTCACTGAAAAAGAAGTGCAAAAAGACATCAGTCTGATGCCTTACGCCATCGTGGCTGCCGACAACGGCGATGCGTGGGTTGAAGTGCGCGGCAAAAAAATGTCGGCTCAGCAGGTGTCTGCCGACATCCTGCGCAAAATGAAAAAAACCGCTGAAGATTACCTGGGCGAGCCAGTCACTGAAGCCGTCATCACCGTGCCTGCGTACTTCAATGACGCACAGCGCCAGGCCACCAAAGACGCTGGCCGCATTGCCGGTCTGGACGTCAAGCGCATCATCAATGAGCCCACCGCCGCTGCGCTGGCCTTTGGCCTGGACAAACAAGAAAAGGGCGATCGCAAAATCGCCGTGTATGACCTGGGCGGCGGCACGTTTGACGTGTCGATCATCGAAATTGCCGACGTTGACGGTGAAAAACAGTTTGAAGTGCTGTCCACCAACGGCGACACCTTTTTGGGCGGCGAAGACTTTGACCAGCGCGTCATCGACTACATCGTGGCCGAGTTCAAAAAGGACAGCGGCATTGACCTGAGCAAGGACGTTGTTGCGCTACAGCGCCTGAAAGATTCGGCTGAAAAAGCCAAGATCGAGCTGTCAAACAGCGCTGCGACTGAAGTCAACATTCCGTACATTGCGCATGACCCTGCCACCGGCCCCAAGCACTTGCTGGTCAAGCTGTCACGTGCCAAGCTGGAATCTTTGGTTGACGAGTTGATCGAGCGCACGATTGCCCCCTGCCGTACCGCCATGAAGGACGCCGGCCTTTCTATCAGCGACATCCATGACGTGATTCTGGTCGGTGGCCAGACCCGCATGCCCAAGGTGCAAGAGGCGGTAAAAGCGTTCTTTGGCAAGGAGCCACGCAAGGACGTGAACCCTGACGAAGCCGTAGCCGTAGGCGCTGCCATTCAGGGCCAGGTCCTGTCAGGCGACCGCACCGATGTGCTGCTGCTGGACGTGACGCCACTGTCGCTGGGTATCGAGACCATGGGCGGCGTGATGACCAAGATGATCAAGAAAAACACGACCATCCCGACCAAATTTGCACAGACCTTCTCGACCGCCGAAGACAACCAGCCTGCTGTGACCATCAAGGTGTTTCAGGGTGAGCGCGAGATTGCCGCGGGCAACAAAGGTTTGGGCGAGTTCAACCTCGAAGGCATTCCACCCGCAGCACGCGGCACGCCGCAGATTGAGGTGTCTTTTGACATCGATGCCAACGGCATTCTGCACGTGGGTGCCAAGGACAAAGGGACCGGCAAGGAAAACAAGATCACCATCAAGGCCAACTCTGGCTTGAGCGAAGCGGAAATTCAGCAAATGGTGAAAGATGCTGAGCTGAATGCTGAGGACGACAAGAAAAAGGTCGAATTCGTCACCGCCAAAAACAATGCCGAAGCCATGGTGCATAGCGTGAAAAAATCACTCACTGAGTACGGCGACAAGCTGGACGCTGGCGAAAAAGAAAAGATCGAAACCGCCATCAAGGACATGGAAGAAGCCCTCAAAGGCGACGACAAGGCCGCCATCGATGCGAAAAACACCGCTTTGATGGAAGCCAGCCAGAAGCTGGGCGAAAAAATGTACGCCGACATGGAAGCGTCGAAAGCAGCGGCGGCGGGTGGCGCTGCCCCTGGTGCTGAACAGGCGCAAGCCAAACCTGCCGACGACAACGTGGTTGACGCTGAGGTCAAGGAAGTCAAGAAGACTGACAAGGCCTGATAATTGCGAGCAGATGAAAGCGGAAACCGGGAGCAATCCTGGGGTTCCGCTTTTCCCGTTTTTGCATTGAGCTATTTCGCCAACTATTGACCGACAACGATCTTGTGACCTCCTGATTTTCACCATGGCAAAAAAAGACTATTACGACACCCTGGGCGTGCCTAAAAACGCTAGCGACGAAGACATTAAAAAGGCTTATCGCAAGCTGGCGATGAAGCACCACCCGGACCGCAACCAGGGTGACAGCGCCAAGGCCGCTGAAGAGAAATTCAAAGAGGCCAAAGAGGCCTATGAAATGTTGTCTGACGATCAGAAGCGCGCCGCTTATGACCAGTATGGTCACGCAGGCGTCGACCCGAACATGCGTGGCGGTGCAGGCGCAGAAGGCTTTGGCGGTTTTGCTGAGGCGTTTGGCGATATTTTTGGCGGCGTGTTTGGCGAGCAGCAGCGACGCGGCCAGGGCGGCAGGCAAGTCTTCAGGGGTGGCGATTTAAGCTACGCGATGGAAGTCACGCTAGAGGAAGCTGCCAGCGGCAAGGAAGCGCAAATCCGCGTACCCAGCTGGGACGACTGCACAACCTGCAAAGGTAGCGGTGCCAAGCCCGGTACCAAGGTCGCCACCTGCACCACTTGCCATGGGCACGGCCAGGTGCAGATGCGCCAGGGCTTTTTCAGCGTTCAGCAAACTTGCCCTCAGTGCAAAGGCACAGGCAAGCTGATCCCTGAACCCTGCGTGGCATGCCACGGCGTGGGCAAAACCAAAAACAACAAGACACTCGAAGTCAAAATCCCGGCCGGTATCGACGACGGCATGCGCATTCGCTCTACCGGCAACGGCGAGCCCGGCACCAACGGCGGCCCACCAGGGGATTTGTACATCGAGATTCGCGTTAAAAAGCACGAGATCTTTGAGCGCGACGGTGACGACCTGCACTGCGCCGTGCCCATCAGCTTTACCACTGCAGCCCTGGGCGGCGAGATCGAAGTACCGACGCTGGCTGGCAAGGCCGCGATTGACATCCCCGAAGGCACGCAAGCGGCCAAGCAGTTCCGGCTGCGCGGCAAGGGCATCAAGGGCGTGCGCAGTAGCTACCCCGGTGACTTGTACTGCCACATCACGGTTGAAACACCTGTGAAACTGACCGAGCACCAGCGCAAGCTGCTCAAGGAGTTTGACGAGTCGATCAGAAAAGGCGGCGCCAAACATTCACCGAGCGAAGAAGGCTGGACTGACAAGCTGAAGAATTTTTTCAGCGCCTGAAAACTTTTGACCGCTATCTAATCAGTAGCTGCTCGCGCATATATCCATTGGTCTAAAGGCCTTTTTGATACCTGAAAACGACGATTTTCAGATGTCAAAAGGCCTTTTTCCGTTGTCAAAGCACCAAACCACCCTCTGCGATAAAGTCGATGGGTTTTGATTCCGGATTGACCCTATGACCAGTACCGCCCTGTCCCCCAAACGCGAGCTATGGCTGCTCGTCACGCTGGCGGGCATTCAGTTCACCCATATCGTGGACTTCATGGTCATGATGCCGCTGGGCCCACAGTTCACCAAGCTCTTCAACATCACAGACGCACAGTTCGGCTTGCTGGTGTCAGCCTACACCTTTGCAGCGGGGGCGTCGGGCTTGCTGGCATCGCTGTACGTCGACCGCTTTGGCCGCAAGAAGCTGCTGCTCTGCCTGTACGTGCTGTTTGGCCTGGCCACGCTGGCCTGCGGCCTGGCTCCCACCTATGACACGCTGATGCTGGCCCGTGTGGCAGCAGGTGCTTTTGGCGGCGTGCTGATGGCGCTGTCGCAAACCATCATTGCTGACGTGATTCCGTTTGAGCGGCGCGGCCGCGCGATGGGCATTGTGATGTCGTCTTTTTCTGTGGCTACCGTGGCTGGCGTGCCCGGCAGTTTGTTTTTGGCCGCGCACTTTGGCTGGCATGCGCCATTTTTCGCCATTGCGTTTGTTTGTGCGGCGCTGGCTTTGGGCGCGTGGACAACCCTGCCGCCATTGGCCGGGCATTTGCAAAGCGAGCGCCAATCGCCGCTGGCCAATATCATCACCGTGCTGAACGACCGCAACCACCAAAAGGCATTTGTCTTTACCGCGCTGCTGATGGGCGCGGGCTTTACCCTGTTCCCCTACATCGCCATTTACCTCACGTCTAATGCTGGTTTTAGCGTGGAGCAAGTGCCGTTTGTCTACCTGTGTGGCGGCGCGGCAACGCTGGTGACGGCGCGCTGGATAGGCCGCCTGAGCGATTCAGTGGGCAAGGCGAAAATGTTCAGCATCATGGCCCTGCTGACTATTGTTCCCTTGATGCTGCTACCGCAAATCGCCCCGTTCGGTGTGCCCGCGGCGCTGATCGTCACAACCACCATGTTCATTGGCATGAACGGGCGCAATATACCGGGCATGGCGCTGGTGACCAGCGCCGCCAATCCAAAGCTGCGCGGCACCTTCATGGCACTGAATTCTTCGGTGCAATCAGCTGCCATGGGCGTGGCCGCATTTGTGGGCGGCCTCATCATCAGCCGCGACGCGCAAGGGCTGGTGCAGCACTTCTGGGTGAACGCACTTTTAGGTGTGGTGGCCAGTGTGCTGAGTGTGATGCTGGTGGGTCGTCTGAAGCTGTATGGCTCCACCCCGCCGTCGGCAGCGCTTCCAGCCAGTCCGGTCGCTCCGGTCAAAATCGTCTGATTCTTCTTCATTTTTAAAACACCATGAAAACAAAAGCCGCCGTCGCCTGGCAATCGGGCAAACCTTTGACTATCGAAACCGTGGACCTGGACGGTCCCCGCTACGGGGAAGTGCTGGTTGAAATCAAAGCCACCGGCATTTGCCACACCGACTACTACACGCTGTCGGGCGCTGACCCTGAAGGCATCTTCCCGGCCATTCTGGGCCACGAAGGCGCCGGCATAGTGGTCGATGTTGGTCCCGGCGTGACAACGCTTAAAAAAGGCGACCACGTCATTCCACTGTACACACCTGAATGCCGGCAGTGCAAGTTTTGTCTGTCGCGCAAAACCAACTTGTGCCAGCTGATTCGCGGCACACAGGGCAAGGGTTTGATGCCCGATGCAACATCCCGCTTCAGCCTCGACGGCAAGCCCATCTTTCATTACATGGGTACGTCCACCTTCAGCAACTACACGGTGGCGCCTGAAATCTCCCTGGCCAAAATCCGCGAAGACGCACCGTTCGACAAGGTTTGTTACATCGGCTGCGGCGTGACCACCGGCATTGGCGCGGTGCTGTTCACTGCCAAGGTCGAGGCCGGCGCGAATGTGGTGGTGTTTGGCCTGGGCGGTATTGGCCTGAACGTGATTCAGGGCGCCAAAATGGTTGGCGCAGACAAAATCATTGGTGTGGACATCAATCCTGCCCGGCAAGAGATGGCTCGCAAATTTGGCATGACGCACTTCATCAACCCGACGGGAGTTGAAAACGTGGTCGATGCCATCGTGCAACTGACCGACGGCGGGGCAGACTACAGCTTTGAATGCATTGGCAACACCACGGTGATGCGCCAGGCGCTGGAATGCACGCACAAGGGCTGGGGCCGCAGCATCATCATTGGTGTGGCTGAAGCCGGCGCAGAAATCAGCACCCGCCCCTTCCAGCTCGTCACCGGCCGCAAGTGGGAAGGCTCGGCCTTTGGCGGCGCACGTGGCCGCACCGATGTGCCGAAGATTGTGGACTGGTATATGGAGGGCAAGATCAACATCGACGACCTCATCACCCACACCATGCCGCTGGAAGACATCAACAAGGGCTTTGATTTGATGAAAAGCGGTGAATCCATTCGCGGCGTGGTCCTGTTCTGACCGCGATGGAACTGATCAGTGAACACGGCTGCTTTGGCGGGCAGCAGCGTTTTTACCAACACGATTCGCAGGCCATCGGCTTGCCGATGAAGTTCTCAATATTCCTGCCGCCGCAGGCTGCACATCAACATGTCCCCGCAGTGATGTATCTGGCAGGCCTGACCTGCAATGAAGAAACCTTCATGACCAAAGCGGGGGCGCAGCGTCTAGCCGCTGAGCTGGGTTTAGCTTTGATTGCTCCCGACACCAGCCCGCGCGGTGCCAACGCACCGGGCGAAGCTGACAGCTGGGACTTTGGCATGGCTGCCGGTTTTTACCTCGACGCCACACAGGCGCCATGGGTCAAAAACTGGCGCATGGAAAGCTACATCATCCAGGAGCTGGTGCCGCTGATCGCGAAGGCACTGCCCATCAAAGCAGAGCACATCGGCATTTTCGGTCACTCCATGGGCGGGCATGGCGCGTTGACGCTGGCGCTCAAGCATCCTGCGCTTTTCAAATCGGTTTCAGCCTTCGCCCCCATCTGCGCACCCACCCAGTGCCCTTGGGGTCGCAAAGCATTCACAGGCTATCTGGGTGCAGACGAATCAGGCTGGGCTGCGCACGATGCGACTGCACTGATGAGTGAACAGACAGTCGCGCCCTACCCTGGCGGCATCTTGATTGACCAGGGTCTGGCCGACAAGTTTTTGGCTGAGCAGCTGCATCCTCACTTGTTTGAAGCCGCCTGCGCGTCCGCTGGCCAGCCGCTGACGCTGCGTCGACATGCAAGTTACGACCACGGCTACTATTTCGTCGCCAGTTTCATGGCCGATCACCTGCAGCACCACGCGCAGCGCTTAGCGAGCTAAAACATCGCGCCTTGCCCGCGCGCCAAGCCGGGCCTGAAATGGTTTAGATACGGCTCGACGCCGGTGCACCGTCAGCATGTTTCTGCGAACCTCCGGTAAGACATATTGCGCGTTTGCATCCTTGTCCTTTGAAGACTCCATGGTTCCTGCTAGATCATTCGAAAGAGTTGTTAGCCAAACAGCGACTCAAACCCCTCAACGGGCTCAAATAACTTGCCCCGATAGCGCAGCCGCGTCGGCCCAGGCATCGCCCTCGTTTTTATTGAATGCCGCTCGTCGCCGGGGTAGCAAATCACGCGGGTGCCATCCATCTCAAACGGCTCTGGCTGAATGAT
>JANNYZ010000201.1:0-5373 GCA_031410335.1 Polaromonas sp. | reverse complement strand
CTTTAAAACAGAGATTATTTTTGATCATGTTCATACGGTTGATTTTTCAAAACGTCCGTTCACGCTGACGGGTGACAGCGGTGTTTACACCTGTGACTCACTGATTATTTGCACGGGTGCATCCGCCAAGTATCTGGGTCTGGACAGTGAAACAGCTTTTATGGGCCGGGGCGTTTCCGGCTGCGCCACCTGCGACGGATTTTTCTATAGAGAACAGGACGTGTGCGTGGTGGGCGGTGGCAATACGGCGGTCGAGGAGGCTCTGTATTTGTCCAATATTGCCAGCAAGGTCTACCTGGTGCACCGCCGTGACAAATTCAAGGCCGAGGCAATTCTTGTCGACAAGCTGCATGAGAAGGTTGCCGCAGGCAAGATTGTGCTGAAGACCTTCAATACGCTTGAGCAGGTGCTGGGTGATGCAGGCGGCGTGACGGGCGTGCGCCTGAAAAGTACCACCGACGAATCGACCCAGGACATCGCTCTGAAGGGCTGCTTTATCGCTATCGGTCACCAGCCCAATACCGACATTTTTGCGGGTCAACTGGACATGAAAGGTGGCTACATCGTCACCAAAACCGGGCTTGACGGCTTTGCCACCATGACCAGCGTGCCAGGTGTGTTTGCAGCAGGCGATGTGCAGGACCATATTTACCGCCAGGCCATCACCAGCGCTGGCACGGGCTGCATGGCGGCCCTGGATGCACAACGCTTTCTTGAGCAAAGCGCGTAGCCCGGATTTGGACTTGGCGAGTTTTCAGGCTATAATCAAAGGCTTCGCTGGAATTCGGTCTATTTTGCCGTTTTTCACATCCCATTTTAATTTTTAACGGAGAGTGCTCATGGCACGCGTCTGTCAGGTAACGGGCAAAGGCCCAATGGTCGGAAACAACGTTTCCCATGCCAACAACAAAACCAAGCGCCGGTTTATGCCTAACCTGCAATACCGCCGCTTTTGGGTCGAGAGCGAAAACCGCTGGGTGCGTTTGCGCATCACCAGCGCTGGTCTGCGTTTGATCGACAAAAAAGGCATTGACGCGATCCTGGTGGATCTTCGTGCCCGCGGTGAAGTTTAAGGAAGACAATCATGGCTAAAGGCGCACGCGAAAAAATCAAGCTGGAATCAACCGCCGGCACAGGTCACTTTTACACGACCACCAAAAACAAGAAAACCACGCCCGACAAAATGTTGATCATGAAATTTGATCCGAAAGCTCGCAAGCATGTGGAATACAAAGAAATCAAGCTGAAGTAATCGGGCTTGAACAAAAGACCGCTGGCAGTCATGCGCAGCGGTTTTTTACGTCTGCGATACAGGCGTAGCTCCAGAGTCGATCTTCCAGTGGCCGCTTCCACTCAGCCACGCACCATGGTCTTGTCAACCCGCCTGAACATTCATACGACCGTAAAAAAGCCGCGTTGACGATGCATATCGTCAACGCGGCTTTCAAGGTTTGGACATGTCAGGCTCTGGCAGCGCGTAGCTTCATCGAAAACTCGTGCAGCGCAGCAATGCCGCTTTCCTCAGCGCGATGGCACCAGCCTTGCAGGTCGGCCGTGAGCTGCTCGCGCGACATGGACGTGCTCAGCCACATCTGGCGAAGCTCTTCCCGCATGGTGACCATCTTGTCGAGCACAGGATGCTCCGCCCTGACCTGAGCCAGTTGCGGCTTGGCAGCAGTGGGCACTTTGTCATCATCGCGGTGTAGCCAGCGGTTGGCCTTGCGCAAAACGGATGAATCGGCATTTTTAGCTTTCAATGCCTGAATTTCCGCCTTGCCCGCATGGCGCAAGGCTCGTGCAAAGCCTGCCATCACCTCGTAGCGGTGGGCAATCAACGCCTCCAGCGTATTTTCATCCGCTACCGGCTGGATGCTGCCAAGCTGAAGTTTGGGGGGTACTTTTTTGACCTTGGCCAACCCCATCATTTCAAGCGCCCGGATGTAGCCCCAGCCTATGTCAAACTCATATCGCTTGACCGAGAACTTGGCTGACGTTGGGTAGGTGTGGTGGTTGTTGTGCAACTCTTCGCCGCCAATCATGATGCCCCAAGGCGAAATGTTGGTGCTGGCATCAGGTGCCTCAAAGTTGCGGTAACCCCAATAATGGCCAATGCCATTGATGATGCCGGCTGCAGTGACGGGAATCCAGGCCATTTGGACCGCCCAGACGGCCAGGCCGGCAGCGCCAAACAGTGCCAGGTTGATGATCATCATCAGGCCAACGCCCTGCCAGCTGTATCGGGTGTACAAATTGCGCTCAATCCAGTCATTGGGTGTACCGTGGCCGTACTTGGTCATGGTTTCCTTGTTCTTGCTCTCAGCACGGTACAGCTCAGCACCTTGCCAGAACACCTTCTTGATGCCGTGCGCCTGCGGACTGTGCGGGTCGTCGACCGTTTCGCACTTTGCGTGGTGCTTGCGGTGAATGGACACCCACTCTTTAGTCACCTGACCTGTGCCCAACCACAGCCACAAGCGGAAAAAATGCGAGGGAATACCGTGCAAATCCATGGCGCGATGCGCCTGGTGGCGGTGCAGATAAATGGTCACACTCGCAATGGTGATGTGGGTCGTCACCAGTGCATACAAAACAATTTGCCACCAGCTTGCAGCCAGCAGGCCATGCGCCAACCAGTCCAGTGCGGCATCAAACAAGATCATAAAAATCCTTTAAACAATCCATCAACATACTAGCGAGCGGGCTTGGACTGAAGTCGCCTTCACACGCTTCAGGTTAACCTTGATCAGGGGCTCTATTCTATGCCGATCAGTGCAAAACACCTAACCGTCTCCAGCAGCCTTACAGCTGGGGCTGAAACGCCAAAATTCACGCAAAACCCGTTAAGTTTTAGCTATTTGCTGTTAAATTTCGTTAAAAATATCACGATTTTTGCCAAACTGCCGCAAAGAAACCATCTGTCTGGTGCAGGTAAGGCCATAGCCGCAGATAAGGGCCGCTGCACAGTTTTACTGAATTTTCAACACCGGCATGGGTCAACAGAGGGGCTACTTCGAGGACGTTAAAGTCTTTGTTAGCATTTGTAAACGCCTCGGCAATCGCCTCGTTTTCTTCACGCAGAACACTGCAGGTGGCGTAAACCAGCCGCCCGCCCGGCTTTAAAAGGCGTGCAGCGCTTTGCAAGATAGCGGTTTGCTTGGCAACCAGTTCTTCAATCGCCTTGGGGGTTTGGCGCCACTTCAAATCGGGATTGCGGCGCAAAGTGCCCAGGCCAGAGCAAGGCGAGTCAACCAGAACGCGGTCAATCTTGCCTGCCAGGCGCTTGATGCGGTCGTCGCGCTCATGCGCAATGGCAACGGGATGCACGTTGGACAAGCCGCTACGCGCCAACCTCGGCTTGAGAGCCGCCAGCCGGTGTCCCGACGTGTCAAACGCATACAGGCGCCCCGTGCTGCGCATGGTCGCGCCGATCGCCAGTGTTTTGCCGCCTGCGCCCGCGCAAAAGTCCACCACCATCTCGCCGCGTTTGGCCTCGACCAGCAGCGCCAGCAGTTGCGAGCCTTCGTCTTGCACTTCAATCGCGCCCCGCGTAAAGGCGTCGAGCTTGCCGAGTTGTGATTTATCCGCCAGCCGCAATCCCCACGGCGAATACGGTGTGGCTTCCGTCTTCAACCCCGCCTTGCTGAGCTCTTTTTGTATGTCTGCACGCTTGTCTTTGAGCGTGTTGACACGCAAGTCCAGTCCAGCCGGCGCGTTCAGGCTTTCCACCAACGGCCAAAAATCGTCACCCAGTTGCGTTTTGAGCGGCTCGACCAGCCAGTTGGGCAGGTTGTGGCGGTGCAGTTCCATCAGGTCTTCGGTTTTGACCTGATCACAGCGTTTGAGCCAATCGATTTCCTGATCCGTCAAGGCTGCCATCAAAAAATCGCGGTCGGCTGCAAAGCCAAGAATCGCCAGCCGCCTCTCAGGCGCTCCATGGCCATGCTGGGCCAGATAGGTATAGAGGTTTTTCTTGCGCAGCACCGCGTAAACGGTTTCAGCCAGCGTGGCACGCTCACGCGGGCCGAGGCGAAACTCGCGGAAATACTTCGACAACATCATGTCGGCGGGCTGGTCAAATTTGAGAACGTGCTTGAGAAGATCAGAGCAACTGTCGAGAAGGGCTTTAGGATGCATAACCTCCATTGTCCCACCCCTGCTCTACACATCAATATGTCTGACCAACTCCCACCTCTCATCACCACCCCACCTGGCCTGTACAAACACTACAAGGGCATGCTGTATGAAGTCATCGGCACGGTGCGCCACAGTGAAGATCTAAGCCCGATGACGCTGTATCGCGCCCTATACGGCGAGCACGGCCTATGGGTGCGGCCTGCGGCCATGTTCAACGAGGACGTGGTGATAGATGGTGTGCGCCGACCCAGATTCACCCGGCAGGCCGATAAATAAATCACGTCACCGATATTCGTGGGTTATGTCCTCACCTCACGAATTCACCGAAATAGAAAAGCAA
The DNA here is from genome assembly GCA_031410335.1 of Polaromonas sp. Taxonomy (GTDB): domain Bacteria; phylum Pseudomonadota; class Gammaproteobacteria; order Burkholderiales; family Burkholderiaceae_C; genus Polaromonas. The sequence continues at coordinate 899 of JANNYZ010000201.1, read as the reverse complement.
GTCAAACGCCGCCGCACGTTTGCCATCATCTCCCACCCCGACGCGGGTAAAACCACGCTGACTGAAAAGCTGCTGCTGTTCTCGGGCGCGATTCAGATTGCTGGCAGCGTCAAGGCCCGCAAGGCGGCGCGCCACGCCACCAGCGACTGGATGGAGATTGAAAAGCAGCGCGGTATTTCTGTCGCGTCATCGGTCATGCAGATGGAGTACCGCGACTGCGTCATCAACCTGCTCGATACACCAGGACACCAGGACTTTTCTGAAGACACGTACCGCGTGTTAACGGCGGTTGATGCGGCATTGATGGTGATTGACGCCGCCAATGGCGTAGAACCCCAAACCCGCCGCCTGCTGCAAGTTTGCCGGGCACGCGGCACGCCCATCCTGACCTTCGTCAACAAGATGGACCGTGAGGTGCAAGACCCGATGACGGTGATGGACGAGATTGAACGCGAGCTCGGCATGGCTGTCGTCCCCTTTACCTGGCCTGTCGGCATGGGCAAGCTGTTCCACGGTGTGTATGACCGCCGTGAAGACCGGATGCGTGTGTTTAGCCCCGGTGAAGACAAAGCCGGCGGTGATGATGAAATTTTGGCGGGGCTGAACAATGCCGAGGCTGCCAAGCGCTTTGGTGCGGAATATGAGCAGGCAAAAGGCGAAATAGAGTTGGTGGCCGGTGCCACGCCTGAGTTTGACCGTGACCTGTTTTTGGCAGGCAAGCAAACGCCGATGTTCTTTGGCTCGGCGATCAATAACTTTGGCGTGCAGGAAGTGCTCGATGCACTGGTCGATTTGGCTCCTGCTCCGGCCGACCGCACCGCCATGCAGCGCGTCGTTCACCCTGAAGAGAAAAAATTCTCGGGTGTGGTCTTCAAAATCCAGGCCAACATGGACCCGGC
>JANNYZ010000200.1:0-44713 GCA_031410335.1 Polaromonas sp. | reverse complement strand
GTTGAGAACCGAACAGGTGGTCATAGTCCGCTTCTGAATCGGTGTCGTGATTTCCGTGAATGAACCAAATCTCAGTTTTGTCCAATACCTCTGCGAGTTCCTGCTCTAGCGGCCGCTGCGCCTGGATGTCACCCAGCAGCACGACAGCTGCGGGCGCATGCTGTTGAACCGCCTCAATGATGTGCTGGAAGTGGCCATGAACATCACCACAAAAGAAGATCTGGCCTGGGCTTGGTTGTGATGTCATAAGGGCCTTAAATCAATCAGCAGCTTCGGATTGAATTTGCTGTTTTCATATGTATCCGTAACCCTTGACAACGGGTAGCCGCGAGGGTTGCAGACAACCCGAACGGACTTCTGCTCATCACCGATGCGGTAGTCAAACGAGTCGTGGGTATGCCCATGAATCCACAGCGCGGCCTGCGTGAGCAGGTCAGTTGGCAGTTTGGAACCAAACCCAGCAGTCGTGAGATCTTGGAGATACCTCGGTGGTGTTGAATTTTTGTTCGGGTAATGATGACTCACCACAACCGTAGCTAATGCTTTGTCCGATGGCCTTTCCTTGAAAAGCTCGGACTTTAACCAGGCGATACTGGATTGGTTTTGGGCTAATGTGTGGACTGCTGTGAGTTTGCGGGTCCACCGGACAGACCCCTTGTGACCGTCCTGGAGGCCCAGGATGGCGGATACCGTCTCTGGCTGGATAGTCTCCGCTTTGATGTCCTTGTAGTCCATAAGATGCCCCTCAACCTCGCGCATGCACTGGCTGCGCCTGGACAGACCGCAATATTCAAAATCAGTCCAGAGTGTTGTGCCTAAAAATCTGACGCCATTGATCGTGACGGACTCGTTTTCAAGAAAGTACACGTCCTGAGCGCGAGCTGCCTCGCGAAGCTGGTCAGGCAACTGGTCCCAGTGGTGACCGTAAAACTCGTGGTTGCCGGCGACATAGACGATCGGCTTGTCTGGAAAGCTCTTGCGCGCCCAGGTGATGCCTTTGATGCCTTGGTGAATATCGCCAGCCAAAATGATGACATCTGCAGCTTTGACCGTTTCAGGATCCGGCGTAAACGGGCTGAATTCAACGTGAAGATCCGAAAGAACGTAGAGCTTCATTTCAGTTTCCGATCTCAGTAGGCAGGCCATGGCGAGCCCTCAGTAAGAGCAACCAGGTACTCACGCAGCGGGTCCTGGTGGTCTTGTGTGAAAGCCTCCAGGCGATCAAACGCCATCAGGTTCTCGGTGTAGGGCCGAAACCAGTAAGCACGGTCATCCATGGCCATCCAGCGCGTACCTAGGGGACGATGCGCTTTCATCCAGGCCTCACACTCGAAATGCCTTTCGTATAAGGAAAAGCCCTTGGGAAAATCTTCATCCAAGATTTTCTTGAAAAGAGGGGTGACGCCGATCACGCGGGGCGCGATGTCACTCGAAAAATGTTTGCGTAATTTGGTTACCGCCAACTCCTCGTTGTCATATCCGAGGCGCCAGGTCGAGCTGATCACGATTTGCACGGCCGGGAACTCTCTGAGCACGGCTTCAATCAGGTGAAGCCGACCGAAAAGACCGGCTGGGTTTTCTAATTCTTCGGAGTGAACGACGCCATCGAAATCCAGAAAGACGATCATGACAATCCCCTCAAGACTCCAACAGCCTGTGAAGTAACCGGCACCGCAGTTAGCTTGCAAAGAGGGCAGTTGTCGCCCCGTGCAGCGCGCGCAGCTGGCGCAGCGGGATCGCGATTGGGAAATGTAAAACCCCTTGGAAAGGGGGAGTCTGGATTTTTGACGCTTGGCATTTTGGGTTCCTTAGGACAACTGGTGTGTCAGGAACCCGGGCGGCATGGCCGCAAATGTTGAGCGGCTAGATGCTGTACCCAAACTCCTGGACGGAATTCGCAACTAATTGGTTGATGAAAGAGGACATTGCTGAAGGCTAAATTCGACGGGTGACTATTCGAATGCTGGACGCCAGAGAGGCAGCATCAAACGCAGACGCCGCGCCGGCGAGTGCGAGTGCGACGCTTAAGAAATTGGAGGTTTGCTTTGAAAAGCGTTCCGCTTTATTTGACATGTTGATCTCGGTTCATGGTGAATCTGAAATTTAAAGTTACCAGTCAAAACATGATCGTGCAAGGACATTTTTTAAAATTGCTGATTTTTTGTTGTAGCAGCGGGAACGCTGGACACGAAAGTGAATAAACGATATTGCTTATTCACCTGCTTGTTGAAAATCTCACTTTTGAATTTTGAACAATCCGATTTTTACTGGCTTTTTGTTCAAGATTTCACATGCAAAATTGAACCGATCGACCACGTGAAACCGTTTTGTTCAATATTTCGTGTCTGCGGCTAAAACATCGTCTGATTGCTAGCGGTCAGGCAATTCTCGCGATGTAAGCAGCGCGCAGAGCTAGGGCATGGTGTCGACCAATACCTCGGACCCTCAGCGAGCGATAGCACTCTTCAGCTGCCAGCTCTCCCGTGATCGTTCCGGTGATGGCGTTAACGTTGCGCGGAATAACGACTTCCCGCGCCTGGTCCCGTAGGCCGGCGTCACGTATGGCGTATTCAAAAAGTTCGTAGTCCGGGGAGTAGTCAAAAGCGATTTCGATTTTTTGTCCCACGTCGGCAGCACGCTCAAGGATCCATTCTCCCGCTCGGCGGCCAAACTCCCACTCAGTTCCTGAAGCACCGGGGATCAGTCCCCATTGGTCTATGACGCCGTTGTAGCGAACAAACTCCGACGAAGCTTTGATGCGCGCTTTGCCAATATCCGATTCCAGGTCGAGTTCTGCGTAAAACTCTTGGCCAACAAGATCTGCAAGGCCAAGGCTGAGCAATTTAGGATTTGGGAGATCCGTAAATTCTGTGTCCAGGAAAGCAATCATTCGACTGGGTGAGCTAGTGAGATATTGGTTGCGAAGGCGAAAAGCCAGTGTACTGCCGACATTACCTTGGCAGGCTGAAACCGCTCATTGCGGCGTGGTGGGAATTTGTTACACAACAATTTGGTTAAGCGGACTGGTTGGCACCAAACTTTGCTTTAGCGTAGGCCTTGTAGCGCCGAGCCTTCCCTCGCTGAAGTCGCATGAGATTCACGTCCACGCCGTTAATAAATATTCGACCGGTCATGGGTCGGGCCACAAATGACCGGATTACGCCGCACTCGGGTCTCATACAAATTGATTAAGTGCATACTCCCGTATCCGCACTTTAGGTCGGTTGCGTCGGCACCATAAAAAAGCCGATGGGCTGGCGCTCACCTGCTTGATGCTTTTAGGCTATCACTTCTTCTTAGGAGGGCTCTCCACAACCGTGCGGTTGGGATGGGTAATAGCCCTGTTCAATGGCACAAACTGTCCAGTTCCAGCGTCACGAGCGTGGCTGCCTGGCGGGGGAGGTTTCGCTTGAGATTTCGACATGATGTCGGTCTTTCTGCTCAAATAGCGTTACAAAAAACCGGCCAATCCACATTCAAATCGGGCAAAATGATTTGCGTCAAGCAGTCACTTTTGTGATCTGACCCCTGGCCGGTAAAAGGTTGGGGTGCACAAAGCCAGGGCGGGAACCCTGGCTCTGTGTTGTGTGTGTAGTGCGCAGGTCATGGTCAGGCAGCTTCGCCTGAACCATATCCCGGGGAGTTCAAACGCTCCTCAACGTCGTATGTAAAGTCCATGTCGAGCTGGATCTGCTCTTCTTCCGGATGCTTGCTGTTCCAGACCATTTCGTCGATTTTCAGGTGCACCGTATCACCTACGACTTGTTGCCTGCGATCAGACAGGGAATAAAGCATTTGCGGGCGCGTAGCGTCGTTCATGTCAACCCATAGCGTGTACTGACGGCCGTCATGATGACGTTGACGTAAAGCGTGATTGGCGCGATACGACAAACCAGTTTTTTCGTCGATCCGGTACTCAGCACGCGCAGCATCGGCCAGTTGAGCTGCGAACAATTCACGAGGCGTTTTTGGCTTGGGAAGCGTCGCTCCTTGTTCAATGGCCCACTGCGCGACTGCTTCCATGTCGACGGCAGTGGATCCTTTCTCATGTTTATAACGCTGAATCAACGCTTGCAGTTTTTCATTTCTATTCACGATTGCTCCCTTTGACAATACCAACCGGGGCAACGTCGCCCCACCCATCCACTACCGCGCTCGGTAAAACGCGATCACGAATCTTTACGAGGTAAGGCCTGAAGAGGTCGTACCGTCCAGTTTTAAACTGAATTTGTCCAGCGACCAGAGCCGGATGCACGCCCAGAACATTCGCGAGACCCAGAAAGTCTCTAGTGGGAAAGATCGGCGCTTTACGCTTGATGAAACTGTCGATCCTTGCCTTCGGTGCACAGAATTCAGAAGCAGCTGCATTGGCCAGCTTTTCTTCATCGTCAACCACCGCGCCGTTTAGGTCTACATCCAGTGATGGTTCAATCATCCCGTGGCCCTGAAGCACATGTTCAAGTTCATGCCTCAATACGAACCAGAAGTTGTCCATTCGATCAAAGCGCAAGGTCAGGCCGATGACTGGTGAATGTTTGTCGAGCCAGAGACAAACACCATCGATTTTTGAAGCCTTCAATCCTTCAACAACGACCAACCGAATGCCGCACTCCTGAAGTATGCGTGGTACGTGCCTTGCTTCTTCCGGCGCGCTCAGCAAGGCTTTGAGTTTCGAAAGAGCCGCACGAGTCGCTGCCTCGCTATAGCGAGGTGCAAGAAGCTCTTTTGCAATCTGGCGAACCCTATATAGCCAGGCAAGTTGAGCAGCGGTTGCTTCCTCGCCTGCAGATGTCTTCTTCGCCGCGTGAGGCATGCTCCCGATTTCGGTAGGGTTGTGCCCTTCAAAAAACTTGTTTAGCGCTACATCAACGGCGTCAACATCACGCATTTCTTCGACATCGATCCAGCCACGCTGAATCATCTCGGTAACCGGAACCTCTGAAAATAGCTGGGCACGTTTGGCCCGATTAGGGTTTGGGATGCTGATGATCCGCGCTTTAGCTAGATCGAGGTTGCGTTGCAATTCCAGAAACGTTTCAGCAGCTACCGGGAACACTTCTTCAAGCAAAATGGCCATCTCGGGAGTCACTGCTTTTTTAGCTGCAATGATCTTGCTGATTCCGGTTTCTTCCACATCTATTACAGCACCCAGAATACGGTTGCTCCATCCACGCTCAATCAACAGCGCTTCAATAAGCTGGCCTGGGGTTCGAAATTTTGAGATATCCATAGTTTGCAATTATGCACAACTTGCACCAAATCGCAAACTGTTGCTTTATTGCGTCATTGATATCGAGGCGCTAAATGGGCGTGAGAAGCTTGGTCAGCGCACAGTGATGGAATATCTTCTTTCTCCAGTACAAAAGGCTTGGCAAGAGAGCGTTAATTCGGTGATAGTTCAGTTTGAATAAATTTTTTTACAATTGTCTTATACTGTATAAAATAACAGCCTGTTTTGGTTGACAAAATCGCCCCCAGTTAGTAGCCTCGGCAAGGGTTCCACCGTTACTTTGACTAAATACTTCCGCCAATAAATGTCTTACTCTCCCCGCACTGTTGCGAACGCCTTTTTATGGAAGAAGGGCGCGACAGGTCTTAGCCATATGAAACTACAAAAGCTTGTATTTTTTGTACACGCTTGGTCGTTGGCGCTGAAGGGCTTGAGTGTCGTTAATGAGCCCCCAGAGGCGTGGCAATATGGGCCTGTATTTAGCTCTTTGTATCATGAGTTGAAGTCCTATGGGTCATCCGATATTTCGACCCTCCTACAGGAGTTCAACCCAGCTACAGGGCAGCTTGCTGCGTTAGTTCCGAATCATTCAGATGCCAATTTTTGGCCCTTGTTTGATAAGGTATGGGAGCGATACGGGCAATTTAATGCTTTACAACTCTCCGCTTTGACTCATGAGTCTGGGGGGCCGTGGGAGCATGCCTACAGCCAAAAGATGGCAAATATTCCCAATGAGTTAGTCGCAAGTTACTACCGCCAGAAAATGATTGCACAAGGGTAACTGTCTGCGCATGGCTGAATCCCCGTTATCGCCCGACCTTCCCAAAAGCCTCCCAGAGGAAGTTCCTCCTAACGTCGACGTTAAGGCAAAAAAGGAAGGCCAGCTTTTTGAGGCCGGGACACTGCTCGATCATTCGCTTCGCAGTTGGTCTGGCTACGGCGCGTTACTTCTGGCTTTGCTGATGTATGCGTTTGGCGTTGTGGCAATCGCACTGTTTTTGGGATTTCTCCCAGCCATCGCGCCTGCCGCAGATGGTGATGCTTGGCATATCGTTGTCGCCGTCTTGGTGGCGCTGTTCTCTGTTCCTACAGTGCTTGTACTAGCTGTTTTGCGCAGTACAAGCGCAGTCAAGAAAGATGCAGAGATGGACTCTTTGCATGCAGCTGTAGGTGAAAAATTGATGTCTTGGCTTGAAAAAATTACCTCTAAATAATTTTTAGAGTTATTCAATCGTTTCCGTCATCATCACAATATCTTCCATGCTCCAGAGGTAGGTTGTTACGCCTGCCTCCATAGCTGGCGTAGTCTTGATTGACTTGTGAATCTTCACAAAGTTGTAGGCCATGAAGTAGAAGCTCACCGCGTGCATGTGATTCTCTATTTTCTTGCTGAATGCATTAGTCAGCCGGGTAAGACGACGCATACCCATACGCATTGAAAGATTGGCGCGTTCGACGTGTGACCATGGCTCTTACAACGGGACCACCGGAGGGCTGTTGAAAGTTGTTCGCCCTGACTATGTGGTCATGGCTACCAGCCCGCCGGATTGCAAGCAGAACTGGATGGGGTGGGCCTTTCGTCTCCCGCGCAAGCAAACGGTAGACCTACTTGTCAGGTATGTCAGAAAGACCCGTGAAGCTGTTAATGTCCCAGTAGCCACAGCAGTAAAAAAGTTCTCTGACTTTCGACTGACCAAAGCTATTTATGCAAACGGCTGGGATGGCAATGTTGTCATGGAAGCCAATATTGCGGGGGTCTGGAAGGTTTATGGACAACGATGCCCTACAGCACAAAGATGATCCATCAGCTCTACTCAACATCAATACCGCGTCAATCGAAGAGCTGGAAGCTCTTCCTATGATTGGTTCCGCTCGAGCTGCTGCTACTGTAAAAAGTCGGCAAGACCTGGGTCCATTTAACTCGGTCGACGACCTCCTGCGCATTCCCCGCCTTGGAAAAGGCACTGTCAGTGCTTTGAGAAATCTCGTTCGCACTTTGGACTGAATCTTTCCTGATTCCGATGAGTCCGGTAAGAGTCTAATGACCCGATCAGAATTTAGAGGGTGATCTCATTGCATAAAACTCTTGCGCAAATATCTAGGCCTCTACGCTATCAATCTGTTTTGCAAGAGATAGCAAAATGTTCTTGACCTTACTTGCACGATCAGCCTTCACCTGTTCCGCAGCGACCTCCGCTGAAAGATCCTTCACCCTTTTCACCACCTCCGGGCGCGGAGGCTTGATTGCCAGAGAGCTATCGCGAAACGCGTCCGCTTTGACCTGCAAAACTTGCTGACGCGCTTTTATCTGGCCCAGGAGCGCGCTTACCAACTTGATTTTGGCGTTATCAACGCCGTTCGGATCCGTAGCAAGGTTGTCCAGCTCAGAGTAGGTCTCCCCAGCCTTCTTGCTAAGTGAACTCCATTCTTCATTGCACATGAAGTAGTAGTTGGCCAAAGCTTGGCTCGCAGCTAGTTTTTCGGTTTCGGTACTGGAGACCTTATCTAGGATCTTTTGGTACTCGGCAAAAGTGGGCATTGTTTATTCCTTATGTAAAGGTTAGAAGTGGCGGATCAGGGTTTTGCGGTGGTGCTATCTTTTTCAGCCGGTTTGGCTTTATCAGCAGATTCGACCGTAACTTTCGCCACGTTCGCGAGTGCGGCATCGCCCTTGGCTGCCTCCTTTTTTGCGCCGTCTTCAAGTGCCTTGATTTGCTCGCGAGTGTCATGCAGATAGCCTCGTAAAAAAGCCAGTCGTTCTTTCGACGTTTTGGGCGCGCCTAATTGGCCTAGACCCTTTGCGGCGGAGTCGAGCTTATCTGTGGAGAGCGACAGGGGTTTGATCGCCGAGGTAGTGTCGGCCAGCGTTTTTGCCTGAGCCGCGTCAAGCTGCGCGGAGGCGAGCGCCGCCTGGTCACCGTACTCGCGTACAGCTGTAAAGATCTTGACGATTTCGGCGCCTCCGGTGTTCTTCAACACCAGCAAGTCGTTATCAATGATCTGCTGGCTCTCAGCAGTCTGTCGTACAACAGAGGCAATGAGTTGAGCACGGCGCTGGTTTGCGGCATTGGTCTCGCGCTGGTGTTCGGAAAGCTGGGCCGAAATATTTGCAATGACTGCCCCAGTTAGGCGCGCCAATTCGTCCACAGCTGGATCAGCCGCCAAAGAAATGGCCGGTGACAGCGCCAGGCAGGCGCTGATGGCGGTGCGGTTGAAGTAGTTCATGGTCACCCTTTGTTTATTTCTTAATGCGGTCTGCAATGCCGAGCAAGCCGAAGGCCTGCAAAAACTGGGCGATCTCGTCGGGTTTCAGCCCGTCTGCATGCCATGTCTTGATCTGCTTGAGGGGTGTGTCGATCAGGCTGTTCCATGCTGCGAGAGATGCTTCTGACTGAATCAGCGATTCCCGATATGGCAAAAGAACAAGGCGCATCTCTGCGGTGATGTATCTCACCCGTGCCACGCTATAGCTCTCCGATAGTGCTCCCAGTCCGCGGTAAACGCTACGCGCCGGCGGCTCGCGCTTTGAAGCCCTGTCGTCCTTCAGGCCAGTGCCGATAAGCAGCATTCCGACGGAGCCGCAGCCAACGCTGGCCGTCACCGACCCGCACGGGGTGGTCGGTGTGAGGTTGGCGACTTGCCCCCTGCCCTTGAACAGGATATATGCTTCTTCCAGAACCGCCTCATGCATTTCGCGCCGATAGCCAACCCGCGCCACCTGCAAATCCGTTACCTGTTTAGCTTGGGCCAGTTGTGCGGTGGCGATTTGCTTCTCGATGATCAGCGGCTCAAGCGCCGGAAGGTTTTTGGTTACTTGATATTCCTTAAGGGCATCATTCAGGCGGGTGGCAGCACTTACGAATGCAAGGCTCTTTTCCACCTCTTCGTTTTTGCCAGGGTCGTACTGGCCGCTGAGGGCGGAAAGCAATGTGTTAATGCGGTCTACCTTTTCTTCCGACACAACTTTTTTGCCAAGGTCACCTAGTTTGCTCAACTTGTCCAATGCCTTGCAGAGGTCGTTTTGCTCCTCGGGTTTCTTGCCTGCACAAGTGAGGTCGGTCGCAGCCTCTTTGGTCGCGTCCGAAGCGGTTTTCAACCGGCTGGCCTCATCGTCGATTGCTTTCTTTAAATCTGTTTTGGCGATGGCAGCTGCTGCCTTGTCAGTCTTAAGCTGAGCCGTGACGTCGTTAAGTTTTTCATAGGTCGATTGCACCAACCCTCCCATGGAGACCATGAGGGGTTGAGTTGCCCGAGTGGAGTCAAGTGCCGACCGGCAGCGGTCGATATATTGACGGTATACGTCCAATACCTCATTTGAGGGAGCGAAGGTCGAACTGCCGAGAGCGCTGCTCAACGAGATGACTGCCTCGGAACGCAGGGAGTCGATCGAGGGCGCATATGGGGACTTGGGGTCCAGTACGGGAGGGAGGGCCAACCTTGCCCGGTTCGCCTCTGTGCAGGCAGGTAACTTGTTGAACCGACTATCAATACGATCCAGTTGCTCGCGAATACGAGCTTCATCTTCTATCGCATCATTCAGATTGCGCCGCATTTCCCTTAATTTCAAGAGATTATTCCGGATGTCTGCAATTGTGGCGGTTGCACTTTTTGGTTTTGACAGAGTCAACAGACGTTTTTCCGTGGCCTCGTTAAATAGCTTAATGAACGGCTCGTCTCCGTCACTCGTTAGTCCCAAAAGTACCAGATCGCGCTCCACTAACGTAGTCTTAACAAATGCATCGATTTCCTTTTTCTCCAGCGCCTCGACGTTGCTACGCTCTGCTGCAATTACCTCCATGATTTTTCCAGCGTCGTAATCGGCGCGAATACTAGTAGCCAGCTGGTCGGCCTGCTTATCGTATAGACGCATACCACCGCAACCAGCTAGTGCGAATGTGGCCAAAAATGTAGTGATCAAAATGAAGTTGCGCATTCACTCCCTCCCGGTTTTAGAGAAGTAGTGTGTTACCGCCATTTGAATTTGTCATACTCAATTTAGAGGAGAAATGACGGCGTCGTCACTTTTTGCCAACATTGAGGTGGATTTTTTTGGCAGCGCGTTAACCAGAATGCTTGGTAGCGACGGTAAGTGCTGCTGGAACCTTAACCGTGTCACTCCAATTTCCGTCAACACAGGACTACTTGAGCACAGCAGAATTTTTAACCAAATTTCTTGGTCTGAAGCACATGTAAGCGATGATTTAAACGACTAAAAAATTTAAGGATAACAGTGCCAAAGCGTCACAGTTATGGTTCCAGGGACATAAGCGTCTTAAGCGACGTATAGATGAGATCTCAGAGTTTATTAATTGATCAAACCATGTGCCGACCATTGTGAAGTAACAGCCGAAATCATTGGCAAGTTGCCGGGCCTAAGGCGAATTCACAAACGCGATCTGGCTGATCGCGCCAATGATGAAGATCCATGCCGGGAGTACATGAAAGATCCTTCAGCACACTCTTCGTTCCGTCTGCTGTGCAAACTAATATCACCACACCTTTGTCCCCTCGCAGAAGACGCAGGACATCCATTCCCAACTGCGGCTTCAGCGTAGCGTTATCCTCGAAAGCCTTGTCGAACAAGGCCTGGTCGCTTTCTAACCTTCCGTTCGGGCTGAATATGACGGCAGCACCCACATGTGAGGTTAATTTTGTGACGGCCGAAGCTTTCTCGTACATTTCCTGAAAATCTTGGGCATTCGAACTAGCCAACGCAGACAGCAGGAACGTCGCAACCAACAAATGTTTGTACATCATGCTAGTTACTCCAAAAAACGTATTTGTTAATAGCTACGGACCGCCCAGTATCCAGATTCCAATCTTCAAGCGTTTCTACGAAAGAGTAGTTCTCGCCATTAAGCGCAGCGTCGATACCCTTCCAAACGTGAACTATGTTCTTAACGGCTAATTCGAAAAGCGTCTCGTAGTCCATGATTCCCCCTGGCGTAACTATTCCCTTTACAAATTTGTCCGCCACCTGGTTAAGCTCGGGATACACCAAGCCTTTGTTAGCGGCAACGTGACGCGCAAAAGGGAAAAGTTTGGTGGTGGCTCCAACTGCTTTGAGAGTGACGGAGAAACCCGTGTGCCACATATCGGGAGTGGCTTCTGGGCAACCGTCATTGATGGCGTTTGGATATGTCGAATTAAGAATCTCAAGCCACAAGGCCTTGATCACCGGATCCAGCAACAAGGAATTACTAGGCACACTACAGTTGGCAATCCCAGTTTTAAGATGTTTCGTGAGTCTCAGTGCCAGTCGATCGCGCTTAGGATAGATGTCGAGACGTTCATTTACAGAGCTGGACACCGCAGATCAACGGGCTGGACGCATAACGCGCTTGACTTTACTAAAGTGTCGTCGATCCAGCGCGTGTGCCCTGGACGCTATGTCTGATTGCCTGTCAAAAAGCAACGTCGCACACAAACCGTAAACGTTACTAGTTATCCGGGTATGAGCAGCAACCATCCCGGCTAAAAAAAAGCATACCAGTGCGGGAAAGATCGCAAAGCTGATTATTTCCCCCTGCTTTAAGTCGAATCCTTTCGTAATCATCCACGCCGAAACCGCCCAGATCGACCCAATCATCCACCACAGTGCCGTTGTCCTCCTTTTGCTCGACTCCTGAGCAATGATGATGAAATATCGGATGGCTTCCAAATCCTTTGTATCCAAATGGACTAGCTCAGGAAACCGTTGTTTCGCCGATGCAATATTCTTGGCGGCCCAGCCAGGAAACGCTGTTTTACTGGGTCTTCCAGCGACTACGCAAATTGTTGCCAAGACAAGCAAAGCGAGGAAGAAACCGTGCAAATCTTGGGGAGTAATCCATTGCGTCCACCTCAAAACGGCATAAACGAGCGTGCCAGCTAATGCAAGGCCACACCACGCTGCAAAAGTCATTACTGCTGCGTAACCTCCCGCTGCAATCAGTTCCGCAGAAGCGGACCAAGCGACGAGTAACTTTGGAATCCATTTTGGAATGGGTCGGGGATCTCCACGCGTAATAGCAAGCTCACAACATTCAATCAGGTGGCGCGTTAACTCAAAAGAAGCTAAGGTTTTCATGAACACTCTTTCATTGCAATACTGTCTTTACACTTGCGGCAATAACTCCTCACTGCATTTATAGGCTCGCATCGGATTGACGAAAGAAAGAGCCTTAATAGAAGGATTTTTTTGATGCTGAAGTCAGCAGTTAAATCTGGCCTCTTTACTTCTAGTCTTGCATATAAACGACAGGCTCTGCGCCGACCTCAAGGCAAGAGTGCATAAAGCCACTTAGCAGCCAAAACATCTGCAAAACGTTCGCCTCAGTTTTGCCTGCAGCGATGCGGTGGAATTCTCCTTCAATGTCGGACTTCGAATAGTTAGGTACGACAATCGCAACTTCTAGCTGCGCGAGGGGATGTTCCGCTATGCTTTGAAATGTGGTGCTGATGTCCTTCTCGTCAGTCCCTACTAGTGCTTTGACTAAACGCGGGATCAATGCGGGCTGTAAGAGAGAGCACGAATTATTTACCCAATCCGCGCTTTTGCTCTCAAATGCAACATCATTAATCGGCGTCCGTAAGCGCGCCAGATTTTTGACAGCCTGGCCCATCACTTCTTCGAGCGCTGACGCACTGCGGCTCGGCGACTTAGATACTGGAAGCGTTAATTTTGCCGGTATCGGGGGAATCGGTTGGTTGGCCGCCGCAGCCAACCTTGCAGCCTTCACAGCTTTCTTCCGTATAACTTTGAGCTTTGGATCCTCTACGGTTTGAACTTTCGCGTGAATCCAACTCATGCTCGGTCGGGCGGTAGCAATTGCCAAAAAGTCGCACCACTCTGTCGGGCCGTCGTCGCACATCACAGCTTCGTCCAATAACCGCATAGACAGGGACTTTCAGGCCCTTTTCTGTGTTTCCTCAGCATCTACACCATTTAGCCGTTTGAGATGCGGTGAGATTGTTTGAAGCTGTTACGACCCTCAACCTGGCATAACTTAATTGAGGGGAGTTGAGCGCCGGATTGATGTCAGACTGCAGAATATGAACTCGTCTGAGGCAGAAAAAAAATTCACGAGCGCATTGTTGTGACGCCGCAGAAGGCGGTGATTGCCAAGGCTATGGAGCCCTCCTTTACCGTTTAGCCTCTCCACTATATAGAACATCGAGCCGAAATCAGATTGCCCGAGTACGAAAGCCGTGCTTTGTCGCGTTGTACTCGTCAATGTTGGTGTCACTCACAAAGTCGACGGTAAGCCTCGCCCATACTTGCCCGAAGCCTTTGATTGCGTGCTTTTGTATATCGGTGGCAGGGTCAAAGCATTGAAGCACGGCAGAAGCGACTTGTTCCCAGCCCGTAAAAGGCAGGGTCCACTTGGTGATCAGGGTGGTGTCGCCAGAAGTTATTCTCTTCACTACAGTGCGCAGTTTGCTGTTTGAGCACCGCGCGATCCAGGCATAGGGGCTGTCGGGAGCCTGCACGAACGCACCAAGTAGTGAAAAAGAGTTTCCGTTGCGTGGTGCAGTGCGAGTCGAATTCCCACTGACGCTCGCTTCTGATCTTTGGACGCGCTGTGAACGTCCAAAAGGTAGCTAAAAAACTCGGGATCCAATCCATCAAGAAAGTCTTGAGTACGCTCAGCCACGTCGAGCTCCCATAGGCAATATGGCTCATCTCCGACGACAAAGATCGTTGATCGCATTGGCTTTATAGATCTTGAGAAGGACTCAAGTATTTTGCACAGCCTTAAAAGTAAGCGCCTTCGCAAACACTTGGTCTGCCTTAAATTGCGCGAGCATAGGTCGCAATCACCTTAACAAGCAGGGTCACTACTGCGCCAAGCGCTAGCACCGCCGGAATCAAAAAGCGAATAGAGCTCGCGGAATAAGCCCACACATGTAGCCTTGACATCAAATCCACGTAGAAGCGGTGAACTCCCTTCAACTCGACCTCCACGCTCCTTCCACCGGCGGATAAAGCATTTGATGTCGCGTTCGACCAATCGAACTCTACGCTCGCGGCAAATGTATACGGGCTGTGGTCTGCGCGAGCAATTGAAAAACGCATTTTTGGCCTCCCCAAACCCAAGGGATCGCCGACTCCGCTAATTGAAATAGTTCGGTCCAGTACAAATTGAGTGAACGAGCCGTTGAAAACCGCTGGCTCCTCGCCTTTTGCTGTAAATTTATTGGCCTGGCGCTGAGCTAAAGCAAGGGCTTTTATGCGGCGCATGGAATCAAGTTGCGCAGCGCTGTTCGTCCTGTATTCCTCTCCCTCACCGGAGAACGAATAACGAAGACCGAGATAAACCATGACCAAAAAACCGACCGTCCAAAACTTTGAGACATCAGGTATGGGCTGCGCAGGTCCTATAACTTTGGCAAGAAATGCTGAAAAAGGTATTTCGAACCAAGCCGAGAGAAGGATAATTGCGCTAGCGAGCACAAGATTTCGGCGAATCTTTTCATCGGCATCATCGAGCATACAAACTTTTCTAGTTGTTTACGAAATGATACAAGGAATCCGGCGTAACACGCATCTAGTGAGCTTCTTGATACCCAGTCAGAACGGCTGTCATCACAACTTCTGGGGGTCAGTCCAAATCCGGGGCGATTCAACCGTTTGACCTCCCCTTTAAGTTGTCCACATAAGCGAAATACCAGCATCAGTCTTTTAATAACTTACGGTGTAACATTTTTCAAATATAAACTTTGGCGGGCCTTACTTTTACACCTAGTTTTTACAACTTGCTTCAAACGGAGAACCTAAATGAAAAGCGCTTTGAAATTATTAATTTCGATTTACATTGCAGCTTTATGCGCGGTGACCGCTTCCGCGTGGCAACTATCTCCTGACCCTACAGTAATCGAAAAAGCACTTGTTGACCGCGAGCAAGCATGGTACGAAAAGATTTTTACAAAGTTGGCGTTTATAGGTGTGGAGGTTGTCGGAGGAAGTGTTCATGAGGAAATTGTTAACAGATCATTAGGCTGCGAAGGAGATGCTTTTTATTGCGGCCTGCCAAGTTACGATCCGAAAAATGCCTATTTCATTGCAGGCGTTCGATGGAATGATGATCCGCCATTTAGATTTTTTGGTAATCGAGGAAGGTTTGACGGCTGTGCTGCTGGCCAAACGGTACGTCTCGTCACTCAACCGGTTTGCTGGGGAAATACATTTAAGGATGGTGAAAAGCGGGCTGCTGCGGGCGTGAAGCTTGATGGCAATAACGCAACCCTTTTAGTGCGATCGCATTTCGGCGACTTGCAGTTTTTACATGCGATGGCTGTTAGCGACGGAGAACCAGCAACAGTTACCCGACAAAAAATACTTGCTTGGGCCGAGTTCACTTGGCGAGTGGCAAGACAAGATGCAGGATTTGATGGAGAGCAAAAAATATGGCAACTACCGATAGAAGGGTTCAGCTCACTCTTCCAATACAACAAAGAGTGGCGTGTTCAAGATCTATTTGCGTTAGGAAATGAACTTGTGCGACAACCGGACGCTATGTCCCAACTTGCTCTTGGCAGTTTATTGCATTCGACGCAGGATTCATTTGCGCGAGGACATGTAGAACGTCGTACCTCATCGCCAGGGAAAAAATGCGCGGCTAACTCTAGTTGGGTTGCACCCGGAGAGATTATGGAGTTCCACTCGTATGTGAAACAAGACCCTGCCAAGCACGGAAAGGCTGACAGCAGAGATGCATTTAGCGCACATTGGGCAGGAGACCGATCAAATGTCGTGTCGGTCGGACAGACTTTGCACGCTTTGTATTTGGAAAAAGCGCCATGGGAGACTGCTTCCAAATACTTGGAATGTGTTTTCACCCTTGACCCGGATGCCAGGCCCTCTTCCTCTGGTGACGCGTTTTCATTGAAATGACGTTGATCAGATCTGAGTGAGTTTTTCACCTACGAACGGTCTACGCGGAAAACTGTTTTTTTAAAGCCCTGCAATCAACTCCCCTAAAAATCTTACGAAGTTCAATACCCGCTCTCACTGGCGCCTATGGGGTAGTTCTTGTAATTCTCGCCTTTGGCGCAGGTTTGCTCTGGCATTCAGCGACGTCAACTCCGAAAACCAAATGACATCACCAGTAGCCGCGTGCCTAATCCGCAGTTTCATCCGACCGCCTGCGGCGGCAGCTGAACGCAAACGTTAGGCCGCTCCAAGACATCTCCTTCTCTTCAACAGAGCAAAACATGCAATATCCAGCATTCGTCACAATTGCACTACTTCTTCCCGCCCTGCAAGCAAAAGCCGCGAATGAAACATGGGCGGCTCGGACTGATTGCGTGATTGCGAAGCGGAACTACGATGGGCTAGTTCCGGACGCACTTGCAGCCCTGCACGAGTTGGGTGTCGAGCACCGAATTACGCAGACGATCAATCCAGGCACTGCACCGAGCAACTATCACGGACGAGATCTCGCTATAGAAGGAAGAGATGTGACCGCGGCCGTCGATATCAGCGTTCGCTGCCTTGATGCACCAAACATCAAACGCCTACTGTCGCACCTGGCGCTGGCCGGTTTTGCAGGTTGGTACCGAGAAGAAGGCAAGGACGGCTGGAAGGGACCGACACACATCCACGCCGTTTGGGCGTCCGAACCTCTCAAGAGACAACTGCAGAAACAGATCGCCAGTTGGTTGGGCGGCAGAACCGGACTCGTCGGAGACGCCAGGTACATGTACTGGCAGCCGACCGATACGGAGAAGGCCACGGTCGCCGAGCGATACGAGGCTTCGAAAGCGGCTTCCTCGAAGTAGGTGCAGAGCGGCCTAGCTGGGCTGCTGCCGGTTTTGTGTACACTTTGTTAAGGCGGTCGATGAAACTACCAAGCGCGGCGAACCCTGGCAGCAAATTGAACTGCTCCACTGATGCTCAGGCTATGCGATTTTTGCACTTAGCGAGTGGCGGTTTACAGGACCTCAGCTATTAATCTGATTAAATATTTTCTTTGAGATATTTTTGTATTTGGAGTGGGGAAGAAAGTAATTCCCAATTAGGTCTATATGCAATCTATGAGGTGACTCAGGATCGAGTAGCGTTGCATCAGTTATTTCTTCAATCTCAACGGTGTTCTTTTTCCCAACAAATCCATCAGTCAGCAATAACTGAATTGTTGCGATGTCAACATGGTGCGAGATGACGCAAAGTCTTTCTATGTTTCGATAATCCCCGGTTTTCCCGTTGAGGAGAGCGGCACTTTCAAGGAATTTTTTGTGATTTTTGCCAGATGCTTGTCCCGTGAAATAAGCTTGATATAAATAATTCATTGTGGTTCCTGTTTGATTGATGTCATTTTCGAAAAGATATTGCTTTTTATCTTCGAGTTAAGGCTCCGGCTGGAATTTTTTAAAAGACTTCGATTAGGGTCAAGGTCACCGCTTTAAGGTAAGTGCGAGGCGGCGATTCACAGACCTAGCAGGAAATGCAGCGTTGGAATTTCGAGTGCGGTGGTTACCTTGGTCATAGTGGTCCACAAGGAATCATCATTTATCTCGGAGCTATTAAGAGACTACGGCGTGAACTTCTACTGCCACCAGCCAAGTTGCCAAGTGATTTTTCAAGCTTGGCGAAGTAGTAATGTTGGAAAGTGCCTAACGCTGGTACGGTCAGGTACCGGGCGGGTACCGAGCCCACCAACGACTACGGCGTGAATGGCTTGAACATGACTACCAATAGTTTTTGCTTTATCTAACAGGGCAGTTATTTGATCTGCACAGGTATAAAAAAACCGGACGTCGTCCGGTCTCTCAGGTACAGCAAGATTTAGAAGGCGTATTTCAGACTCAAGCTGTAGCCGCTGGTGCGAACATCTCGTGTAGTGGTGCCGCTGACGAAGCTTGCTGACTTGCCGAAGTCTTCGTATTCCAAGCGAGCGGAAATTGCTGGCGTGAAGTTGTAAGACGCGCCAATACCCACCATCACAGAGGTAGCACCGTTGACCGATGACAGCGGCAAGGTGAGCTTGGGGCTGTTGTTAGAGAAACCCAGCTTCCCAATTAATGAAAAGCCCGATGCAAGAGGTAATGTCCCCGTAGCTGCAATGCTGAATTGGGTAGCAGAGACGTTGCCAGTGGCTATCACCGCACCGGCGTTAGTTGCAACAAGACTGCGGTTTCCCAAATCAGAATACTGAGCCTCAGCGCCCCAGTTTGGCGTGAACTGGTAACCAGCAAATACCTTGTAAGAGCCTTTGCTCGCGTCTGCACCACGCAAAGTAGTGCCAACAGCGTTCGTGAAGTCTCCACCAGAGTTCGTGGAAGAACCAGCACCGAAACCCACGTAAAACTGGGCGGCAGCCGGCGTTGCAATAAAGGCCGCTGCGATGGATGCTGAAATAAGAAGCTTTTTCATGAATTCCCTCGATAAAAATACTAAGCTTTATTAATAAGAATAGAGCCAGGTGAGTTTATTTAGTCACATAAAAAGATGCAACTTAAACCACTTAACTTCAGCGTAGTTCAGCCATAAAACAACAGCAAAAATTCAAAATCGCAGTTTTCAATCAGCCTTGTATTGCTAGCTGGGCACGGCCGTCTTAGATATAGGTACAAGGTGCAACAGCGTAAGTGTCATGCCCGGTACTCCAGCAGACTGTTTATGACATTCATGTTTCGATCGACTCGCCCATTGTTGGGCGTTAGATGTCCTGCTTGTCGCAATCTGATATCCACGAGTTTTCAGCGATCGCCTTCTTCTCCAAAATTTCCGTAAGTGCGACACGAACTAGTTCCGCGATACTGTCAAGCGTGCCGTTCGCGGTATTGAAGGTTCTCCTCTCTCTTTTGCGGGCAACTGGCGGCCAATCTTTTAATGAATTCTGTGTGTGCGGCCGTAACTGCATGATTCCATTGAATAACTCTTGGCCATCAAATCGCTCATCCAATAACTCTCGGCCATTGCTAACGTTAAAAGAGCAGTTTTACGAGCGCTTCATCACGCCTCTCAACCCCCGAAAAGTCACGACTCTCGGCCAATGAAGGAGGCGTTGCAAGTGAATTCAATGGGTTAAGTCACATGGCCGACTTTTCCCATCAAATCAGTGCCCTGACGCATAGATATGCGCACCAATTAGCTATTGATTTAATAGTAATCTGCACCAGGACAAGCGTACACACTGTGCGGGGCTCTGGGTTCATGTATTGCCCCATTTTTAGCCTCACATCATGCATGTGCCGCGCATCGCCTCCCTACCGCAGCGCTAGCTCGTGTCGGTACGCTGAAGCTCAGGTCGCCGTGAAAACCCCCGTACGGCGTAAATAATGAACCGGATGGAGACGTGATTAAGTACACTGGCAGCAAGGGACTATGTGAACTAATTCGCTATTGTTGCAAGCCAGAAGCAGTGCGTGATCGATCGGCCTGCGATGTCAACGAAGGTATGCCAGTGAAATTTCGAAGATTGGTCGCCTATCCCGCTGGACTGCAGGCGCGCATGGGCTGGCTGGTGGTCATCTCGCTGCTGCCCGTGTTCTTTTTCGCGATCTACGCGTCGATTCAAAACCAGCGCGAGCTGCTTGAGCGCACGCGTTATGACCTGCTGACGATTGCACGCAGCGCCGCTCTGGCTGGCGAGAGTCGTATCGAAGGCACCCGCGAACTGCTGAACGCCATCGCCAGCGGGCCCAGCCTGAAGCGACAAAACCTGATTGGGCTTTGTCCGGTTTTTCTGGCCAACATCCGCAATTCGTCGAGTTACACCAATCTCGGCCTTCTCGATACAGAAGGCACGCTGCAGTGCAGCGCGGTGCCCGCCAAGCCCGCCACCAACAACGCTGACCGCGCCTATTTCAAGGATGCGCTGGCCACCCGTTCCTTTTCAGGGGGCGACTACCAGGTCGGACGCATCACCGGTCAGCCGTCCATGAACTTCGGCCTCCCGGTCTACGACGATGCTGGTGCCTTGAAGGGCATCGCATTTGCTGCAATGGACATCACGCGCCTGGACTTTATTAGCAAGATACCGTTGCCTCAGGGCGTCGAACTGACCGTGACGGATCGTAACGGCATCATCATCGGTACTGATCTGTCACAGGGCAAGCGCCTCGGTGAAGCGTTGAGTGACCCAGTGTTCAGAAACGCGCTGAAAACCCTGCCCGATCAAGCGGTCGACGGCATCGATATGCACGGGGTCCAGAAAATTTACGCGGTGGCATCGGCGGGCTACAGTGTCAACGGAAAAAGCATGTATGTCTTGGTCACCATCGCGCAAAGTGCCGTGGTGGCACCCATCCAGAAGGCGTTGGCCTGGACCCTGCTGATGATTGCCGCGCTGGCCCTGGTGGGGTTGACCACCGCGCGATGGATCGGTCGCCGGGCCATTCTGGAACCGACCCAGAAGCTGCTCCAGAAAGTCAATGCGCTGGCCGGCAAGGATGTCGCTTTGCCAGCAACCAACGCCAGCCAACCCGCCAACGAAATCGTTGCCCTGACCGGCGCCTTTGAGCGAATGACCGATGAGCTCAAGGCCCGTGACCACCAGCGGGACCAGGGCGAGGCAGCCTTACGCGTCACCCAGGACCGGCTGCTGACGGCCCAGCGGATCGGCCATATTGGCAACTGGCAATACGACGTCCAGGCCGATAAGGTGTGGTGGTCTGACCAGACCTTCGAGATCTACGGGATGGACCCAGGCGATGCGCCAGGCCGGTACGCCAACGTGCTGGACAAGGTTTACCCTGCAGACCGGCCAGGCTTTGAAGCCGCCCAGAAAAAACTGTGGGAAGGCGGTCAGCTCGACTTGGAGCACCGCATTGTGCTGCCAGATGGCCGGGTGCGCTGGGTCCACGGACTGGGCGAAGCCTCGCTCGATGCAAGCGGAAAGCTGGTGTCGCTGTCCGGCACCGTTCAAGACATCACTGAACAGCGGGTGGCCAGCGAAGCACTGCAGCGCGCCCAGGGCATGTTAATGATGGCCACCCGGATTAGCCGTTTGGGCGCTTGGCAGGTCACCTTGCCAGAACGCATGTTGACCTGGTCCGATGACGTGGCCATGATCTACGAATTGCCACACGGGACGCCGCTTCCCAGCATGGAGGAAGCCATCAACTACTATGCACCCGAATCGGTTCCCGTGGTGACCCACGCGGTGGAAGAATGTATCAACAAGGGCACACCGATTGATTTGGAGGCGCACCTGATCACAGCCCAGGGCCACCTGCGGACGGTGCGTGTGGTGGGTGGTGCGGTTCGCGATCAGAAGGGTGAGATTGTCCGGATTGAGGGCGCCATCCAGGATGTGACCGAACGGCGTGCAGAACAAATGCAGCTTCAGCTCCTGCAGACAGCCGTTTCAAGACTCAACGACATTGTGCTGATTACCGAATCCGAGCCGCTCGACGCACCGGGGCCTCGCATTGTCTTTGTAAACGATGCTTTCGAGAGACGGACCGGTTACACGCCAGAGGAAGTGATGGGCAAGTCGCCCCGCATACTGCAAGGCCCCCAGACCCAGAAAGCAGAGCTCCGCCGGATAGGCGAGGCACTGAGGAAACAGCAACCGGTGCGGGCCGAACTCATCAACTACACCAAGAGCGGCGAGCTGTTCTGGGTTGAGCTCGACATCGTCCCGATTGTGGACCCCACCGGCAGCTACACCCATTGGGTAGCCGTGGAGCGGGACATCACCGCGCGCAAGCAGGCGGAAGAGGAACTCACGACGCTGTACCGTGAGCTAGACGTGAGAGTGCAACAGCGAACTGCCGAGCTCCAAGTGGCAAACCAGGAGCTAGAGGCGTTTTCCTACTCGGTCTCGCATGACCTGCGATCACCCCTCAATACGATTGCGGGATTCGGGCTGCTGCTGGAAAAGATGGACGGCGCCAACATCAGCACCAAGGGCAAGCACTTTCTCTCACGCATCCGGGCGGGTGCGACGCAGATGGGCGAGCTGATCGAAGGCCTGCTGGCGCTCGCGCAGGTGTCCCGGGAAAAACTGCAGGTTGCGCAGGTGAACCTCAGTGCACTCGCCCGCCGTGTGGAATCAAGCTGCCGCGAGCGGGATCCTGAACGCCAAGTGGAAGTTTTGATCCAGGATGACCTTGTTGTGGAAGGAGACCCACGACTCCTGCAGTCCGCGCTGCAGAACTTGATCGGTAATGCGTGGAAGTTCACGTCGCTCGTGCCATCCGCCCGTGTGGAGTTCTTCAGCGAGCAAGATTTACATGGACGCACCTGCTTTGTGGTTCGTGACAATGGCGCCGGCTTTGACATGCAATTTGCCGACAAGCTGTTCGACACTTTCCAGCGTCTTCATGCCCAGACCGAATTTTCTGGAACCGGTGTTGGACTGACCATTGTCAAGCGCGTCGTGGAAAAGCACGGTGGCCAGATCTGGGCCGAGAGTAAAGTTGGTCACGGTGCAACTTTCAGCTTCACACTGGGTCCCAACCAAACTGAAGTGCAACCGATCAGTTCGGCCCAATAGCCTTTCGCCTTCGGGATTGGCGATCGAGGACTGCAAGGCATCGGCTTATTGTCTGACGCGCAGTGCGCACCGTCTCGTGAGAACATCTGAACAAGAATTTTTGACGGATGCACTGTAGTGACCCTATGAAACTATCGCCCATCCCAACCAACGACAGTGAACGGCTCGAAGCGCTATACCACTACGACATTCTCGACACCGAGGCAGAAGCCGAATTTGACGACTTCACCCGGCTCGCTGCGCAGATCTGCGGTGCCCCTATGGCACTTATCTCTCTGGTTGATCGTGACCGCCAGTGGTTCAAGAGCCGGTTCGGGTTCGACGCGACCGAAGGCGCCCGCGATGTCTCGTTCTGTGGACACGCCATTCTCGGCCAGGAAGTGTTCGAGATATCCGACGCCACCCGTGACGAGCGCTTCGTCGATAACCCCGCGGTGACGGGGGATCCAAACCTCCGCTTTTACGCGGGTGCGCCGTTACTGACCCAGGACGGCAGCGCAATCGGCACCTTGTGTGTGTTTGATTTGCAGCCCAGGACGCTCACGGGTGAGCAGACGCAGGCACTCGAAGCCCTGAGCCGTCAGGTTATCCGGCAGCTCGATCTCCGGCTACTGGTTCGCCGCGAAAAAGAACGGAACCGGGAGCTGGCGCGGCAAAGCGATTTCCAGAAGTTGATGTTCGACAGCGCCATGGCCGGCGTGGTGTCCATCACACCCGCTGGCCTGATCACCACCGTTAATCCCGCCTTTGAACAACTTGTGGGCTACCCCGCCGCCGAGTTGATCCAGCAGCGAAACATCCGTCTCTTTTATCTCGATGAGGAATTACAGGCACGGGCCCGGGAACTGACTACCCAACTGGCGAGGACTGTAGGGCCCGGCGAAAGCATCTGGCTGAGTTCGGCTATGGGCATTCCGGAAATGCGGGAGTGGACCTACAAGCGCAAGGATCGCTCGCATGTCTCGGTCCTGGTGTCGATATCGCCACTGCATGACATCGATGGCGCATTGACCGGATTTGTGTTGATGGCATGGGACATCACCGAACGCAAGAAGGTGCGTGAGGAAATTATGCGACTCAATGCCGAGCTGGAGGCCCGTGTCATTCGTCGGACGGCTGAGATCGAAAGAAACGCAGAGGACTTTCAAATGCTGTCTTACTCGGTGTCACACGACCTCAGGCAGCCGCTGATTTCCATCAGCGGTTACAGCCACCAGCTGAAGCGCGAGGTTGCAAGCAGCCAGGGGCAGCGCTACCTTGAGCGCATAGCGGCCGGCATTGAGCAAGTCAACATCCGCGCCGATGCCCTCATTTATTTCGCGAACCTTTCCCGGCATCGACTGCAGAGGGTCACCATCGATCTCGAACAGTTGGCCAAGAGCCAGTTCCGCCGCCTTCAACGCGAAACTCCTGACCGGCAGTTGCTGGCACTTGTCCAGCCCGGCTTGTCCATCTGGGCAGACCCGACGCTGATGACGGAAGCCTTCAACGAGTTGATTCTCAACGCTTGTCAATTCACTGCAGGCCGCGACCAAAGCATCATTGAGGTCGGCAGCAAACTGGGAGAGCAAGGCGAAACCATTTACTTCGTGAGGGACAACGGTTTGGGCTTTGACATGGCTTACTTCAACACCTTGTTCGAGCTCTTTCAGCGCATTGAGCCCATACCGGGTTCGGCCGGTCAAGGGATTGGCCTGGCCAAGGTCAAGCGCATCATCGCCCGGCACGGTGGAGATCTGTGGGCAGAGAGCCAGATCAATGAGGGATCGGTGTTCTACTTCACCTTGTCTGGCGTATGAAAGCCCAAGGTGGGCCAGCCCCTTGTCAGGAGAGGAACATGAAAAAAGCGCCCCACGGGGCGCTTTTTGATTCCGGTGCAAGGCGCGCCGGACATCAACGAAGCCGAATCAACCGCCCTTTTTAGGACGCTTGCCAGGGTTCTTTTTGCTGCGGGTGGACGTACCGCGCTCAAGGCTGACCTTTTGGCCATGTGGCGCAGAAGCGCTGTGACCCTTGGGGG
This sequence comes from Polaromonas sp., assembly GCA_031410335.1. Classification (GTDB taxonomy): domain Bacteria; phylum Pseudomonadota; class Gammaproteobacteria; order Burkholderiales; family Burkholderiaceae_C; genus Polaromonas. Next base: position 20,034 of record JANNYZ010000200.1, on the reverse strand, counting down.
GGATAGGCTTGGGGGCGCAGATGTCGGCTTCGACTCTGATTTTTTTGGGCATGAAAGACTCCAGATGAAAAGATAGGTTAACGCATGATTTTAAGCTACCGGGCCGGACAAAGCTCACTCAGTTGTAAAGCCGCCTTGGTGCATGCTGTAGCGCGTCCATTTTTTGCGCCTTGGCCAACCAGCCAACAACCGGCTGCACGGTGCTAGCGTACGAAGGTACGGCCTCGGGGTTAAATGAGGTGTGCGGCCAGTATGAGCCCCACACCAGACGACCTGTGAACAGCTTGGCGACCCGTGAGATGCTGCTGTCGAGCGATGTGTAGGGACGATCGTGAGCATCCTTGTGACGTCATACGCTAGAAACTGGAAGTCATTGCACGCGTACGCGCAGTGGCAAATTGACCAGCAGGTTTTGCGGTTTGAGTTTGACAATGCCGTCTGCATTCATCATCAGCCCCAGGTACACCGGTTTGCCCGCCACATCGGGCCGCATGTCCTGCGGGTCTGCAAAGTCCAGCCTGAAGAGGCTGACCAGCCGCTGCAGCCTTTCGGGCGCGACCTCCCGCCCCTCGTACAAATCATTGAGCAGCGCGGTCGATGCAGTGTCCAGCCCCACATGCCAGCGCCAGGCTTCATCGTCAATCTTTTGCAGGGGGCGAATTGTCACGGTCACACCTAAAAAGTGTTGTACCCACTTTTGCAGCACGCTGGCCAGCGCTTTCAGGCCCGACCGGGCCCGCGTCATGGTGAAGATCAACCCATGGCTCAGGTCGTTTGTCACCTCGTGGGTCAGGTCAAGCAGAAAGTCATGGCGCCCTGCCGTTTGCTGAAAATAGGCGGCTGCGTTGTCATCGGTCAGCACCTGCATGTCGACTTCTCGCAGCGGGGCTTTCGCTTCTGCCAGAAAGCGTCCGATGTCGCCCAAACCGCCGGTTTCATTGAGCATGTCCAGCGTGAGCTGATCGCCGCTCAGTACCTGACCATTCTGAGTGCTGATGCGCTGGCTGCGAAAAAGAATGTCGCGCGCTCTGGCCTCGAAGGCATCAGTCCCATCTCCCAGCATGCTCTGCGTGATGGCATCGACCAGCATGTCAATAAACAAGGGAGGAATGTTGACCTGGCCACCGCCATGGCGCGGAAACAGTTGCAGGTAATAGGCCTCCAGCGTGCCAGCAGCCAGCAATGCATCGCGAAATCGCAGGAAATGGGCATAGCTTTCCTGCGCATCCTTGTCCTTGAGCGCTGCGATTTCATCGGGTTTAACCCGTGTGGCCGGCGCACCGGAAAGCGCCGCATGCAGGGCAAGTTCAGCGGCGCACGATTGCGGCACAGGTGCCAGCTCGGGCCTGGCCAGAAAGCTCCTTAAAAAGTCATCGGTTGGCGCCAGCCATTGTTTATGGGTCGGGCTAGCGTCGATCACACGGCTGGTCTGGGGCGGTTGTTGTTGCATAGGCAATATCGTCTCACAACCCGGATTGTCTCAACCAAATTTCGCCGCCTGATGCATGCCCCATCAAGGAAGAGTCTTACCACATATGCCCACGGCGTTTGCACTATCGCAAAACTACGTAATGGTATTACCCGGTAGCGCTGCGTGAAGGAGCTGGCTACCATGCATAGCTATGTTTAGCAGGGGTGATCACGGCATCAGCCCCACTTTTAAGCCGGAGAGTCATTTGCCAGTTGAGTTCATTTTGGAAACGCGCGGCCTGAGCAAAGAGTTCAAGGGATTCGTCGCCGTCAATAACGTGGACCTGAAAGTCCAGCGCGGACATATTCATGCACTGATCGGACCCAATGGCGCTGGCAAAACCACGTTTTTCAATCTGCTGACCAAGTTCTTGCCGCCCACGCATGGCAGCATCACCTTTAACGGCATTGACATTACCCACGAGAAGCCCGCACAAACCGCACGCCGCGGCATTGTCCGGTCGTTCCAGATTTCAGCCGTTTTCCCGCACATGACGGTGCTTGAAAACGTACGTGCAGCATTGCAGCGCAACCTCGGCACGTCCTTTCATTTCTGGAAATCAGAAGACTCACTTTTTCATCTGCACGAGCGCGCACGCGAATTGCTTGCCGAGGTAGACTTGTCCAGCTTTGCTGACGAAATGACGGTCAACCTGCCGTATGGCCGCAAGCGGGCACTCGAGCTGGCCACCACACTGGCGCTGGAGCCCGAACTGATGCTGCTGGACGAACCCACACAAGGCATGGGCCATGAGGATGTAGACCGCGTCACCCAACTGATCAAAAAGGTCTCTAGCGGCCGCACCATCTTGATGGTCGAGCACAACATGAATGTGGTGTCGTCTATTGCTGACCGCATCACGGTGTTACAGCGCGGGGCGATCATTGCTGATGGCCCCTATGACGAGGTGGCCAAAAACCCGTTGGTGATTGAAGCTTATATGGGCACATCCAACACCGAGTTGCAAGGTGCGCATTGATGACCAAGGAACTCCTCAAGATTGAGAATCTGCACGCCTGGTATGGCGAGTCGCACATCCTTCATGGTGTAAACCTGACCGTTAACGAGGGCGAGGTGGTGACGCTGCTGGGTCGCAATGGCGCGGGTCGCACGACGACCATGCGGGCCATCATGGGTCTGACGGGGTCGCGCAAAGGCTCCATCCAAATCAGTGGTGAAGAATCCATCAAGCTGGCGCCACACAAAATTGCCCGGCTGGGCATTGGCGTGGGCTACTGTCCTGAAGAACGCGGTATTTTTGCGTCCTTGAGCGCAGAAGAAAACCTGATGCTGCCGCCGTCGATTGCGCCTGGCGGCATGCGGATTGATGAAATTTACGACATGTTTCCCAACCTGAAAGAGCGCGCCAGCAGCCCTGGCACGCGGCTGTCAGGTGGCGAACAGCAAATGCTGGCCGTTGCACGCATTTTGCGCACCGGTGCGCGGCTGCTGCTGCTCGATGAAATCTCTGAAGGCCTGGCCCCCGTGATCGTGCAAAAGCTGGCCGAGATGATCCTCACACTCAAAGCGAAGGGTTACACCATCGTGCTGGTCGAGCAGAACTTTCGCTTTGCCGCGCCGCTGGCCGACCGTTTTTATGTGATGGAACACGGCACCATCGTCAAACAGTTTGCCCAGTCAGAGCTGACCCAGAACATGGGCATGCTGCAAGAGTACCTTGGGGTCTGATCCGTCGTCACGGCAGGCCGCATTTTTTCGTTCGCTTCACTACACCTTCAACAGGAGACACTCATGAAACTCACATCACTTACATCCCTCAAACCGCTGGTTGCGGCCATGGTCCTCGGCTTGGGCGTTGCAGGCGCTCCCGCGCAGGCGCAAAACACCGGCCCGGTCAAAATCGGTTTTATCACCGACATGTCTGGCCTGTATGCCGACATTGACGGCCCGGCTGGTGCCGAAATGATCAAGTGGGCGGTGCAGGACTTCGGCGGCAAAGTACTGGGACGCCCGGTTGAAGTGCTGACCGCTGACCATCAGAACAAGGCCGACGTGGCTTCGTCCAAGGCACGCGAATGGGTCGACAAAGACGGCCTGTCCATGCTGATTGGCGGTACCAGCTCAGGCACGGCGATTGCCATGTCCAAAGTGATGGCCGAGAAGAAGCGCCCCTTCATCGCCATCGGTGCAGGCTCTGCCCGCCTGACCAACGAAGACTGCTCGCCTTACACCGTGCATTACGCTTACGACACCGTGGCGCTGGCCAAAGTCGCGGGCTCCGCACTGGTCAAAGCCGGCAACAAGAGCTGGTACTTTCTGACCGCTGACTATGCTTTCGGTTATTCCCTGGAAGGCGATGCCTCCACCGTGGTTAAAGCCAATGGCGGCACCGTCGCCGGCTCAGTGCGTCACCCGCTGAACGCTTCGGACTTTTCATCTTTCCTGTTGCAGGCACAAGCGTCCAAAGCGCAAATCCTGGGCCTGGCCAACGCAGGCGGCGACACCATCAACGCCATGAAGGCCGCCAAAGAATTCGGCATCACCAAAACCATGAAGGTGGCGGGTTTGCTGGTATTTATCAACGACGTGCACAGCCTGGGCCTGGCCACCACCGAAGGCCTGCAACTGGCCGACAGCTGGTACTGGAACCAGGACGACGCATCGCGCAAGTTTGCCAAGCGCTTTTTTGAAAAATACAAACGCATGCCATCAAGCTTGCAAGCTGCCGACTATTCCGCAGCTGCCAATTACCTGAAGGCCGTGCAAACCGCCGGCACAACGGATGCAGACAAGGTCATGAGCACCATGAAGTCCATGAAGTTCGACGACTTTTACAGCAAGGGTCAAATCCGCGCTGACGGCCGCATGATTCACGACATGTATCTGTTTGAAGTCAAGAGCTCCAAAGCCTCCATCACACCATGGGACTACTACAAGACCATTGCCAAAATTCCTGGTGAGCAGGCCTTCACCACGGTGGCTGAGTCCAAGTGCGCGCTGCTTAAAAAATAACCTGTCCAGCTAATCTACATCGCCATGGAAATTTTCGGTATTCCCCTGCAAGCTTTTTTAGGCCAGTTGCTGCTGGGCTTGGTCAATGGCGCTTTCTACGCCATGCTGAGCCTCGGATTGGCCGTGATTTTTGGCTTGCTGGGCATCGTTAATTTTGCCCATGGCGCGCTGTACATGCTGGGCGCGTTTGCCGCCTGGATGATGATGGACCTGCTTGGTATCAACTACTGGGCAGCGCTGGTTCTGGCCCCGCTCACGGTGGGTGTTCTGGGGGTGGTGATTGAGCGTCTTTTCCTCAAGCACCTGTACAAGCTCGATCCGCTTTATGGTTTGCTGTTGACCTTCGGTCTGTCACTGATTGCCGAAGGAATCTTTCGCGAACTGTATGGCGTGTCTGGCCAAAGCTACCCGGTACCCGAGCTGCTGCAAGGCGCCACCAATCTGGGCTTTATGGTGCTGCCAAACTACCGTGCCTGGGTGGTGCTGGTATCGCTGGTGATTTGCCTGGGCACCTGGTATCTGATCGAGCGTACCCGGCTCGGTGCCTATCTGCGTGCAGGCACTGAAAACGCACCGCTGGTGCAGGCTTTCGGCATCAACGTGCCCATGATGGTGATGCTGACCTATGGCGCAGGTGCCGCACTGGCGGCACTGGCAGGCGTGCTGGCTGCGCCCATCATTCAGGTCAACCCACTGATGGGGTCCAACCTCATCATCGTGGTCTTTGCGGTGGTCGTGATTGGCGGGATGGGCTCGATTCTGGGGTCGGTCATTACCGGGCTGGGCCTCGGGATTGTCGAGGGCCTGACGCGCGTTTTCTACCCTGAGGCGTCCAATATTGTGGTGTTTGTGATTATGGTGATTGTGCTGATGGTCAAGCCTGCTGGCCTGTTTGGAAAAGAGGCCTGAACATGACCACGTCCAACACCCTCATGACCGGGGCGGCAAAAGCCACCCGCATCACTTACATCGTCCTTCTCGCACTGGCGCTGATCGCGCCATTCATCGGGCTGTACCCGGTGTTTGTGATGAAGCTTTTGTGCTTTGCGCTGTTTGCCTGCGCCTTTAACTTGCTGCTCGGCTTTACCGGCCTGTTGTCGTTTGGACATGCCGCGTTTTTTGGCTCTGCCGCTTACGTCACGGGCTGGTTCATCAAATCGCAAAACTGGACGCCCGAACTGGCACTGATTGCAGGCGCTGTTGCCGCCGGACTGATTGGCTTGCTGGTAGGGCTGGTCGCCATTCGCCGTCAGGGTATTTACTTTGCCATGATCACGCTGGCCATTGCGCAGATGGTGTACTTTGTGTGCCTGCAGGCGCCTTTTACGGGCGGCGAAGACGGCTTGCAGGGCGTACCACGCGGCAAGCTGTTTGGGCTTTTTTCGCTTGAATCTGACTTGGCCCTGTACTACCTGGTGGTGGCGATTTTTGTGGCCTGCTTTTTGTTTATCGCCCGCATCGTGAACTCGCCCTTTGGACAGGTGCTCAAGATGATTCGCGAAAACGAGCCACGCGCCATTTCACTGGGCTATCAGGTCGACCGCTACAAGCTGCTGGCATTTGTGTTGTCGGCTGCGCTGGCAGGCCTGGCGGGTTCGATGAAGACACTGGTCATGGGTTTTGCCACCCTGACTGACGTGCACTGGTCCTCATCCGGTGAGGTCATTTTGATGACGCTGTTGGGCGGTGTCGGCACTTTTTTCGGCCCGGTCATGGGTGCGGGCATCGTGATTTCGCTGCAAAACCTGCTGGCTGACAAGGTAGGCTCGTGGGTCACCGTGATCATCGGCGTTATTTTTGTGTTGTGTGTACTCGCGTTCCGCAAAGGGGTGATTGGAGAGCTGCAGGCCTTCAGGGAACGGCGGCGCAATGCCACTAGCAAGGCTGATTAGTTAGCTGGCTTTTATTCGCCGTCTGTCGAGAGTGCATAAGGCACATGCTGCGGCAGCACCAGCAGTCCGTCACTGTCAGACACAGCCTCAATACTGATCATTGGCTGCGCGGCAATCACATTGCCGAAGATAGTGGCAAAAGCAATGTCCGCTGCGTCGCGACCCGTACAAAAGCGCACAAAGCCCATCGGAATGGCCGTTCCTGACGGGTCAAACATGTACCAGCGCCCCGCGCCGTATGCGTCCGCCAGGTACACCTCCACATACGCATGAAAATCCGGCGGACCGAGGACCGGGTCTGCGCCGTAGTCCATGCCGCTGACCATACGCGCCGGCAAATTGACAGCACGGCACAGCGCAATCATCAAATGTGCGAAGTCCCGACATACGCCCACGCGTTCGACCAGGGTGTCGAGTGCCGAGGTGTTGCTGTTGCTGGTGTTGCCCTGAAAACGCACATTGTTGTAAACCCAGTCACGAATGGCCTGTGCACGGCTGTAACCCATCACCAGGCTGCCAAACTGCTGGCTGGCAAACGCCAGCAGCCTGTCTGACTGGCAATAACGGCTGGGGTACAGGTAAGGCAGCACGTGCCCGGGTAGCAACTGCGGGCTGATTTCGAACAGCTCGGCCGGGGCGGCCTCAAAATGGGCCAGGTCAACCACCGCGCTATAGCGAATGCTCAGATGCCCTTGAGGGGCATGCAGGGCTATAAAGCGGCTTTGTGTCTGTTCGTCGGTGTAGTACCGGGCGGTTAACGACGGCGTCAGGCCAAGAGACTCTTCAAGCACCCGCTGCCGGGGCGTGCAAGCGGCCTGAATATTGAAAATAAAATCGCAACCACTGTCGAGTACCTCGTACCCAAGCTGCGTAGAAAACGCCATTCTGACCATTTGTCGCCACCCTTGAGCCCATGAAGACACCATTAGGCCAGCGCTGGCACATGATTTTCAGGGCTAGCGACGCGGGGTGACGCGTTATCTCGCTCTCTGCGGACAGCGTGCAGGCATGCGCGCCTACACACTGCTTTCTACAAGTTAAGCGGCTTTCCAGAAGATGTAGTCGGCCTGGTATTTGACGATTTCTTTGGCACCCTTGTTGGCCGGGCTGCACATACTCGACGGTGCGACACCGCCTTTGAGCGCCACGCGCTGAATGTGCGTCACGCCAGTCATCATGCCGCTGCCCATGGCAGGGTTGGCCTTGACCAGCTGGAACGGCAGGTTGCCCGGGCCGCTAGGCGCCACAGCCAGTTGCACAGCGGTCAGCTTGGAGCCGTCCATCGATTCCCAGGTGGCAGGTGGGCCGTAGTATTTGCCCACCTGTTTGCCGCTACGGTCATTCAGCACCGCATTCGGGCCTACAAACACCCATTCGGTCATGCCCGGGGCATTAGCCTTGTCACGGCATTCGTAAGTGATCTCGCCCACGCCCACGGTTTCCATGGCGACTTTGTTGCCTGCAGGCACCTGGATGCTGGCCGGAAGAGTGCTTTGATCGAATGCAGGCATCATGGTGCTGCAGGCGCTCAGCAGCACTGCCGCAGATACAGCTGCCAATGAAACGGTGGTTTGCTTGAAAGACATGGGGGTTCTCCCGATAAAAAGTAGGTAAATCGTCGTAGCATTTATAGCGCTACTGACCTAAGTACTCGCTAAATCCCAAACTGGATGCAGATTTGGCAAAAAATATCCTGGAGCCGCTTCCGGGAAGGCGTGCATGAGCGTCAAGGCGGCAAAAAAGCCGCTTGAAAACGCGGTATTTGCTATTATTTTTATAGCTGCTTGCGCACGTATCTATTGGTCTGGATGCCGATTTGGCACCTAAAAACAGGCAAAATTGACTCAAAACACGGTCAAAACGGCAACTTTTGCCCTAAATAGTCAACCAGACAGCCTGTGTCCGGTGGATTCAAACCCCGCAGCACTGCCAGCAGCTCACCCGCTGCCTCGGAAGCGGGCCGCACGTTCAAGCCCGTCTTGGCGAAAGGTTCGCTCAGTGCGGTGGCCACCGTGCCGGGGTGCAGGCTGACGCAAATGCTGTCTTTGTTGCGGCGCGTCAGCTCTATCGACGCGGTTTTGACCAGCTGGTTCAGCGCCGCCTTGGACGCCCGGTAGCCGTACCAGCCGCCCAAAGCGTTGTCGCCAATGCTGCCCACCTTGGCCGACACAAACCCCGCCACGCAGCGCCCCGTTTTGGGCAGCAGCGGCAAAAAATGCTTCATCACCAGCGCCGGGCCGAGGGTGTTGATTTTGAAGACATGATCCAGGTAGGCTGCATCCAAGTTGGTCAAGCTGCGCTCTGGCTGCCCCACATCGCCATGCAAAAAGCCTGTGGCGACAATCAGCAAGCGCAGTTGCATGTTTGATGCGGCACACAGGCTGGCGACGGATTGTGCTGCTTTGGCAAGGCTTGTTTCATCAAGATAGTCAATGCTAACTTCGGTGCTGCGGCTAAAGCCGACTGCCTGGGCATAGTCGGTATCGCCCTTTAGCTGCGCCAGCAAGGCAGCGCCCAGGCCGCCGCCTGAGCCGATAACTAAAGCAAGAGGCTGAACTGTCACTTCAAACCTCATCCATAAAGCGCACCTTCACAGTCTTGCCCTTCACCCCACCGTTGCTCAGCTTTTGCTGGGCCAGGCTGGCCATGCTGCGCTCAATCGCCACGTAGGTTGAAAACTCGTTGACGTTGATTTTGCCGACCTGTTCGCGCGTGAAGGCTGGCACGCCGCCGTCTGCGCCTGTCAAAGCACCCAGCACGTCACCCGCGCGGATTTTTTCTTTGCGGCCACCGACGATTTGCAGGGTGACCATGGGCGGCAGCAATGGGTCATTGCTGGCCGGGGTCAGCTCAGTCAGTTTGTGCCATTCAGACTCAGCCTTTTGCAGCACTTCAATTTTGCCGACGTAGCCCATCTCGTCCATGCTGGCCAGGCTGATGGCCACGCCTTCTTCATCTGCCCGGCCGGTGCGGCCAATGCGGTGGATGTGCACTTCAGCATCAGGTGTCACGTCCACATTGATCACCATCGCAAGTTGCGCAATGTCCAGGCCGCGCGCTGCAACGTCAGTCGCCACCAGCACTGAACTGCTGCGGTTGGCAAACTGCACCAGCACCTGGTCGCGCTCGCGCTGCTCCAGCTCGCCAAACAAGGCCAGTGCGCTAAAACCCTGGTCTTTCAAATACGCCACCAGCGCGCGGCATTGTGATTTGGTGTTGCAAAACGCCAGTGTGCTGGCGGGCCTGAAATGCCGCAGCACCTGCGCCACGGCACCCAGGCGCGCTTCGACGTGGTCGCTGTCTGGCACCTGGTACCAGCGCTGGGTGATTTTGGTTTTTTCATGCTGGGCTTGCACCGTGATGGTTTGCGGCGCTTTCATGAACTGCGCAGACAGCTTGGCAATGCCGTCCGGGTAGGTGGCTGAAAACAGCAGCGTCTGGCGCTCTTTGGGGCACTGTTTGGCAACGGTCACGATGTCTTCAAAAAAGCCCATGTCTAGCATGCGGTCAGCCTCGTCCAGCACCAGCGTGTTCATCGCCTCCAGGGTCAGGTTGCCACGGCCTAAATGGTCCATGATGCGGCCCGGCGTACCCACGACGATGTGCGCGCCGTTTTCTAAAGTAGCTGTCTGGTTGCGCAGCGGCACTCCGCCGCACAGCACCACGACTTTCACGTTTTCTTCCGCCCGCGCCAAGCGGCGGATTTCAGTCGCCACCTGGTCGGCCAGCTCGCGTGTGGGGCATAGCACCATGGCCTGCACGGCAAAGCGCCGTGCATTGAGGTTGGCCAACAGTGCAATGCCGAAGGCGGCGGTTTTGCCACTGCCGGTTTTTGCTTGGGCAATCAGGTCTTTGCCCAGCAGCGCGACAGGCAAGCTGGCCGCCTGAATCGGCGTCATCTGGGTGTAGCCCAGCTGGGTCAGGTTGGCCAGGACGTGGGCGGGCAGGGATAAAGAAGCGAAGTCAGAAGATGTAGTCATCTCCTGATTATCGGTGCCGGGTGTTTTAAGGCTGCTCAGGCCACCGCCCCATGCCGTCAAGCGCAGGCGACAACACAGCCGCGCCCCAGCGCAGAGGCAATGCACCTTCAACACGACGCATCTGCAGAACGCTAAATCGCAGCAGGCGCTGCGCACCTTCAAAAGCCCGCAGCTCAGGGCCATCCCACACAATTTCCGCTTTGGCAGCCAGGTACAACAAATCACCGCTGTCAAAGTCAATGAACAGCAAACCCGCAAGCGGATTGACAGCAATATTGCCCAGAGTATTGAAAAAGAAATTACCCAGAAAATCCGGCATGGTCAGCGTGCCGTCTGCATCAACCCGCACAAAACCCGGCTTGCCGCCGCGGTGCGACACATCCACGCCGCCCGCAGCGCCAACCACGGACGCATCACCCGAAAAGGCGGTGGCAATAAACAGCGTGTCTGACGCTTCAATCATGCGGCGCGCAGCGGCATCAAGCTGAGAGCCAGCATGTACTACTGACGGCGCGCTGAGCTCGTCAGTCAAATACACAGGCTCACGCGCCTGAATGTATTTGGGGCAATTGCCAAAGCTTTGCTGAAGCTGCACGCCAAAGCCCTCAGCGTTCATGCCCTGCACAATGCCATTCATGCGGTTGCGCCTGCGTGTGTGCGGCTCCAGCCCCAGTAAGCCGATGAACGCGCCATCCACCAGCGTGTCCTGCAAAGGGTCACCGGCCAGCGGCTGGGCATGAATCATCAGCGTGTGGGCATCGGGCGACTGGACAAACCCCGGCGGCGCAGCCAGCACCGATGCCCACGGTTGACCAGCCGCATCTGTTGTGCCCGCCATCACAAAGGGCAACTGCATAAAAAAGTCGCGGTGCTGGTCGGGCATGAAGTCGCGAATCACGCGCGGGCCAAGCTCTGCCATGCGCCCGGCCACGCCCACGCGATCCTGCACAGCCCGCTCGCCTGCGTGAAAGGTGGGGGCTGTCATTCTGGCAGGCCAATAGGTGTTTTGACCATGGGTACAAAGCCGGGCAAGGCTTCAACACGGGCCAGCCAGGCACGCAAGTTGGGGTAATTGGCCAGCGACACATTGCCCTCTGGTGCACGTGCCACATAACTGTAGTTCGCCACATCGGCCAGCGTGACGGTACGACCTGCCAGGAATGCGGTCGAGCCGAGCTGTTGCTCCATCACCTTGAACAAGCCGTGCGCGCGTGCAATGGCGTCGGCAGGACTGGCGGGTGATTTAAAAAGCTGGATCACACGTGCGTAGGCCGGGCCAAAAGCAAGCAGCCCGGCAGCTACCGACAGCCAGCGTTGCACCTGTGCAGCAGCCAGCGGCTCAGACGGCAACCATTGCTCAGGACTGGCTGCGTAGCTGCGGGTGAGGTACACCAAAATTGCATTGGAATCAGCCAGCGTGAAGGCACCGTCCTGAATCACTGGCACCTGGCCAAAAGGATTCAGCGCCAAAAACTCGGGCTTTTTATGCGCCCCGGCTGCCAGGTCAACATCCACCAGCTCGTAAGGCAAGCCCAGCAAAGACAAAAACAACTCCACCCGATGCGAGTGGCCGGAGATGGCTGCGCGATACAGCTTGATGGGCGACGATGGCAGCGAAGCAGGGGGTGTGGCAGCAGGAGTTGTCATGAGCGTCTTTCGTAAAAGTTATCAAATCAAACTGAATTTTGTTTGATTCTTCAAAATGAATAAATGACTTAAAAAGAATTTAACTACTCCATTTAATGGATGAATTGAAGGCAATGAACTAATATGACGCACATGGACAAACTGCGGGCCATGCAGGCCTTTATTCATATTGCCGACGAAGGCAGCCTAACGGCAGCGGCCCAGGTCATGTCGTCGTCATTGCCCGCCATGGTGCGCACGCTGGCTGCACTGGAGGCCGATTTGGGGGTGCGTTTGTTTAACCGCACCACACGGCGTATTTCGTTAACAGAAGAAGGCCGCAGACACCTGCAAAGCTGCAAGCTGCTGCTGTCCAACCTCGAAGACGCAGAAGCCGCACTGACACTTGAGGCAGGCGAGCCCGCTGGCCACCTGACCATCACCGCGCCCACGCTGTTTGGCCAGATGCATGTGGCCCCGGCCGTAACGCGCTTTGTACAGCACTACACACAAATGCGTTGCAGCGTCATGCTGGTCGACAGGGTGGTCAACCTGCTGGAAGAAGGCATTGATGTAGGCATACGCATAGGCTCGCTTGAAGACTCAACACTGGTGGCACAACCCGTGGGCAGCATACGCCGTGTGGTGGTGGCCAGCCCTGCGCATTTGCGCCAGCACGGTACACCCCGGCACCCGAAAGAGCTGCTAAAAGCCAACTGTGTCTGCGTGACGGGCCATACCCTGGGCTGGGGGCCGTTCAATGACCAGGGGCGGCAACTGCGGCTGGCTGTCAGTGGTAATCTGGAGTTCAACCAGAACGCACCGGCCATTGAGGCCTGCATCGCTGGGGTGGGGTTTGGTGTTTTCATGTCGTATCAGGTGGCACCGTTTTTAAAGACCAAACAGTTGCGCGTGGTGCTGGCAGAGTTTGAGCCGCCACCGCTGCCGCTGAGCCTGGTCTACCCGCACGCCCGGCTGCTGCCCAAGCGGTCCCGTGTGTTTATTGAGTGGATGAAAAAAGAACTCAACGTGTTCAAGGCGCGTTAGACCAGACGATTGAATTGAATGAAATTGATAAAGAGTAAACATGCAAAATTTTGACTTTGATTTGTTTGTGATCGGTGGCGGCAGCGGCGGCGTGCGCGCTGCGCGCATGGCCGGGCAACGCGGCGCGCGCGTGGGCCTGGCCGAAGTAGCCGACATGGGCGGCACGTGTGTAAATGTGGGCTGCATCCCGAAAAAGCTTTACAGCTATGCCGCGCACTTTGCAGATTTTTTTGAAGAATCACACGGTTTTGGCTGGGAAGGCGCAGCGCCTAGCTTCAACTGGGAAACACTTAAAACCAATCGCGCCAAGGAAATCAAACGTCTCAATGGCATTTACGACAATCTGCTCGCAGGCGCGGGCGTCAAAGTCATCAAGGGCTGGGCGCGGCTCATTGGCCCGCACACGCTTGAAGTTGGCGACCAACAATTCACTGCCAAAAACATTTTGATTTCAACTGGCGGCACCGCACTGGTCCCTGCCGTTGAAGGCCATGAGCACGTGGTCACATCAGACAGCATGTTTGACCTGGCCCCCTTCCCCAAGCGGCTGCTGGTGGTGGGTGGCGGCTACATTGCCTGCGAGTTTGCATCCATCTTCAACGGCTTGGGCGCGCACGTGACACAAGTCCATCGAGGCGAGAAAGTGCTGACGGGCTTTGACGAGGACGTGCGCAGCTTCATCGCCGCCGAGATGCTGAAGACTGGCGTTAATTTCAAATTCAAAACCGAAGTCGAATCCATCAGCAAAACCGCACACGGCCTGCAGGTCAAATTCAAGGGGAGCAGTGAAAGCCTGACCGTCGATACCGTGCTGTACGCCACAGGCCGCATTGCCAATGCCAGTGGCTTGGGTCTGGATGCTGTGGGCGTTGATGTGAACGCAGCAGGTGCCATCAAGGTCAACGCCCACTACCAGACCAGCGTGCCGCATATCTACGCGCTGGGTGATGTGACAGCACGCGTGCAGCTCACGCCTGTGGCGTTAGGCGAGGCGATGGTGGTGGTGGACCAGCTGTTTGGCCCCGCTGCAGGCAAACCACCACGCAGCATGAGCTACGACTTCATTCCGACAGCCGTGTTTACACACCCCAACATCGGCACAGTCGGTTATTCAGAAAGCCAGGCGCGTGAAAAGTTTGACAAAGTCACGGTGTACCGCAGTGATTTCAAGTCGCTGAAACACACCCTGAGCGGCAGCACCGAGCGCACACTGATGAAGCTGCTGGTAGACGACGCCACCGACCGCGTGGTGGGCCTGCACATGGTGGGGCCAGACGCAGGCGAGGTGGTTCAAGGCTTTGCCGTGGCCATGAAGGCGGGCGCGACCAAAGCCGTGTTTGACAGCACGATTGGCATCCACCCCACCATGGCCGAGGAGTTTGTGACCATGCGTGAACCTGTGAAAAACTGATATGCCCTACCTGCCCGCCTTCATCGCCCCAACCCGCTACAGCGACGCATCACAAGCACTCACGCAGGTGCAGCTGATTTACGGCCAGCAAATCGCCCACCTGCGCACCGCCATGCAACGCTACGTGGCGGGCGATACGCTGCCGGGCCATGTCAGGGCCTGCTACCCCTTTGTGCGCATCCATACCGAAACCGTGTCGCGCAAACTGCAAGAAGCCATTGACAGTGCGCAACTGAGCTACGGCTTTGTCGCAGGCCCAGGCCGGTTTGAGACCACCCTCACCCGGCCCGACCTGTACGGTGAATACTATCTGGAGCAGTTCAAGCTGCTGCTGCAAAACCACGGCGTTGAGCTTGAAGTGGGCACCAGCACGCAGCCCATCCCGGTGCATTTTTCATTCGCTGAGCATGATCACATTGAAGGCAACCTGAGCGCTGCCAGGCGCACGCTGATGCGCGACGTGTTTGACCTGCCCGACCTGGCCGCGATGGACGACGGCATCGCCAACGGTACGTATGAGGCCCGCCCCGGCGAGCCACAGCCACTGTCGCTGTTCACCGCCGCGCGGGTTGACTATTCACTGCAGCGCCTGCGCCACTACACCGGCACATCGCCCGACTGGTTTCAAAACTTTGTTCTGTTCACCAACTACCAGTTTTACATCGACGAGTTTGTGCGCCTGGGCCACGCCGAAATGGCAGACCCGAACAGCGAATACATCTGCTTTGTAGAACCCGGCAATGTCGTCACGCGCCGCGCCGGCTTGCCCGCCGTTGCAGGCGACGAGCTGGGCACGCAACCGCCCCGCCTGCCGCAAATGCCCGCCTACCATTTGATGCGCGCCGACCGCACTGGCATCACCATGGTCAATATTGGCGTGGGCCCGGCCAATGCCAAAAACATCACCGACCACATCGCCGTGCTGCGGCCCCATGCATGGATCATGCTTGGCCACTGCGCCGGCCTGCGCAACAGCCAGCAACTGGGCGACTACGTGCTGGCCCACGGCTATGTGCGTGAAGACCATGTGCTGGACGAAGAGCTGCCGCTGTGGATACCCATCCCAGCGCTGGCTGAGATTCAAAAAGCACTTGAAAGCGCGGTGGCGGACGTCACCGGTTTGCAAGGCGCAGCCCTCAAAAGCATCATGCGTACCGGCACCGTGGCATCCACCGACAACCGCAACTGGGAGCTACTGCCAGGCAACCAGCCGCAACGCCGCTTCAGCCAAAGCCGCGCCGTGGCGCTGGACATGGAAAGCGCCACGATAGCCGCCAATGGCTTCAGGTTTCGCGTGCCCTACGGCACCCTGCTGTGCGTGAGCGACAAGCCCCTGCACGGCGAAATCAAACTGCCCGGCATGGCCAACCACTTCTACCGCGAACGGGTTGACCAGCATTTGCGCATCGGCATGCGGGCGATTGAGCTGCTGCGGGCGGAGGGGTCAAGCCAGCTGCATTCGCGGAAGTTGCGGAGCTTTTCTGAGGTGGCGTTTCAGTGATTCGCGTGAATTCATTCACGAATTTGAACGCCTGGCCAATGAGCGCAAGCGCCAGACCGCGAATTTGACGACCGCCGACTCGCTAGGCAAACTGGTTAATTGCTATTTTTTTAGGAGCTTCTTGCGCATATATCCATTGGCTTGGAGGCACTTTTGATAGGGTGAAAGTGCTCGAAAATCGCATTTTTTGCGCTGTTCGGCGCCTGTAGATGGGTAGCTTGGTTCATCTATCAGTGCGATCAACCAAAGAAGCGACAAACCTTGGCCGGAACCGACGACATAGCAGACGTTGTGCTTGTCGAACTGGGTGCCCAAAAGCCGACATTACATGTCGCTTATTGAACTTGCTAAGGATTAGCTGGATCGCAGTAAAAGCCGACCTTCCTCAGTTGTGGCGGCCACACATTACTCGAACAAGAACCAAGCCTGGCGATCTGAGTATAAAAGTGATGCAGCCAAGGCCAGAGAGGCTACTAGCGGGCCCTGGGGCACGGTCTTCGCTGCGGGCCAGCTCGCGCAGAACTCCGCCGTCCTGAAGACATCAAAGCCAATCTTCCAAACCAAGTTCTCACCGCCCTCCATGAGCGACGCGCCGTAGTTCATGTAGTTCGTAGGCTGGTAGGCACTGAAAGCTACTCCGTCGATTTTCCAGAGGCTTTCATCAAAGATGGCTTCAAGTTCGAATAGGGGAGCCGCCTTGAGCAGCACAGTGAGCAAGTCTATCGGGCGTGCTACAAGGTCCATCGATTGCGAGAAGTCGTTTCCACGTCGAGCAAGCAGATACTCCAAGGCTCTGTCGCGTGGCACATCGTCTCGCGCGATTCTGCCTTCGCATTGGATGAGGGAGTTGAACATCAAGCCTGCGAACAACTCGCCTTCATCACGCATTCCCAATTTAGCGCATGTCGACAGCGCGATGCACACCCCGGAGGCTTGTCCATCACAAAAGGAAGTCAATGAGCCGCCGTAATGCTCCAGGACAAGGCTTAAAACCCTAGCAAACAGCGCCTCCGCCTGCGTGCGCTGCCTATCGTCACTACATATAAAAGTGCCAGCAGCTGCCCAACCAAGCACCCTGGTTAGCCGGCGCGGGAGTTCATGGAGCTCACTGAGGATGCCGCTCCGATCGGACAAAAGCGCGTACTTGTCAGCTTCCAGATCTTTTATCAACGCCGACATGGCATCGATGAGTGCCAAGCACGTGTGGTCGAGCAAGCGCTGTGCGGTATGAGCGACGCTCGGATACTCGGTAGACGAGAGCAATGCCACCGCCAAAGTCGCCGAAACTTCAACGCGCCTAAAGGGATCGCGGGCTTGAAGCGCTCTCTGAGTAAACGTCACCGCCAAGCGATCAGCCAGGGTAGCGAGTACCTAAGGCTCTTTTGATTGCTTTGAGAGCACCGCACGTATGACCGCAGAGAACTTCTCCGGATTCCAAACCCCGCCTATAGCCGAATAGGCCGCCCAGAGTCCATCGTAGTTCTGTCGAATTACGTCGTTAGTACCAGTTGGCCACGCCTGTAAAGCTTGACGTAGCGGCGTCGCCGGGTCGGTTCCATAACGCGGATTCTTACAGAAACCCGATGGGCCGAACAGGTTCAGACCCCAGACGACTGGATTTTGACCGCTTGCTCGAAGGCGCTGTGATATTCGCATCCCTATTTCAACCAGGTCCAGCGTTCCCTTGTGATCTTGAACGAAGTCATTGCCTTCAATGCAATCTAAAAGAGCTACGGTGCCGACGCCGCCAGCAGAACTTTCGGCTGCTCCTTGGTCTTGTGCCGCAGTCGCCAGTAGCGTTAAGCCTGGGGAGCCGACATTCCCCAACAGCCCAGGCTTCAACAGCGCCCCCAAGTCTTGGATGAGTCCACCGCTTTCGCAGGCGTCAATGACGATGTTGCTCTGAAGCGGTGCAGCTTCGTTGACGCTGCGGAACATGTCGGCCAGCGAGAGGGCCGACATCGACAACCCGTTCAGGTTCGAGTCCCGGAGCCACATATAGAAAGCTCCGGCTGATACGCTTCCATGTCCGGCGAAGAAGAACGTAAACGTGTTGGGTTGCGGTTGTGTGAACAGGGCGTCCCTCACGGCCTCTCGGACCTCGCTGTAGGTTGGAGACAGCAAGAGGCGAGAGCGGTTGGTGTCGTATTCCCCCACCTCGGGACGGATGAGCAAGTCATACATGCGCTGGGCGTCTCTCTCAGCCCCTTGAAGCAAGTCGGCATGATCGTAGGAGTCGCCCCCGATTGCGAGCAACACCCTCATTCGGTGTTTCCATAGCGGACAAAGCGCGCCTTACGCTGAATTTCACGCCCTACAGCTTCTTCTGCCTTACGGGCTTTGATTTCTTCGATTCGCTGATGAAATTCGGGCGGCGCATTGGCAGCTGACCTTTCCAGCGCTTGGAAAGTTTCCGGTGCTAGATGCAACGTGGGCAGGCTGACGTTGCCAAACTTGTCCGCTGAGAACTCCATTTTTTCTAGCATCTGAGCAAACGCTTCGTGAGGCGAGCCTGCCGCCTTCGCACTTACCGTGTTGCCGACCGCTTCTGCCGCAGCGGATACGGTCGAATACATCATTTGTGCGAATTGCCTCTCCATGCTCCCTGAAAGCTGATCGAGGACTTGGTCGATGACGGTGAGATCGTGATTGACGACCTTGTCAAACGAAACTACTGTCTCGGCCGAATGCGCCTTCATGTCACCAAGCAGCACATCAGGGGCAGCTGGATGGGCCCACTGACCGCCATGCTTGAATCGATGCGTATTCTCGGAATTCAAATACTTGGAGAAGGCCTCCTTTTGTACTTGCGCCAACAGTTTTACGAACGACTGGTGAAACTCCTTCTCTCCCACTTCGTCTGAGAAATAGTTGGCGCGCCTCCCAGTAGGTAGTGTGTTCATGCATTTTCCTCATCAGGACGAGACATGGTGCCTCATTTCAGCAAACCGTTTCAATGTCGGTGGTCCAGCTGATCTTACCTGTGGGCATTGAATTCGAATCAACTTGCCGCGCTTCGGTCATCGCGCTCTCGGTCTAAGCGGCTGCGCCTAACACAACGAGTACGCGCATTGCGTCGGCCACGCCGTCAAACACGATGCCTTTGGCCGTGACGCCGCAGCATAGGCGTCATGGAAGCATGGCCAGCAATTCAGTCATTAACCTCTCAAAACGCTATATTTTCAGGAGCTGCTCGCGCATAAATTCATTGGCTTGAAGCCACTTTTGATGGGGTAAAAGTGCCCCAAAACTCAGCTTTTAACCGTTTTGAGGCTCTGAAACAGGTTTCTGGCGGTTTCGGCGCTTGTGACTACTATGAATTCAGGAGCTGCTTGCGCACGTATTTATTGGCCTAGAGCCACTTTTTATAGCTTAAAAGTGCCTAGAAGATGCAATATTGAGTCCTTTTTGGCCTTTGGGTAACTACAAGCGACCCATATCGTTATCAGCAGCCATTGGCGCGCAACTCCCCGCGCTGACGCAGCGTCGGCCCATTACCTGACGAACCTGACCGCTGATACGGTTCACAGTCTCCAAGCGGCTTCGTCAAAGGTTCTGAACCTTGAACGGGCTGCGGCGCAGCAGCCACCAAAACACCGCCACTTGTAACAGCTGTTACTCAACCCTTTGGCTTATTCCCAATTTTTAACGAAAGACATTCATGAAGACCCAACTAACAATGCACGCGCCCCATGCTCAGCGTGCGGCCCGCAGGCCGTCCCGCTTGCTGGTGGCTGTAGCTTGCGGCTTGTCCCTGGGGGCAACGCTTTTTGCGACGCATGCCCTTGCGGCTGGCCCCAACGCCATGGCCAAAACTGGCACTGCCTTCAAAGCCGATGCCGACATGCAGGCCGTGCTGGACGAACTGGCGTTGCTGGGTGGCAAGCCGATTGAAACCCTGAGCCCCGACGAGGCGCGCAAGCAGCCAACACCAGCGGACGCCGTGATGTCCCTGCTCAAGAAAAAAGGCAAGGACACATCACCTGCGGCGCTGGTACCCGGGGTGACCAGCATGGACCGCGACATTCAGGGCGCGGCGGGCAACATACCGGCGCGCATTTACACGCCGGACGGGGCAGGCCCGTTCCCGGTCGTGGTTTACTTTCATGGCGGTGGGTGGGTGATTGCCGACA
>JANNYZ010000199.1:0-12231 GCA_031410335.1 Polaromonas sp. | reverse complement strand
TCCACACCGGCCTTGGCAAGCGATTGCCGCAAGTCTGCTTCGCGCTGCGCCGCAATGCGGGCAAAGCGTTGGCGAAAGCTCTTGTCGCTGGTATCGACCAGCAGCTGTTCGCCGGTCTCGGCGTCAAGGATGGGGATCAGGCCCAGGTCAGGCAGTTGAAGTTCCATCGCGTCGAGCAGCCGCACTGCAACGACTTCGTGCCGCTGCGCGAGCATGCCCAGCG
This sequence comes from Polaromonas sp., assembly GCA_031410335.1. GTDB lineage: Bacteria > Pseudomonadota > Gammaproteobacteria > Burkholderiales > Burkholderiaceae_C > Polaromonas. Next base: position 12,008 of record JANNYZ010000199.1, on the reverse strand, counting down.
GTTTTTCCCAGCCCGACTCGCTGATGAAGTCAGACACCACAAAAATCGTTGAGCGCCTGTGCACAGTCTGCGCTGCTGAGTCAAGTAACTCATGCAATTTTGTCGGGCCCGCCTGCGCGGCATCGGGCCGAATTTGCAGGGTGTGCAGCAATTGCAAAATGTGGTGCCTTCCGCCTCGTGCAGGTATGACGGTGTCCACCCCGGAGCCGTACAACATGGCCCCCACACGGTTGCCGTGGCGCGTCAGCATGCGCGCCAGTACCGCGACAAACTCGCTCGACAAGCTGCGTTTGCGCTGGTCACCCGAGCCAAAGTCCATCGACGGACTCAGGTCGAGCAAAAACCAGGCGCTCATTTCGCGGTCTTCGGTAAACACCCGCACATGCGGTTGCTGCAAGCGGGCCGTCACGTTCCAGTCGATGTGACGCACATCGTCGTGGTGCTGGTACTCGCGCAGGTCGGCCAAGTCCATGCCCGTGCCGCGCAGCAGCGTGCGGTAGTCGCCCTGCAGCAGGCCGTCAAGACGGCGCAGCACCGTCCACTCCAGCCTGCGCAGGAGTTGCTCAGCGCCTTCTTGGAGCCTACTCATGCATACACTCCATCAGCGGTTTTATTCAAGCAGGGGCCACGGAACCGGCTTTGCCGGGCCGTAGGCGCAGCGGCCCCCTCGGGGGGCAGAGAGTTACACGTAGTGAACGAACGTGGGGGCTTCATTTCTAGGCGGCGAGCTGTTCATGCGCTAATGGTTTTGCGGGTTGCGGAATTTTGGCCATGATCTTGCTGACCACAGCATCGGCACTCAAGCCTTCAGACAGTGCTTCATACGACAGCACCAGGCGGTGCCGCAGCACGTCGGGCACCAGATCGGTCATGTCTTCGGGCAGCGCATAGCTGCGACCACGCAGCATGGCCAGGGCGCGTGCGCCTTCGGTCAAATTGATGGTGGCGCGCGGGCTGGCACCAAAGGTGATGAAGCGGGCCAACTCTTTCATGCCATGCTTTTCAGGATTGCGGGTGGCAGACACCAGCTTCACCGCGTACTGCACCAGAGACGGGTCCACATAAACCTGACGGCATTCGGCTTGCAGCGCTGCCAGTTGCGCGGTGGTGGCCACGGCAGACACAGCAACTGCTGGCCCGGTAACGCGCTGAACAATGACAAACTCTTCCTCGTCGGTCGGGTAGTCCACCAGCACCTTCATCATGAAGCGGTCGACCTGGGCTTCAGGCAGCGGATAAGTGCCTTCGGTTTCAATCGGGTTTTGCGTGGCCATGACAAGGAAAGGCGAAGGCACTTTGTGCGTCACGCCGGCAATCGTGACCTGTCGCTCCTGCATCACCTCCAGCAGGGCACTTTGCACCTTGGCGGGCGCGCGATTGATCTCGTCGGCCAACAGCAGGTTGGTAAACACCGGGCCGAGTGAGGTGCTGAACTCGCCGGTCTTCTGGTTGTAAATACGGGTGCCAATCAGATCGGCAGGTACCAAGTCAGGCGTGAACTGGATTCGCTTGAAATCACCCGTGACGGTGTTGGCCAGCGTTTTGACGGTGAGTGTTTTGGCAAGCCCCGGCACACCTTCGACCAGAAGGTGGCCTTGCGCGAGGATGGCAACCATCACGCGCTCCAGAAACTTGTCTTGCCCCACGACGATGCGTTTGACTTCGTACAGGATTTGCTCCATGAGCTGGGCGGTATTTTGATTGGTGTCTTGCATGGGTTTTTCTTTGAAATGAAACAGTCAGAAAGGAGGCATGCCGGCAGCTGACGCGGCGTTTTCAATCGGCACGGCAAAACCGATGCCAACGAACGTACGCTGTTGATTCGGGTTGTAAATGGCGGTGACGATGCCCACCACCTCACCGTCCATCGTGACCAGTGGCCCGCCTGAATTACCAGGATTGGCGGCGGCATCAAATTGAATCAGGTTGCGCATCTCCTGCTGACCTTCTGGCGAGCGGAAAGTTCGCTTCAGGCCCGACACAATGCCGGCGGAGGCCGATGGCCCGATGCCAAACGGGTAACCCACCGCCATCACCTGGTCGCCGGGCCGCAGGTCGGCTGTGGAGCGCATGGTGGCAGCGATCATGTCGTCAGGGATTTTGTGGGCCTGCAGCACCGCCAGGTCGTTTTCAGGCTGCGCCCCGGTGATGGAGGCGGTAGTGGTCAGTCCGTCGGCAAAGGTGATGTGAATGGTCTCAGCGCCCTGCACCACGTGCAGGTTGGTGAGGATGATGCCCTTGTCAACAATCACCACGCCGGTACCCACGCTTCGCTCGGACGGCTCGCCTTCCTTGCCTTTACCGTAACCCACTACCCGCACCACCGAGGGACTGATCAGGTCATAGGCTTTGGCAGCCGCCGATGGCAACTGGGTGGTTTCCAGGGTTTTCAACACCGCTGCATTGATGTCGTCCTGGGTCAGCTTGCGCTCGCCCTGCGTTCTGTACACCAGGCTTGCCGCCAGCATCAAGGCCAGCAAACCCACCACTGACCAGAGGACATACAGGTGGTTGTCGGCAAACCGCTTGCGCAACGCCGCCATTTGCCAGCGGCTTGGGGTAACCTCGGCAGTCACCGTATCGACTGCGTGCTGTGCTGGAGCAGATCTGCTGTAAAGCGCGGGTCTTTTCATCGGTTCACCTGTGACAATGACCATCTACCGTATCACGATTTTTCAATCCTTGCACCTGACTTTGCCATCCCCAGCCACATTGACAAACCCGCCTCTGCCATGAGCTTCTGGATTGACACCCACTGCCACCTGGACGCCCCAGAACTGCGCAGCGACCTCGCAGAGGTGGCTGCACGGGCGTTGACGGCCAAGGTCAGGCATTGCGTCATTCCGGCTGTCGAGGTGGGAAATTTTGAGACGGTTCGCTTGCTTGCCCATCGCTTTGACTACAGCTACGCGCTGGGCATTCACCCTTTGTATGTGCCGCAGGCGCAAGACACGGACCTGAAGGCACTCGACACGGAACTGACCCTGCGTCAGTCCGATTCACGTCTGGTGGCTGTCGGTGAGATGGGTCTGGATTATTTTGTGCCTGAGCTGCAAACAGGCTCGATGCGCGAGCGCCAGGAGTATTTCTACCGCGAACAACTGAAACTGGCGAAAAAGCATGAACTGCCCGTCATCCTGCATGTGCGCCGCTCGGCAGACAGGCTGCTCAAATACTTGCGCGAACTAGCGCCACGGGACGGCTGGCACGGTATTGCCCATGCCTTCAATGGCAGCCAGCAGCAAGCGGAGGAATTTATCCGGCTCGGCTTCAAGCTTGGCTTTGGCGGGGCGCTGACTTTTGAAACCGCCCTGCAGTTGCGCCGACTGGCCATTGAGCTGCCTTTAACGGCGCTGGTAATGGAAACCGACTCGCCCGACATTCCCCCGCATTGGCTGTACACCACAGCTGGCGACCGGGCACTGGGCGTTCCTCAAGGCCGAAATCAGCCCGCCGAGTTGCCCCGCATTGCCCAGCAGGTGGCAGATTTGCGCACCATGCCGCTCATGGAATTGGCGAACACCACAACAGCCAATGCGCTGCAAGCCCTGCCGAAGCTGGCTGGATTGCTTGAAAACACTGAAAAAGGCCATTTTTAGGTGCTTTTTCGGCATCTTTTATGGCTCCAAGCCAATGAATATTTGCGCAAGCAGCTATTCTATCGATAGCACTTGAATACTTGCCCCCAACCCCACCAAAGCGCACCTTGAACGATAAAAAAACAAAGTCCCAGCCACCACCCCTTCCTGAAGTCAACTTTTCTGACTACGGCGATGTGCGTTACCTGCACTTGGGCACGCTGTGGGTACAGGGCTCGATGCTGCTCGACGAACCGTATGAGATCGAGCTGGAATACGTGCAGCGCATGATGGCGGGGCTGCTGTTTTTTGACCCGCTGGCCGTGCCCAAACTGCGCGCCATGCAGCTCGGCCTGGGCGCGGCCACGCTGACCAAGTTTTGCTACAAAAAGCTGCGCATGACCACGACCGCTGTTGAAATCAACCCGCAGGTCATCACCGCTTGCCGCACCTGGTTCAAACTACCCAAAGACGACAAACGATTGACGGTAATTGATGCTGATGCCGGGCTGGAGATTCAACAGCCGAAACACAGGGAAACGGTTGACATGCTGCATGTTGATCTGTACGACCACGAGGCCGCCGCACCGGTGCTGGACAGCCAGGCTTTTTACGACAACTGCTACCAGTTGCTGGCTGAAGACGGGGTAATGACGGTCAACTTGTTTGGCCGCAACGCAAGCTACGAACAGTCTCTCAGCAAAATCGCCGAGGCCTTTGGCCCGCAGGCGGTGTGGGCTTTCAGGCCCACCAAAGAAGGCAACACCGTGGTGCTGGCCCAGCGCGAGCCGACGCGGCCCGAGCGGGCTGATTTGTTGTTGAGAGCATCTGAAATTGAGTCGCGCTGGGGCTTGCCCGCCAAAAAATGGCTGCGGCTTTTCAAACCTGTCATGTGACTGTTGAGTAGCGCGAGGATGCGTTAAAGTCCAAACCATGAGCGCCATCCCCAGCACCTCCCCGCGTCAAGCTGCCAAAACCCCGCATGTGGGCCCGCTGGACTGGCGCAAGCTGGTCGAATGGCTGAGTGAAGATGGCGTGATCAGCAGCGCAGAGGCGACCCGCACCATCACCCGCTGCTCGCAGGTGCAAAGCTCGCAGGCACCATTGATTCGCCTGGCCAGCGTCAGCATGACACGCGTGTCTGATGGCAAACCGCTGGACATTGAGACCATGGCGCAGTGGCTGGCAGGCCGGGCCAGGCTGAACTATCTGCGAATTGATCCGCTCAAGGTCGACGTGGGCAAGGTGGCAGACAGCATGTCGGCCATTTACGCCGAACGCCACAAGGTGCTGCCGGTACAGGTCACGCCGACCGAAGTGGTGGTGGCCACGTCTGAGCCATTCATCACCGACTGGGTCAGTGAAGTCGAGCGGCAGGCCAAGCGCAGTGTGCGCCTGGTGGTGTCCAACCCGCTCGACATCACCAAGTACACGGCTGAATTTTTCTCGCTGGCCAAGTCGGTCAAGGCGGCCATCAAATCAGGCGGTAATGCAGGCAGTGCCAGCTTTGAACAACTGGTAGAACTCAACAAAACCAACAAGCAACTCGACGCCAACGACCAGGGTGTGGTGCAGGTGGTGGACTGGCTGTGGCAGTACGCGTTTGACCAGCGGGCCAGCGACATCCATCTGGAGCCGCGCCGCGAACAGGGCGTGATACGGTTTCGCATTGACGGCATGCTGCACCTGGTCTATCAGTTACCCATGGCGGTGCACAACGCCATGACAGCACGCATCAAACTGCTGGGCCGCATGGACGTCGTGGAAAAGCGCCGCCCGCAAGACGGCCGGATCAAAACCCGCAACCCGCGCGGCGACGAGATTGAAATGCGCCTGTCAACGCTGCCCACCGCGTTTGGCGAAAAAATGGTCATGCGTATTTTTGACCCGGACTCCACCGCCAAAGACCTGGACGCACTGGGCTTTGCCGACCACGATGCCAAGCGCTGGGAGCAACTGGTGCAGCGCCCGCACGGCATCATTTTGGTGACCGGGCCAACCGGCTCGGGCAAAACCACCACGCTGTATTCAACGCTCAAGCGCCTGGCCACCGAGGCGGTCAACGTCAGCACCGTCGAAGACCCCATCGAGATGATTGAGCCGTCGTTTAACCAGACGCAGGTGCAGCCGCACCTTGACTTCGACTTTCCTGAAGGCCTTCGCGCCCTCATGCGGCAAGACCCGGACATCATCATGGTGGGCGAGATTCGCGACTTGCAAACCGCTGAGATGGCGGTGCAGGCTGCGCTGACAGGACACCTGGTCTTCAGCACCCTGCACACCAACGACGCGCCATCGGCCGTGTCGCGCCTGATGGAGCTGGGCGTGCCTTCCTACCTCATCAACGCAACCTTGCTGGGCGTGTTGGCCCAGCGCCTGGTGCGCACCCTGTGCAGCAACTGCCGTGAAAAAGACGACAGCGCATCACGCGAGGCACTGACCGAGCTGGTCAAGCCGTGGCAGCTCAATGGCGGCTATCGACCGTTTAAACCTGTAGGTTGCGTCGACTGCCGCCTGACGGGCTTTAAAGGCCGCTTGGGCTTGTATGAACTTCTGACGGTGACCGAGGGCTTCAAGGACAAAGTGTCGAAAGAACCCAGCATTGACGCCCTGCGTCGCCAGGCTGTGACGGACGGCATGCGGCCGCTGCGCCTGGGCGGGGCGCTCAAGGTGGCCGAGGGCCTGACAACCATTGAGGAAATACTGGCCTCCACCCCGCCGATGACATAGGACTCGCTTGGCGAGGCAGAAAACGGCCTATAGGTGAAAGCCACATGCCGGGTAGGGGGAAATAAATGCACAATCGCGCCATTCAATTTACCTATTGAGGAGACCAGTCGTGAATATCAAGAGTCAAAAAGACTTTTTCTCCGGCCTCATGTTCATGAGCGTCGGCGCAGCGTTTGCGTGGGGTGCCACCACTTACAACGTGGGCTCGGGCGCGCGCATGGGCCCCGGTTACTTTCCCCTGATGCTGGGCGTGCTGCTGGCCGTGCTGGGTGCTGTGATCACCTTTAAGGCATTGGTGGTTGAAACCGCAGGCGGCGACAAAATTGGTTCATGGGCCTGGAAGCCGCTGGTCTACATCATCTTGGCCAACCTGTCATTTGGCGTACTGCTGGGCGGATTGCCGAGCATCAAGCTGCCCGCCATGGGCATGATTGTGGGCATTTATGCATTGACCTTTATCTCCAGCCTGGCTGAGCCCGGCTGGAAAGTCAAGAACACCTTCATCCTGGCGACGATCCTGGCCATTGGCAGCTACATCGCTTTCGTGGTGATTCTCAAGCTGCAGTTTCCCGTGTGGCCTGTTTTTCTCACCCGCTAAGCCAAAGAATAACAAGGACTAAAAAATGGATCTGATTGCAAATCTTTCGCTGGGCTTTGGAGTGGCGTTCACGCCCATCAACCTGGTTTACGCTTTTGTCGGTTGCCTGTTGGGCACCCTGATTGGTGTGCTGCCCGGCATTGGGCCGGTGGCCACCATCGCCATGCTGCTGCCAGCCACGTATGCACTGCCACCCGTATCGGCACTCATCATGCTGGCCGGCATCTATTACGGCGCACAGTACGGCGGTTCAACCACGGCCATTTTGGTGAACTTGCCGGGCGAATCATCGTCGGTGGTCACCTGTATTGACGGCTACCAGATGGCCCGAAAAGGCCGAGCGGGGCCTGCGCTGGCTGCGGCTGGTGTCGGTTCGTTTTTTGCAGGTTGCGTGGGCACACTGATTCTTGCCGCCTTCGCCCCGCCACTGACTGAACTGGCCTTTAAATTCGGCCCTGCTGAATATTTTGCGCTAATGGTCCTGGGCCTGATCGGTGCCGTGGTGCTGGCGTCTGGCTCATTGCTCAAAGCCATCTCCATGATTGTCCTGGGTCTCCTGCTGGGTCTGGTCGGTACCGACGTGAACTCAGGCGTGGCCCGCTTCAGCTTTGACATTCCGGAACTGACTGACGGTATTGGTTTTGTGGTGATTGCCATGGGCGTGTTTGGCTATGGCGAGATCATCAGCAACCTGGCCACACCGTCAGATGACCGTGAAGTGTTCACTGCCAAAGTGACTGGCCTAATGCCCACCAAGGAAGACTTCAAGAACATGGCGCCTGCCATGCTACGCGGTACGGCTTTGGGTTCCATGCTGGGCATTTTGCCGGGCGGCGGCGCGTTGCTGGCGGCTTTTGCCGCGTATGCGCTTGAGAAAAAAATCAAGATGAAGCCGGGCGAAGTGCCTTTCGGTCAGGGCAATATTCGCGGTGTGGCAGGCCCTGAGTCAGCCAACAATGCGGGCGCTCAAACCTCGTTTATTCCGCTGCTCACACTGGGTATTCCTCCCAACGCCGTGATGGCGCTGATGGTTGGCGCGATGACGATTCACAACATTCAGCCTGGCCCACAGGTCATGACCAGCAACCCAGAACTCTTCTGGGGCCTGATTGCCTCCATGTGGATTGGCAACGCCATGCTGATTATCCTGAACCTCCCGCTGATCGGCATGTGGATCAAGCTGCTGACCGTGCCCTACCGCTACCTGTTTCCGTCGATTGTTCTGTTCTGCGCGATTGGCGTGTATTCGACGAACAACAACACCTTTGACATCTGGACCGTGGGTGCCTTCGGCGTGATCGGCTATCTGTTTGTCAAGCTCGGTTGTGAGCCAGCACCCCTGCTGCTAGGCTTCATCTTGGGCCCGATGATGGAAGAAAACCTGCGCCGGGCGCTGCTGCTGTCGCGCGGCGACTGGAGCGTGTTTGTCACGCGTCCGCTGTCAGCTGGTTTGCTGGCCGCAGGCTTGCTGATGCTGATCATTGTGTTGTTGCCGTCCGTTAAAAACAAACGGGAAGAGGCCTTCGTCGAAGACTGACCAAGGCTGCATCTCACAAGAAAGCACCTTCGGGTGCTTTTTTTATGGTCTTTCAAAACAGGGCCGAGCCTGCGCCACAATAGAGGCAAAAAAGGCAGATATGTCCCTGAACCAATACCCGCAGCGCCAGGCCCTCCACAACGAAATCCACGCGCGCCCGCCAGAATCCATCACGGCACCAGCAACGGTGTCGCATGTGGTGATGCTGACCAACCCAGCTGAACGCGCTGCCTCGCGCGCCCATGTGGCCGAACTGTTGCGCAACCAGCATCTGCCCATGCCCGATGCCGCATCGACCCATTTGCGCATGGATTTGGGCCAGTACCGCCTGCGCTGGGAAATGCACACCGAGTTTGTCACCTGGACATTCATGCGCCAGCTTGATGCTGCACCCCCTGCGGGCCAAACACCGCCGACTGCCAGCGAAGTTGTTCCCCAAGGTTGGCTGGCCGCGCTGCCCGGCCAGTGCCTGGCCAGCGTACATGTGTGGGCCTTGCCTGGCAGCACTGAGGGTGCCGATGAGCTGGTCAAGCATGTCATGCATGAAGACACACTGGTGGCCTCTACCGTGGCTGATGGCTATGCAGAGGTGTACACAGACTTTGCGATTCATGCGGATGGGTTTTCGCGCATGCTGCTGCTCGGCGGCGGCATATCGCCACGCCGTTTGGGCCGTCTGGTACAGCAACTGCTAGAGATAGAAACCTACCGCATGGCCGCGCTGATGGGCTTGCCCGCCGCCCGTGAGGCGTCTGAGGTGCTGGGCAATGCCGAACGCGAACTGGCCGAGCTGGCAGGCGCCATTCGCAGTGCCAGGCGTGACGAAGAGCCGCAACTGCTGGACCGTCTGACGCGTCTGGCGGGCCAGGTGGAAAGCCAGCACGCCACCAGCCACTCGCGCTTTTCGGCCAGCAGCGCTTATTTTGAACTGGTCGACAAACGCATCGATGACATTGCCGAGTCGCGCCTGGCTGGCCTGCAAACGATTCGTGAATTCATGGACCGGCGTTTGAGCCCGGCGCGCAGCACCTGCCAATGGGCCACGCGGCGGCAGGACGCGCTGAGCCAACGCGTGTCGCGCATCAGCAATCTGCTGCGGACACGGGTTGAAATCGAGCAGCAGCAAAGTAGCCAGGCACTGCTGGGCGCCATGAACGAACGGCAAGGCATGCAGCTGAAACTGCAGGCCACGGTGGAAGGCTTGTCGGTTGCGGCCATCACTTATTACATTTCAGGGCTGGTGTACTACGTGGCCCGGGGTGCCAGAACCGTCGGCTGGCCCCTGACCGCCGAAACCACGACCGCCATGGCGGTGCCTGCGGTAGCTCTGGTGGTCTGGTTATTGCTCAGACGTCTGCACAACAAAGTTTTTGAAACCTGATGGCAAGCCTTTCCATTTTCCTTTTTCCAGCACCATGAACTTCAACTTCAACAACCCCTACACCACCACCCGCATTCCGGTTTTTGCCCGCAACGTCGTGTCCACTTCGCATCCTCTGGCGTCCACTGCCGGGCTGCGCATGCGGCTTTTGGGTGGCAACGCGGTGGATGCAGCGATTGCCGCTGCGGCGGTCATGACGATCGTGGAGCCCGTCAGCAACGGCCTGGGAAGTGATTCGTTTTGCCTCATATGGGACGGCAAGGAACTGCATGGCCTGAACGCATCGGGTCGCGCGCCCCAAGCCTGGACACCAGAGTACTTCAAACGCAAATACCCCGGCAGCATCGCGCCACCCAAACGCGGCATGGACTCGGTGACGGTGCCTGGCGCCGTAGCCAGCTGGGCCGCCTTGAGTGAACGTTTCGGCAAGCTGCCATTTGCAGAGCTGATGCAACCGGCCATCGAGATTGCCGAGCGCGGCTATCTGCTCACGCCTGTGGTGCAGGAAAAGTGGGCCGCTGCCACGCCAGAGCTGCAAGGCCTGCCCGGCTTTGCCAACGGCTTTTTGCCCTGGGGTCGCGCTCCGAATGTGGGTGAATTGTTCAAGTTCACGTCGGCCGCCAAAGGCCTTCGCGCGATAGCCGCGACCAAAGGCAAAGCACTGTACGGCGGCGAAATTGCTGCCGCTCTTGTCAAATTCTCGCAAGCCAACGGCGGCAGCCACGTGCTCAAAGACTTTGCTGACTACCAACCTGAGTGGGTCAAGCCGATCAGCAAAAACTACAGGGGCCATACCCTGCATGAAATTCCGCCCAACGGCCAAGGCATCGCCGCGCTGATTGCGGTGGGCATTCTGGACAAATTCGACCTGGGCAGTTTGCCAGTGGATGGTGTGGACTCGCAGCATTTGCAGATAGAAGCCATGAAACTGGCGTTTGCCGATGTGTACCGGTATGTGGCAGAGCCATCGTCAATGGCGGTGACCCCCGAGCAAATGCTGGATGACGCTTACCTGGCGTCCCGTGCCAAACTGATCGACATGAAAAAGGCACAGGATTTTGGTGCGGGTAACCCGGTCAAGGGCGGCACGATCTATCTGTCTACGGCCGACGAAGACGGCATGATGGTGAGCTTTATCCAAAGCAACTACATGGGTTTTGGCTCAGGCTGTGTAGAGCCTGAATTTGGCATCAGCCTGCAAAACCGCGGCCACGGTTTCAGTCTGGACGAGGGTATCAACCAGGTCGCGCCTGGCAAGCGGCCATTTCACACCATCATTCCCGCCTTCCTGACCAAAGACGGCAAGCCGGTTATGAGCTACGGGGTGATGGGCGCCAACATGCAGCCGCAAGGCCACATGCAGACACTGGTGCGCATGCTGGACTACGGCCAAAGCCCACAGGCGGCCTGCGACGCACCGCGCTGGCGCTACAACGCAGGTTTTGAGATCAATGTGGAGTCGGCCATGAACCAGGTCACTGTGCAGGGGCTGGCCGAACGGGGCCACCGCATGGAAGTCATCAACGATTCGTACCAGGACTTTGGTGCAGGGCAGTTCATCTGGCTGGCAGGTGACCCGAAAGTTGAAGGCTAAGTGGCAGCCAGTGATGCGCGACGTGACGGCCAGGCGGTCGGGTTTTGACCTTCAAAACCGCCTCAAAAAACGCCAAAACCCTCTCGCAGGGTCGTTTTTAGGTGTCAAACGAGCCTCCACACCAACAGATACATGCGCGAACAGCTATTAAAAATATAGCAAAAAATCCGGCACTTCTTCCGGGCTTGGCGATGGCGGTCGTCGGTACGCTGGCCTTCAGCGGCAAGGCCATCATTGTCAAACTGGCTTATCGCCATGGGGTCGATGCGGTGACACTCATCATGCTGCGCATGCTGTTTGCGCTGCCGGTGTTCATGGCCATGGCCTGGTGGGCCAGCCGTGGTCAAGCGCCGCTGGCGCGCAAAGACTGGGTGGGTGTTTTCCTGCTGGGCTTCAGTGGCTATTACCTTGCCAGCTTTCTCGACTTTGCGGGTCTGGCCTATATCAGCGCCTCACTCGAACGACTTATTTTGTATTTAAACCCGACCATCGTCATGCTGCTGGGGCTGGTGCTGTTCAAGCGCCGCACCACACGCAGGCAGATGGTGGCGATGGCTATCAGCTACAGCGGTGTGGTGCTGGTGTTTGGC
>JANNYZ010000198.1:0-2020 GCA_031410335.1 Polaromonas sp. | reverse complement strand
GGAAAAAGCCCTGTTGCGCGAAGACTTGCCCACCCGCAGCTTTACCAACCCGCGCGAAGTGCTGGCTGCGCTGGCCGACGCAGGCGAAGACGACGGCCCGCAAATTTTGGTGAGCGACATCCGCATGCCGGGCGGCTCCGGTCTGGAGCTGCTGGAAAAAGTCAAACAGAAATTGCCAGGTTTGCCGGTCATCATCATGACGGCGTTTTCTGACCTGGACAGCGCCGTGTCGGCCTTCCAGGGCGGCGCTTTTGAATATTTGCCCAAGCCTTTTGACCTGCCCAAAGCGGTCGAGCTGATTCGCCGCGCGGTAGAAGAAAGCCAGCGCGAAGAAGTTGCGGAAGAACGCATGGCCGCTGCCCCGGAAATGCTGGGCCAGGCACCGGCCATGCAGGACGTGTTTCGCGCCATTGGCCGCCTGAGCCAGAGCAATGTGACAGTCATGATCACGGGTGAATCGGGTTCAGGCAAAGAACTGGTGGCCAAAGCGCTGCACAAGCATTCAAGCCGTGCCAACGGCCCGTTTATTGCCATCAACACTGCAGCCATTCCCAAAGACTTGCTGGAAAGCGAATTGTTTGGCCATGAGCGCGGCGCGTTCACCGGCGCGCAAACCATGCGCCGTGGCCGCTTTGAACAGGCCGAGGGCGGTACGCTGTTTTTGGACGAAATTGGCGACATGCCTTTTGACCTGCAAACGCGTTTGCTGCGCGTGTTGAGCGACGGGCATTTTTACCGTGTGGGCGGGCACAACGCCATCAAGGCTAACCCGCGCGTGATTGCCGCCACCCATCAGGACCTGGAGCAACGTGTGAAAGAAGGCGTGTTCCGCGAGGACTTGTACCACCGCCTGAATGTGATCCGCTTGCGGCTGCCTGCGCTACGCGAGCGCCGTGAAGACGTGTTTGCACTGACCCGCCACTTTTTGCAGCAAAGCGCCAAGCAACTCGGGGTGGAGCCCAAGCGCATATCCGATGCAGCCTTGCAGCAACTGAGCAAGTTTGGCTTTCCGGGCAACGTGCGCCAACTGGAAAACATTTGCCACTGGCTCACCGTGATGGCCCCGGCACAGGTGATTGAGTCAAAGGACTTGCCGCCCGAGGTGATTGGCACTGTTACTGCGGACGCGTCAAGGCCTTCGGCGGCATTGACACAGTCAGCTCTGGCCAAAGCGCCTGCGACTGAGGACGACGAACCTTCTGCGACAGCGATGTCGGAGCCATTCAGTGCCTCTCTCGCTCCCAAACCGATTGTGGTGAGCGACGACGCCAACGGATTGCCCGGCCATGGCTGGGAGGCCGACCTTGAACTGGAGGCCCAAGCGCTGCTGGCAACCGGCCGCAGCGACGTGTGGGACGTGCTCAGCCGCAGGTTTGAATCCAGACTGATTCAAACCGCATTGCTCAACACCCGCGGCCGGCGCATTGAAGCCGCGCAAAAGCTGGGCATTGGCCGCAACACGATCACCCGAAAGATTCAGGAGCTGAATCTGGAGTAAGCCGGAAATGAAACCGATTGAGCTGGTAATGAATCCGGCTTAAGGGTTTGCCGCTCATTTTTGCCTCGTTGAGTGTGTTATTTTGGCGTGTTGGTTTAACGTCAAGACACAGGAGACAAAGTGAAAGTTTTAATTCAAAAAAGAGCAGGTTATTTGGCAGCGGCATGGGCCGTGCTGGCCGTCGGAGGCTGCGCCAGCAATTTGCCTGCACCCCCCCCAACGCCGATTGCCTGCGCCGACCTGAACGGCGTGGCAATTTCCCCACAAGCCATCGGCCTGGCCACCACGGGCGCAGTGGTGACCAGCGCATTGGTCGTTCCCGCTGCTGGCACAGGCGTGGCTGCGGTGGCTGAATACTGCAAGGTGCTGGGCGACATCAATCCGGTCGACCCCACGGCTCCCAAGATCAAGTTTCAGGTCAATCTGCCGTCCAACTGGAACGGCAAGGCGCTGATGTTTGGCGGTGGTGGCTACAACGGCGTGCTGGCGACCGGCTTGGGCAATGTGCCCGCTGGGCCGACT
>JANNYZ010000197.1:0-26877 GCA_031410335.1 Polaromonas sp. | reverse complement strand
GACCCACCAGCCGACAGCGCGCGGCGCCCTATTCGGCTCAGGGCAGCTCGACCTGGCGCGAGCGCGCTGCGGGCACCTGGCCGATCTGTTCGCTGATCTGTTGCAAGGCGGCCGGGTCGTCCATGGTGGTCAGGTCGCCGGCATCACGCCCCTCGCACACCGCCTGAATCGCGCGGCGCAGCAGCTTGCCGCTGCGGGTTTTGGGCAGCGCCGTGACAAAGCGCACCCGCGCGGGCCGGGCCACTGCGCCCAGGTCGCCATCGACCCGCTTCATGATGTCGCCTTCGAGCTTCAAGGCCGCTGCTGCGTCGTGCAGCACCGCCGAGTCCTTGGGCACTACAAATGCCATCGCGACCTGGCCCTTGAGCGCATCGGCCACGCCGACCACGGCCACTTCAGCCACAGCGGTGTGGCCCGAAATGCTTTCCTCGATCTCGCGTGTGCCCAGCCGGTGGCCCGCCACGTTGATCACGTCGTCGGTGCGGCCCAGGATGTAGAAGTAGCCGTCCGCGTCGCGGATGCCCCAGTCGAAGGTTGAATAGACCATCTTGCCTGGCACGGACTTCCAGTAGGTGTTGACAAAGCGCGCGTCATCTTTCCAGATGGTTTGCATAAAGCCCGGCGGCGTTGGGCCTTCAATCACGACCACACCTTTTTCATTCGGCTGGGTGAGTTCTTCGCCGGTTGATTCGTGCAGGATTTTCACGCGGTAGCCGTACATCGGAACGCCGGGGCTGCCGAATTTGGGCGTTTTTCTTGCAACACCATTCGTTGAGCCCGACATCAAGGTGATCAGTGGCCAGCCTGTTTCAGTCTGCCAGTAGTTGTCGATGATGGGCACATTCAGGCCGTCGCTGATCCAGCGTGCGGTGGGCTCGTCGAGCGGCTCACCTGCTAAAAACAGGGCGCGCAGGCTGCTGAGGTCGTATTTTCTGAGCAGCGCAGGGTCTTGTTTTTTGAGCACACGCACCGCGGTAGGCGCGCTGAACATCGCCGTGACCTTGTACTTTTCAACTAGGCTCCACCAGATGCCGCCGTTGGGCTGGCCGTCCATGCCCTGGGTCGGCAGGCCTTCGTACATGATGGTGGCCATGCCGGCGATCAGCGGGCCGTAAACGATGTAGCTATGACCCACCACCCACCCAATGTCGCTGGTAGAAAAATAGGTTTCACCTGGCTGGCCATCGAAAATATGCTT
Source organism: Polaromonas sp. (assembly GCA_031410335.1). Taxonomy (GTDB): domain Bacteria; phylum Pseudomonadota; class Gammaproteobacteria; order Burkholderiales; family Burkholderiaceae_C; genus Polaromonas. The sequence continues at coordinate 25,679 of JANNYZ010000197.1, read as the reverse complement.
CATGCTAGCGGCGAGGGCCACCGCATAGCCACCCGTGTCGCGCTGCACACCTTTGGGTTTGCCAGTGGTGCCACTGGTGTAAATGGTGTAACTGATGGCCGCCGAATCAAGCGCTTCGCACGGCACCTGAGCATGCATGTACTTGGCACGCAGGTCGGCCCAGCGCAGGTCGCGGCCAGGGGTCATGTCCATGGGTGCCAACTGGCGGTCGGCCAGCAGCACCGCTTCAGGTTTGTGTCGTGACAGGCGAATGGCTTCGTCGAGCAGCGGCTTGTAGGGCGTGACCTTGCCGCCGCGGGACCCCGCGTCCGCGCTGATGATGACTTTCGGCGTCGCGTCGTCAATCCGCGAAGCCAGCGAACCACTGGCAAAACCGCCAAAAACCACACAATGAATCGCGCCAATCCGCGCACAGGCCAGCATGGCAAACGCCGCCTCGGCGATCATCGGCATGTAAATCAGCACTCGATCGCCCTGCACCACTCCCATGGCTTTCAAACTGGCGGCCATGCGCTGCACTTCCAGGTGCAATTCAGTGAAGGTATAGGTTTTTTCAACGCCCGTTTCGCTCGACACATAAATCAGCGCGGCCTGATCGCCCCGCGTGGCGACGTGCCGGTCAACCGCGTTGTGACACAGGTTGGTTTTGCCGCCTTCAAACCACTGGGCAAACGGCGGGTTGTCGTAGTTGCAGACCTGCGTAAACGGCGTAAACCAGTCAATCAGCGCTGCCTGCTCGGTCCAGAAGGCGTCGGGCCGGTCAATCGACTGCTGGTAGAAATCGGCGTAGGTGGTCGGGGCGGTTTGCATGGTTTGTCTCGGTTTGTCGATGTTCTAAAAACTTTAAAACTGAATTCATAATTATGATTAATGGGCTTGCAATTGGCTGACGCGGCTGAAGATCAAATGCATGTGGACAACATGATGCTATTAAATACATAGCTGCTCGCGCATGTATCCATTGGTCTGGATTCATATTTGACAGGTAAAATGCCCTGGAAAGGAGCATTTTTGGACGCTAACGTCCCGGGAAAAGAGCTCGAAAGCCTGAAAAAACCTGTTTTTAAGCGTTTTTCGGGCATCAAATAGGCCTTCTGGCCAATGGATACATGCGCGAGCAGCTATAAAATGTATAGCGTCCTGATTGCTCTACCGATCATTCAAAAGCATGTTCCTGCGCCACCACACCAACTGACAAAGACTGCGGGCCAACATTGATGGCACCCGTCATGGACATTTGGGAAAGGTGCACCTCTAGATTGGCAATTTCAGCGGCTTGTTTTAATTTTTTAAAACTCGCGATGGCTTCAATTTCTTCCAGCTGACCGCTAAAGCTGATGGCAATATGCCGTGACAGCAGCTTTTTTTCGGTGACAAGCCGTTCAATGTGCGTCAGCATGGCGTCCCTGGCCTTGGCCTGGCCAAACTTGCGCCCTACCGGTGCAGTGTCATTGCGGTGGCCGCAAATGATGGGCGTGATCAGCAGCGTCTTGGCAGCGAAGCCAGCCAGTGCGCTGACAGACTTCTCCCCTTTTAGCGCAGCACGCTTCAAAATAAAGTCGACATCTCCGGGCACCATATAGGTGTAGGTTTGTGGCGCTGTTTTTGTCTGACGAGCCAGTATCGTCGCCAGTCCCGCACCACTGTCCACCAGATCGATCAAATCCAGAACCTGAGCACCATAGCCTGCGAAAAGGTTAGTGCTATCGACACAGTCGGCCACGATGGGACCGCTCTTGCCAGCTTTCAGGCGTGGCCCCAGCGTTTCAATCCGGGCTCGGCCCGCAGCTTGCTTGGCGCGGTAGTAAATCGGGCTGCGCTTTGAGCTGACGAAAACGCCCAGTGCCTCGTCAAATGTGGTGGCAATTGTTCGCGTCAGGATGGTGATCATCTGATCCACACTCAGCGCTTCGGACTTGCCGGTGGTGGCATTGCTGTCGTGCAGGTACGTCCGGTAAAAATCAAGCGTGACAGCAGGATCACGCGCGTCGGGTATCTTTTGCCCCGAAACTTCAATCATCGTCGGCAAGATGCGCAGGTGAGGATGCAGGTTGTAGCTTGAGGGAATGTCACACGATGCATCGACTACCAAACAGAACTCGGACATAAATATATTTCGCTGGATTCACAAACCGTGATTTTCCGCGCAAACGGAATAGGTCGGCAATGGTCAGCCGGAAAGTGTTGTAAATCTATTTCACAATGCCTAAAACGTCACGGAATAGCTCGTGCTCCGCCGTGCGCAGCCATTCAAACGCCACCATCTCGGTGGTCACCAGCTCCGCCCCATTGCCGGCCAGGCGGTCAAACGCGGCGTCGCGGTTGCGCTCTGTGCGTGAGCTGCAGGCATCGGTCACGACCCAGACTTCAAACTCGTCGTCAAGCAAATCCAGCGCGGTCTGCAGCAGGCAGACATGCGCCTCGCAGCCTGCGATGACGATGGTCGAGCGGCCTTCTTCGGGTTCAGGCGCGGCTTTTTGCAGGTGTTTGGGCATGCTCCGGGCATTGCCTCCTTGGGTTGGCTTGCGTAGCGGTGGACGCAGCCAGTCGCCCAGGCCATCGGCCACTGCGCTGAAATGCGCCTTCTCCAGGGTTCTGCCACCCGCCGCCTCGATAGCAGCGACGACTTCTGGGAGGTTGTGGCCCAGCTTGTCAGGCGTTTGCTCGGTACCCCACACGGGCACTTGCAGGGCTTTGGCCATGCGTGCCAGCCGCACCGCATTGGCAATCACCCGTTCATTTTCAAAAATCACGGGCATCAGGCGGGTCTGGTAGTCGACCAGCACGAGCTGGGAGTCATCGGCATCGAGCAACATGGGGTTCCTTGGGGTATGGGTTGACCGATTTTGCCACCTGCACTGCGGCTGTAAGCCTGGCAACATCACTTGAACTTTAAAATGGAAAAAACAAGGAGACATCCATGAACGCACCGGCCCCCGCATCAACCCTGATGTCCGGCGACGACTTTCGCGAGTCGCTTCGCCGCTACAAGCCACGTGTGTTTCTGGACGGCAGACAAGTCGACAGCGTGGCTGACGAGCGCGGCTTTGGCCCCGGCATCAACGCGATTGCGCTGACTTATGACTACGCGCTGAAGCCCCAACACGCACCCATCATGACGGCGGTGCAGCAGACCAGCGGCAAAACCGTCAACCGCCTGACACACATCAACACCAGCAGCGGCGATTTGCTCAACAAGCTCGAAGCCGTGCGTTTGGTGTGCCAGGAAACCGGCTGCGCCCAGCGCTACCTGACACACGACGCGCTGAACGCGATTGGGCAGGTGAGCGCCAGAATTGATGACGCACGCGGAACCACAGAAAACACCGCACGTTTTTTGAACTACCTGCACCGCTTGCAAGACCAGGACTTGACGCTGGGCATTGCCATGACGGATGCAAAAGGTGATCGCAGCCGCCGCCCGCACGAGCAGGCCAATGTGGACAGCTATGTGCATGTCGTTGAGCGCAACGCTCTTCATAACGGCAAGCGAGGCATCGTCATCAGCGGCACCAAGGCCATCGTGACTGGCGCGCCGTACATGCATGAGCTGCTGGTTATGCCGTGCCGCAACATGAGCAAAGAAGACGCTGACTTTGCCGTCTGCTGCGCGGTGCCGATTGACGCACCCGGCATCACCATCATTGCGCGCCCGGCGGGCCGCCCTGGCGAGAAGGTCGAACACGGCGCAGCCCTGTTCAGCCGTAAATACGGTCAAAGCACGGGCGTGGTGATGTTCGACAAGGTGTTTGTGCCGTATGACAGCGTGTTTTACGCCGGTGAATGGGAGCACACCGGCCACCTGACCTACAGCTACGCCACGCACCATCGCCACACCTGCATCGGCGCGCGCGCAGGTTTTGGTGATTTGCTGATTGGCGCGGGGGCGCTGATGTGCGAGGCCAATGGCTTTGACCCCGGCAAAGAAACCCACTTGCGCGAGCAGATGGTCGAGCTGATCACCATCACCGAAAGCTTTTACGCCTGCGGCGTGGCAGCCAGCGTGTACGGCAAGCCAGACGAGCACAGCAAGACCTTTATGCCTGACCCGGTGTTCTCCAACATCGGCAAGCTGCTGCTGGCCACCAAGATTTACGACATGCACCGCATCGCTCACTACGTCAGCGGTGGGCTAATCGTCACCCTCCCCGGCCCTGATGAAGACCACAACCCCGAAACAGGTGCCAAGCTGTCAGAGGTGCTGCGCGCCAACCCGGACGTGCCGTACGAGCAGCGGATTGAAACCGCACGCTTTATTGAAGACCTGACGGCGGGTTATCAGGGCGGCTGGTACAGCGTCATCAGCCTGCACGGTGGGGGCTCACCCGCAGCGATGAAGCAGGAGATTTACCGCAACTATCCAATAGGTTCAAAAGTCGAGCTGGTCGAACGTATTCTTGAACGCGGTGTTGCCGGACAAGGCGTACCGCATGACCCTCATCGCGCCATCACCAAGAACCGGCAGCCCGGCAAGTGCTGCGACACCGGTTGCACCACGCCGGGCCAACCGGTGATGATCGATTTGCCGAATGTGGAGGCTGGTTTGCCCTCAAAAAGGGCTTTTTTACCCGGCGAATAAGGCTGTAGCCCAATACTTACATGGGTAATTAGCTCTTAAAAATGTAGCATCTTGCGTAGCCGAAACATTTAACGCAGCGCGTTGTCTCCGCTCATGAAGACAAAAACTTCGTGAAATAACTCGCCCGTAGCATGAAAAAAGTTGCTGTTATTTTTGCGAAACTCCAGGCCATCAGGTGTACGGTTTTCGACGCAGAAGCGGGACGCGATGCGGTCTGGTTGCTGCACCACGTGTTGGAAGTCACCATGCCAGATGCGCTCATAACGCGAGAATAGCCGCTCGAACATAGCTGAAATTTCGCCATCACGGCCGCGGTAAACAACGCCGAAACTGGCAATGGTGAAAACTGCGTCGGCGGTAAAAAAAGACAGCGTAGTGGCCAGGTCTTTGCGGTCAACCGCCGCAAAATACTCCTCAACGCGGCGCACAAGAACATCAGAATTCATGCTGCTTGCCGGTTTATCACCACATTGCAGATAACCCAGGGTTGCATCTCAAGCCGCAAGACACTAACCTGGCAATCTGTTGCACCGGGAACACTGTGCGTCATGGGTTTTTCCCGGGGAAAGACGACAGCGTCGGCGGTTCGGCAAACTTCAGCAGCTTGGTCGCCTGAAGAGTTTCAGCTAAAAAGCACAGCAGCGCCATCAAGAAACAAGCAACACCCGACAAAAAACTGATGGTGGCGATTTTCAGAATGGGTAGATCGCTGGTTTCACCAAGAAAGAGCAAAATAATCGTCAGGCCAATCAGCATGGCGCACAGCGTCAGCAAGGCAATGCAGCCATTGACCAGCCATCCCCGAAGCCGCAGTTGCCTGAGTTCGGCATACATGCGGTGGCTTCTGGCTTCATCCACGTTACCTGTGTCCAGCCGGTTTTCAAGAAACCGGGCACGGTCAATGATGCGGCCCAGTCGGCCTGCTGTCGCCGCGATCATGCCCGACACCGCCGTTAGCAAAAAAACCGGTGCCACGGCCAGTTGAATGCCATGGGTGACGGCGGCGAGGTCGGGGGCGAAGTTCATGGACAGCAAAAAGTAGGTTGTTGGCCCCGCATTTTGTCACCGAGGCGGAAATTTACGGGAAGACCCTGTCAAATGCATTCATAAGCTTGGCCGTTACCCATGCAGACGTCAGCGCGTTAAAGGACCGGAAATGAATTGACGCGAGATGAGCGTCAAACGACGCTTTTGAGTCGTAAACCTCGTACAGAAAAACGTCGCATGGGTTGCTCTTTGATATGCACGCGTCAAACTGCCTGCACCCCGTTTCATCAGCCAGCGATGTTTTGGCATTGCTGGTGATGGCTTGCAAAAAAGCAGCGCGATGAACGGAATGAACGCTGAATAAAACGGTGGCGACGTGCATGCTTGCTTTCAAAAAATGGCTTAATGACTAACCCCAGGCAGCAATCATGCGCGGCAACCAGGACGTCAACTCGGGGACGTAGGTGATCAGGATCACAACGCTAAAAGTTGCTGCCATCATGATCCACAAGTGCCGGGTGATCTCGCCGATACTGGCCTTGGCCAGCTTGGCGGCAACAAACAGCGTGCCACCTACGGGCGGGGTGTACAGCGCAATCGCCAGGTTAGCCGTCATGATGACGCCCATGTGAACCAAATCAATCTTGAAAGCCATGGCCAGCGGTAAAAACAAAGGCGCAGCCATCAACAGTGCAGGCAGGGGTTCAATAAAAATACCCAGCAGTACCAGCGCCACATTGAGCATCAGCAAAAACACCCACTTCACATGCGCAACTGACGACACCCAATTGGCCATCTGCTGGGCCACACCCTCAGCGGTAATTAACCACGCCAGCGCACCTGTCGCACCAATTACCAACATCACGGTAGCGCTGGTCATAAAGGCTTTCAACAGCAAGTTGGGGATGTCTTTGTAGCTTATGTCGCGGTACAAAAAAAGCGACACCATCAGGCCGTACACCACCGCGACAGCAGCGGCTTCGGTCGGGGTGAAATAGCCCGACCAGATACCGCCAATGATAAAAACAGGCATCAATAATGCCGGGCCAGCGCTGACACCTGCACGCCAGATAGCGCCTAATGACGCTGGTTTACCGCCGGTATTAACACCCGTTTTTTTGCCGTGCCACATGCACACAGCAATCAGTGCAGATGCCGACAGCAGTGCAGGGACCAGCCCGGCCATCGACAGCGTACGCATCGACACACCGGATACAAAGGCATAAACCAGAAACGGAATTGACAGCGGCATCAACAGCGCCAGCGTGCCAGCTACCGACACCAAAGCTGCAGCAAATCCGCGTGAATAGCCCTTGGCCAGCATGGCTGGAATGACCAGCGAACCAATCGCAGCCGTGTCGGCAATGGCTGAACCCGACACACCACCAAACAGCAGGCAGGAAATAACGGTAACCACCCCCAGGCCGCCTGGCAGCCAGCCGAACAGCACATTGGCAAACTCAACAATGCGTTTGCCAACACCACCATGCGCCAGCAGCTCGCCGGTAAAGACAAACAGTGGAACCGCTATCAAAATGAACGGCTCAACACCGCCAATGAAAGACAAGAAAATACTTTCCATCGGGTACTGCATGCCGTAAATACTGACAATGCCCACCGTGGTGGCCAGCAGCGCCACCATCAGCGGGATCCCGGCGAGTGCCAGCGTAAAAAATGAACCAAAAATAACGAGCGACAGCATGGCTAAGCCTCTTTTAATCTGTGGGGTAACGCTGGTCTCTGGGCACGCCGCGTAAAATTTGAATCAAGTCCCAGCCCACAAAAACGACCATCAAGCCTATGCCTAGCGGCAACGGGATGTACTGCACGGCCATCGGCCATTCCAGCGTGGTCAGCACGTTGCCCCAGCTACCGCTGACGATACGCAGGCCATAGAAAAAAACAATCGCCAACACAACCAAGGTAAAGGCTTGCACGGCTGCATCTGCCCAGCGCCTTTTTTTCGGCGTGAACTTGTCTAAAAACTCATTGATCGACATGTGCGCGCCGCGCTGCGCCGCAGCGGCACCGCCCAGAAATGTCACCCAGACCATCAGCAGCTCACCCAGCTCGGTCAGCCACGCCAGATCTCTGCCTAAGGCATGTAACGCGACATTGATAAAAATAAGCGCAGCCAGAGTAGCCCCGATACCGATAACGAGCCAGTCAACACCTTTACCCAGCCAGCGGATGACCAGGGGTGAAGGTGCCAGCGGTAGTGCTGCTTGCATGTCATGGTCCTTGAATAGGTTGACTATGTGGGTTACTTCACGGATTTGCGGATGGCGGCAGTTTCTGCCAGAACGGTGTCGACATCAGCGCCATACTTTTCGCGTGCCTTGGCGTAGATCGGTTCTACCGATTTACGGAAGGCCGCAATGTTCGGCGTGCGATTGATCTTGGCGCCCTTGGATGCCATGTCAGCCAGCAGCTTTTCGTCGTTGTCGCGAATCATGTTGCGCTGAAACGGCGCGACTTCTTTGGCGGCGCGTGAAATGGCTTGCTGGTCAGCGGGTAAGAGTTTTTGCCACGTTTTTTCAGAGATCACCATGGGGATGGGGCTGTAGACGTGATTGGTTAGAGTCACGTGCGGCGCAACCTCATAAAACTTGTTTGAGGCAATGGTGTCGATGGGGTTTTCCTGGCCGGCCACTGCACCCTGCTGGATGGCCAAATACACCTCTGGCAGCGGCATGATCTGGATGCCAAACCCCATGGCTTCAAGTTGCCAGCGCATCATCTCGTTTGGAAAGGTACGCAGCTTTTTGCCTTTCGCGTCTTCCGGGCCGTTCAGACGGTCTTTGGTCGTCATGTTGCGAAAGCCCGCCTCCCACGTCGCCAAAAAGCGCAGGCCTTTGGCGGGGCCTTTGTCGAACTGGGTTTGCAGCCATTTTGACTCGTCATAAAACTTCCAGCCTTGGGCGTAGCTTTCAATGATGAAGGGCATCATGGTCAGGTTCAAAGAAGGCACCTGGCCTGCATAGGAGCCAGTGCCGGACACGGTGAAGTCAATACCGCCGAGCGCAACCTGCTCAATATTCTTTGGATCATTGCCAAGCTGGCTGCAGCAAAACACCTGCACCTTGTAACGGCCCTGGGTATATTCTTCTACCTTTTTAGCGAACACCTGCGCGGCCGCCTGACGCGCACCCTGAGTCTGGTCAGTGTGGCTGAACTTAAGAATGGTTTGCGCGCAGGCAGTGGCGGAAAAGGCTGTGGCCGCCAAGCCAAAAGTAAAGCTGGCTATAGTCTTAGAATTTTTCATGGTGTCTCCTTCGGGTTGTGATGGGTTAAAGAAAGCGGCTCGAAATCTTTCAGACTGATGCGTTTGCCGGTTGCGTTTGAGGCATATACGGCTTCCTGAATGACAAGGTTTCGTAAATAGGCACTGGCGGTGTTTTCTATAGCTTGTCCGGTCTCCAGGCATCGCAAAACATGCTTTTGGAGTGCCCCACAGGCACCACCACCGAAGCTCGTGTCAGAACCAGATGCATACAGGTGTTGGACTTCAGCACCATGGTGGGGCTTGAACCACAGCCGCGCTTCACCATCAAGGCGCAGCACGCCCTGTGTACCTTCGAGCCACATCTCGCCCATGGTGCGGCGCGGGTTGCTGGCCACATGGTCGTTCAGGCGATTGCCATCAAACAAACCCGCAGCACCACTGACAAACTCAAAAGTGATCAAACCTGCGTCTTCGCCTTTAATGGCCGGGTTCAGTTGCCGCAGGCGGGCATACACCGCATCCATCTCACCCAACAGATAGCGAAAGGTATCGATCAAATGAATGGCAGTTTCTACCACCAGCAGGCGCGGCATGGTTTGAAAGTACGGCTGGCGATCAAGGTATGCATTCGCGCCCTGCCCGTCACCTGGCCGCAAGCGAAAACTGATGCCGTGCAGCGCGCCCAGCACGCCTGTATCAATCAAGCGCCGGGCTTCACGAAACCAAGGCATGAAGCGGAAGTTTTCATGCACCACCAGCGGCACACCGGCAAGTGCTGCGTGCTGAGTCATGGCAACAGCCTGCGCATAGTCCACACCAAAAGGCTTTTGGCAAATCACGGGTAAGCGGCGCTTAACAGCTGCGTCCAAAACCTGCGCATGGCTAGCAGGCGGCGTGACCACATCGACCAGCTCGGGTTGGGTAGCGTCCAGCATCTGGGCGACATTGCCAAACACCCGTGGAATATCAAACCGCTTTGCCAAGGTCGCTGCCCGCAGTGGATCTGAATCGCACAAGCCAACCAATTCGGCGCCGGGCAATTGAGACCAGCCTTCAAGGTGAAACTGACTGAAGAACCCAGCACCCACAACGGCAATTCGTTTGCGGGTTGGTAGGGACATCTCGTCAGCCATCTCAAGCGGCCCTATTCAATGCGCTGATAACTGCGCTGGTGATGGCCCCAGTGCCATCCGTTCCACCGAACTCCATGGGGCGCACAGTCCCGCTCGCAAATACCTGCTCGACCGCCGCATCGATCAGCGCTGCACCATCTGCCAGCCGCGCGTCGCCATGTCGGTCTGCCAGCCAGTCCATCATCATGGCGGCTGACAAAATCATGGCGGTGGGGTTGGCTTTGCCTTGGCCTGCGATATCTGGCGCAGTGCCGTGCGCGGGCTGAAACAGGGCATGCTTGTCGCCAATGTCACCCGACGGTGCCATTCCCATGCCGCCAACCAGCGCCGCAATCAAGTCTGACAAGATATCGCCAAACATGTTTTCAGTGACCATCACGTCGTAGGCCCATGGCTTCATCACCAGGTTCAGCGCCATGGCATCGACATAGGCACTGTCTGAAGCAACATCCGGATGACGGCTCGCAGACTCTTCAAAAATCTTGCGCCAAAACGCCATCGATGCAAAAACGTTGGCTTTGTCTACATTGGTGACCCGCGCTGGGCGGCCTTTGAGTCTGGCTCGGCGCATGGCCAGATTAAATGCGAATTCACAAATACGTGCTGTGCCTTTGCGCGTGATTTTCATCGTGTCATAAACCTCTTCGTCGCCACGTACGTCGCCACGGCCACGGGCATAAAAGAGCCCCTCAGTGCTTTCACGTACCAGCACAAAATCAATCTCGCTGGCTTTGGCGCTGGCGAGTGGCGTGGGCAGGCCTTTGAAAGTGCGAATAGGCCGCACACCCGCATACAAATCGAAATGAAAACGTAGATCAAGCTGGGGAATGATCTCAGTGCCATCAGTGCCTCGCACGTGCGGCAAACCCATGGCACCAAACAAAATTGCGTCGGCTTGCTCGCAGACTTTAAGGGCGCTTTCTGGCAGTGCCACGCCGCTGTCTAGATAGTGTTGGGCACCAGCCAACTGATAGTCGAGCGCAAAGCCAACGCCAATGCTCTGGGTCACGGCTTCAAGCACCTGGCCTGCCGCAGCCATGACTTCTTTGCCAATGCCGTCGCCGGGCAGCACGGCGATGTGATACGAGGGTTTCATCTTTACTTTAAGGTTTACTGGATAAAAATATTCAATGGTGGCTACATTTGCTGCAAGCGAAAGCGTTCGAAAATAGCCAATAGTTCTCGGCTGGCGCGCTGACGATGCTCTCTGTTAACGGCAGCTGCACCATTTGAATCGCCTTGACGCAAGCGCTCCACCAAAGCCATGTGCTCTTGGGTGGAGTTGACAGGTTTGGGACGTAAGCGAAGCGAGAACATGCGGGCGCGGTGTGCGCGGTCCCAGTAGCTAAACACGGCATCGGCCAGCATCTTGTTGCCTGCCAGGCTGACCAGTTGTTCATGAAAGCTTTCATCTGCTGCTGCCCAAGCATCCAGGTCGTTTTTGGCCAAGGCTTTGGCCATCGCGTTGTTGGCGGCAACCAGCGGCTTGAGTTCAGCATCTGTTGGTTTACGTGCCGCCAGCATCTCGGCAGCCATGCTTTCAAGGGCGGTGAGTATCTCGTAGATTTCCTTCATGTCGTTGGCCGACACCGGCAACACGCGCATGCCGCGCCGGGGAATCACCTCAACCAAGCCCTCATTGGCCAAGCGAATCAGCGCCTCTCGTACCGGAGTTCGGCTCATGCCCAGTTGCAAGGCAATTTCTTGCTCGAGCGCTTGGTAGCCCGGTGCCCAGATGTTGTCCAAAATCCTGCGACGCATGCTTTGGTATGCCCCGTCAACCATGGTGGAACTGTCGAGTGGTTGATCGGGTAGTGGGCTGAGTTGGTTTTTCATCATTCGTCAATCCGTCTTTAAAAGTGCCAGTGAACCGGAGGATGTCCAGCGACGGGCATGGGCAGTTTTGCCAGCGAATCACCTAACAGGCAACCGAGGTAGCCTGTTCGCAAATCTGGCCCGCCAAAAGCGATACTTGAAATGTTTTTAAGCACTTTGCTTTTGACGCCGTCAAGATGCGGTCGACCCATTTCATTGGTTTGGTAGGCGGCTTCAACCCAAGCCAGGTGCTCAGGGTCAGCGTCTTCCAGCCAGACGGTCTGCGTACCGTCTGGCGCAACCCGAATCAGTCGGTTGCTCACGATGCTGACAACCCATGCTTGGCCTTCGACATCAAATGCCAAGCCATCGGGGAAAACACCCGCTGTGAATTCACAAACAATTTCTTTCGAACCCAAGGACGCATTAGGACGAATAGCAAAACGCGACAGCCTGCGGCTGAAGGTTTCGTTCACATACAGCCACTGCCCACTGGGGTGAACGGCGCATTCGTTGGCGTAACCCAATCCATCAGCTGCGATGCGTGCGCCGTTTTTATCAACCACCACCACAAAGCCATCGTTGCAACTCTTGCGATAGCCGAGCGCACGTGGCGACAGACGGGTACTGACGGTGATCCAGAATCGCCCGGCTGCATCTTCGACCACAAAATTTGTAGGCGGCAAGGCCATGTCGTCCACCTTCAACAAGAAGGGTTCGGTACGCCCATCGCGGTGTAGTTGATACACACCGCCGTGCTCCGCACCCAAGTGAGCCAGTAAAAACGACCCGTCTTTTAGCAAGGCAATACCGTTGGGCTTGAGTGCCTCTCCCGCGATGGGCTGACCGAGGTACAAATGTTGACGGCCATTCGGTGCGATATGCGAGACGCCGCCGCGCCAGTCTGCCGTGTACAAGTCACCTCGGGCTGTTGCCAACACGCATTCAGGCCGCTGCAAGCCAAGGCCTTGCCACTGCAAGGTTGCCAAGTCCACCTGATTAATTGCTGTCACCTGATGCTCCTATTTTGCACAAATTGTGGCACCGAATTTTTTAACGCATGTATTAATGTATACGTTAAATGATAAAAAAACGATCAGGGGATTCCCTGATCGTTGGTATGCGTGGCGAACGAGATGTTTAGCTAGCCTTGCACTGGCTTGGCAAAATCATTTTCAGCCCAAGCGGTTGCACTAGCCCGGTTGAGGTTGAAAGATGGCGCAACTTTGATCTGCGCAAGACGCTGGCCGTCTTCACGTTGCGCGGTCAGAACTGCAGACGGATTCTCCTCGTCTGGCTCAATATCGAGCAATACAGTGACCCGCTGCGAATTGGCGGTGACTGTCACGCTCCGGTGCAGTTCGGCATGCAGTTGCTGCTCATGCCTGCGCACAAATTCTGAAGCCGTTTTCACCAGCGTGCTGAAGGCATTGCCGTCCAGCGGCTTGGGGTTCTTTTTGTCGCGGCCCATGGTCCACGGGCCAATTAGCGCGGGCTCGGGCTCGCCGTCCTTGATCATGGCGACGGCCCAGCCATCATCGTCTTCGTTCTTCAGCACCTTGGCTGTCCAGCCGTCGGCCACCCACAAGCGGGGTTCCTTGATTTCAAGCACGTCATTCATCTGTTCGCTCATAGGATTACAGCCCCAGGTCGCTCAGGCCGGGGTGGTCGTCCGGGCGACGTCCCAATGGCCAAAAGTATTTACGGTCCTTGTCCTTGATGGGCAGGTCATTGATGCTGGCGTGGCGCACGGCCATCAGGCCGTTGTCGTCAAACTCCCAGTTTTCATTGCCATAAGAGCGAAACCAGTTGCCCGCATCGTCATGCCACTCGTAGGCAAAGCGCACGGCAATGCGGTAACTGCTGAAAGCCCAGATTTCCTTGATCAGGCGGTAGTCCAGCTCGCGACTCCATTTGCGGGTCAACAGGCCTACGATCTCATCACGCCCCGTGACAAATTCAGCCCGGTTACGCCACTGGCTGCGTGCGGTGTACGCCATGGCCACTTTTTGCGGGTCGCGGTTGTTCCAGCCATCTTCAGCGGCGCGTACTTTTTGCACGGCAGTTTCAAAAGTAAAGGGGGGAAGTGGTGGCCTGGATTCCATACGAGTACCTATAGATAAAGGATGATGCAGGATTATCATCCGTAGCCATGAATGCTGAACAAAACGAACGCCTCACCCGCATCACGCCGGGCACACCCTGTGGCCAGTTGCTGCGTCAGTATTGGCAGCCAGCGGCACTGGTGGATGAGTTCAACCCTGCGCTGGATGTGCGAATGGCACATCGCCCTGTCAAGCCCATCAAACTGCTGGGGCAAGACCTGGTGCTGTTCAGGGATGCAGTCAGTGGCTGGGGCTTGCTGGACCGTGACTGCGCGCACCGGGGTGCTAACTTGTCGTTTGGCAGGCTTGAAACTGCCGCGCAGGGTGGCGGTTTGCGCTGCCCATTTCACGGCTGGAAGTTTGCGCCTGATGGCCGTTGCCTGGAAACGCCAGCAGAACCGGCAGGCAGCAAACTGTGCGACCGCATCAAGCAGCGCAGTTACCCGGTGATAGAGAAAAGCGGCGTGCTGTTTGCCTGGCTTGGTGACGAAGGCAGCGCGCCACCGCCCTTCCCCGAGTTCGACTGCTTCAAGGCCCCTGACAGCCACAGCTTTGCCTTCAAAGGTTTATGGAACGCCAACTGGCTGCAAGCCTTTGAGGTCGGCATTGACCCGGCGCACCCGTCGTATCTACACCGTTTTCTACAAGACGAAGCGCTGGAGGACATTGGCACCAACGCAGCGGGCAAACAGTTTCGCAGTGCGGCAGCGGGCACGGCGGATGGAGAGCAGTGGCCGATGACGCGCATCATGCGCGAGTTTGCGCAGCCCGACATCAGCTTTGCTGACAAGCCCTGGGGTATGCAGCTTACCGCCTTGCGGCACATGACAGACAAGCTCACGCATGTGCGGGTGACGCAGGCGATCTTTCCGGCGACGTTTGTGATTCCGCTGTCTGAGACCATGACCATCACGCAAATGCATCTGCCAGTGAGCGACACACACACCTGTTGGTATACCTTCTTCACCAGCTTTGCCGGCCCGCTGGATAAAGAAGCGATGCGGGCCCAACGCCAGCAATTCATCACCCTGCCCGACTACATTCCCAAAGCGGGCCGCCACAACAACTGGGGCTTTAACGCTGATGAACAAATGAGCACCACCTACCTGGGCATGGGCGAGGAAGACATCAACGTGCATGACCAGTGGGCGGTTGAAAGCATGGGGCCGATTGCCGACCGGACACGTGAGCATTTGGGCACAACCGACAAAGTCATCATGGCCAACAGGCGCATGCTGGTCAAAGCCATCGACACGGTGCAAAGTGGCGGCGTGGCGCCAGGCATAGCCGATGCAGCGCAGGCCGTCAGCATGACCGGGCCAGACACCGTCGACGGCATCGCGCCAGCAAACAACTGGGCCGCCTGGTGGCAAACCGCGGCGCAGGCAAAACGCAACGCTGCCCCATGGCTGAAGTCACCATCATGAACAGCTTTGCAGGGCAACGCGGCATTCATGACGCAGCGCGCCAATCAAAACTTGCGCGCACCGCCCAACTGATTGAAGCCAGCGGTGTGGAGTTGGTGCGCTTTGCCTGGTGTGACCTGCACGGCATGCTACGCGGCAAAACTCTGGTGGCCGCTGCCGCCGTCAAAGCCATGATGGGCGGAGTGGGCATGGTCAGCACCCTGCTGCTCAAAGACAGCGCCGACCGCACCGCCTACAAAGTGTTTGATGCCGACGGAGCACTTGAACTGCCGGGCTTTGAGTTTGCCGGCAACGTGATGCTGCTGGCCGACCCGGCCAGTTACCAGACATTGCCCTGGGCACCCAAAACCGGCTGGGTGCAATGCCAGAGCTGGCACACCAATGCTCAACCAGTTGTGTTTGACACGCGCCGCGTTTTGCAGACGGCGCTGGCAAGGCTGGCTGATGCGGGCTACGGCATGACCTGCGGGCTGGAGGTCGAGTTTCACATCTACAAAATCAGCAGCGAGCAGGCCGCGCGCCAGCTTGACCCCATGCGCTCTGATTGGCCCGGACCGGCACCTGAGGTGTCGATGATTCACCCCGGGTTTCACATGCTGTCCGAGCAGTGGGCTGACATGTCCGATGAGCCCTTGACCATCGTGCAGCACACCGCGCAGGCGCTGGGCCTGCCGCTGCTGTCGCTTGAAATCGAGCTGGGTCCGAGTCAGGTTGAAGCCGTATTTGAGGCCACAGATGCACTGAAAGCGGCAGATAACATGGTGCTGTTCAGAAGCGCTGTGAAGCAGGCATTAAGGCGCGCTGGCTACCACGCCACCTTTATGTGCCGGCCTCCTTTCCCAGGCATCATGTCGAGCGGCTGGCATCTGCATCAGTCGCTCACCGATGTGAAGACAGGCACCAATCTGTTCATGCGGGACAGCCCTGAGGCTGGCAGCAACGCCCAGCACGCGGGATACACCCTGTCTGAACTGGGTCAGCACTATCTGGCCGGGCTGTTGGTGCATGCGCATGGCGCAAGTCCCTTTTGCACCTCGACCATCAACGGCTACGACCGTTTCAGACCCCAATCGCTGGCGCCCCAGTCGGCGGTATGGGGTACCGACAACCGTGGCGCCATGCTGCGAGTCATTGGTGGCGCGAATGACCAAGCCACACGAATTGAAAACCGCATTGGCGAGCCTGCTGCCAACCCCTACCTGTACATGGCCTCGCAGATTCATGCCGGTATGGACGGCGTTCAAGGCCGACTACAACCACCACTGGCAACCGCTGCACCCTATGCGTTGACCGAGAATGCGTTGCCGGACAGCCTGGGCCAGGCGCTTGACATGCTGAACAACGACTTGGCACTGGGTGCAGGGTTCGGGACGGACTTCATCGATTACTTCACCCGCGTCAAAGCCTCTGAACTCAAGCGCTATGACATGGCCGAAGACAAGGACGAATGGCAGCGACGTGAATACTTTGGCCGCATTTGAAAACCATCACTTATGAGCAACACCATTTCCATCCACATCACTGACCACCAAGGCGCGGTCACGTCCATCGAAGGCAAAATTGGCAAAACACTGATGGAAGTAGCTACCGCCAAAAACATCAGCGGCGTTGCTGCCGACTGCGGTGGGCTGATGACCTGCGCAACCTGCCACGTGTTTGTACAAGAGCCTTTTGCATCACAGCTTGGCACGCCAGACGCTGAAGAGCTGGCCATGTTGGCCTTTACTGCAGCACCAAGCCAGCCCAATAGCCGCTTAAGCTGCCAGATCACCCTGAGCACTGACCTGAACGGGCTGGCTGTGACACTGCCTGCCAGCCAGTATTGAAGTCATTTTTACCCAGGAGCTTTCATGATTCTCGAACTTGCCGACATCCGTATCCACCCAGGTCAGCAAGCTGCATTTGACGTGGCTATCCAGCGCGGTGTCAATGAAGTGATCTCGAAAGCCAAAGGCTTTCAGGGCTACAAAGTCAACAAAGGCATGGAGAGCCCCGAACGCTATATTTTGCAAATCTTCTGGGAAACACTGGAAAACCACACGGTTGACTTTCGCCAGTCGCCTGCATTTGCTGACTGGCGGGCGATTGTGGGGCCGTTTTTTGCAGGCCCGCCCGCCGTGGAACACTTCGAGTTGCTGGCCAAATCAGCCTGATGCCGTCTGTGCCTGGTGGCTTGTTTATTTAGCCTGCGAGTTTTTCATGCCCGGCAATCAGCTTGCCCAGCAGGGTTGACAACTGTTCACGCTCATTGGCCGCAAGAGGGCCAACAATACGTTGCTGGGCTTTGGCAACGGCCCGCTTCATGCCCAAGGCCACCTTCTCGCCTTCGGCTGTGATCCACAGCAGCTTGCGTCTTCTGTCGTCCGGGTCTGCCTGACGAGTAACCCAGCCTTTGGCCTCAATGCGCCCAATAACCGAGCCAAAAGTAGCCGGATCAAACGCCACCCGGTTAGACAAAGTGATCTGGTCTTCGCCCGGGTCATCCATCAGCGCATTCAAAATGGCAAATTGCACGGGCGTTGCGTCAAACGCGCCGGTTTCTTCCATAAAAATGGCCACCGCCAGTTGTTGTGCCCGGCGTATGAGGTGTCCAGGTGCTTCGCTGAAATTAAAACTTTTTGCCATATCAGGAGTTTAAGGGTTTCAACTCATTGCCTAAATAGTAAGCATGCTTACTATTACTCAAGTTTCCCGATTGCCTCCCGTCAACCAGTATGTGGTATTTAAAACTGTTCAAATCATGGTTTTGATTTTATAAAAGGTCATGCCATGCATCCACATTCCAGACTAGCCAGCCTGCCGCGCAGACATCATTTGAGCGCTCTCTTTTTAATAGCCGCTGGCACCCTTTCTTTGGGAGTCGCTGCCCAGAAGCAAGCTCAGACGGCAGAGCCTGTTGCAGCCTGGCCCACAAAGCCTGTGCGCATTCTGGTCGGCTTTCCCGGCGGGTCTACCCCTGACATGGCAGCGCGCACATTGGCGGAACCGCTATCAAAAGTGCTGGGCCAGCCGGTCATCATCGAAAACAAGCCGGGCGCATCCGGCAATATTGCTGCTGATCAAGTCGCCAAAGCCGCAGACGACCACACGCTGGGCGTCGTGATCAATGGCAACCTGACTTCTGCACGGCTGTTAAACCCCAAATTGCCTTACGACCCCGCGAAAGACTTCATAGCTCTTTCGCTGTTGACCACAGCCCCGCTGGTGCTGGTTGCGCCCACCAATCTGCCGTCGGGGAGCGCCTTTTTTGACGCCGCCCGCAATGGTGGTGACAAATGGAACTACGGCTCGGTTGGCAATGGCTCTGTGGGCCACCTGGGCATGGAGCTGCTGAAATCCAAAGCGGGTGACCTGCAAGTCGTTCACATTCCATACCAGGGCAATCCGCAGGTGGTCACGGCCCTGCTGGGCGGCCAGATTCAGATGGCTCTGGTCCCACCAGGCATTGCATTGCCGCAAATTCGGGCAGGCAAGCTCAAGGCCATCGGCCTGACCAGTGGCCGCAGCCCGCTGGCCAGTGAGATTGCCCCGCTGGCCGACGCCGGGGTGCGAAACTTCAACCTGGAAGTCTGGACTGCGCTGGTTGGCCCCGCCAACCTGTCCAAAGCAGCGCAAACCAGGCTGAATGCAGAGGTGTCCAAAATCATTCGCGATGCCGATACGCGCCAAAAGCTGTTCAACCAGGGCTGGCAAGCGGTGGGTACATCACCAGAAGGCCTGACCAGCCGCATCAGGAGCGAAACCGCCAGCGTGAAAGGCATCATTGAGATGCGCAACATCAAAGTCGAGTGAGTTTTTAGACCCTATGCAGTCCATTTTTGAACCTGGTCGCCAACTACCCGTCTACGGTGAATTCGATGTCGTTGTTGTGGGCGGCGGGCCCGCCGGTCTGGCGGCAAGCGTCAGTGCTGCCAGACACGGCGCCCGGGTGCTGCTGGTAGAGCGCTATGGCTTTCTGGGCGGCATGGGAACTGCGGGGGGAGTGACCAACTTTGCAGGACTGTATGGCCGCAAAAACGGCGAGATGCGGCAGGTCGTTCACGGTGTTGTAGACGATCTTCTGGCGCGAATGGCGGCCATGGGCGGCCTGAACACGCCGCAAGACGGCATGCAAGGCCGCATTCGGGTTCAGGCCTACGATGTCTCAAGTTTGAAATGCGCTGCAGACCAGATGCTACTGGCTAGCGGTGTGCAAATTCTTTTTCATGCTTGGGCTGCAGCGGTGGTGATGCAAGGCAACCACATTGAAGCGCTGGTGGTGGAGACCAAATCCGGCCGCATGGCCATTCGGGCAACACGGTTTATCGACTGTTCAGGCGATGCAGATATCGCCCACTTTGCAGGTGCGCCGTACGAACTTGGCGACGGGTCTGGCAGTGGCCTTTACCCGACCACCATGTTTCGTGTCGGGCATGTAGACGCGGCTCTGGCCTTGCCCGCCGTCGGCGAGTTCAAAGCTATCAACACGTGGATGGCAAAAGCTCAGACGGACAAGCCAGGCCAATATCATTTCCCGCGCGAGGGAGCGATTCTCAGGCCGCAAAAAAACCCAAGCGAATGGCGGGCAAATGTCACGCAGATTGCCAACGCGGCAGGCCGGGCAATGGATGCCACAGATGCCCGGCAACTCAGCGATGGCGAACTTGTGGGTCGTCAGCAAATCACCAGCTACTTTCAGTTTTTACGCGACGAGGTCCCCGGCTTTGCCGACGCAACCATTGTCGATATTGCTGCGCAAATAGGCGTACGCGAAACAAGACGCATACAGGGGTTGTATGTGTTGACGGGTGATGATATTTTGAAATCCAGCAGATTTGACGATGCCATTGGCATCAATGCCTGGCCGATGGAGTTGCATGCTGAAGGCCGCATTGACTGGCAGTTCCCGCACAACTGGGACAGTGCAGGCAGCAGCAACGGCCGGGTGTACAACGACCTGCCGTGGCGCATGCTGGTGCCGCACGCCGTTGGCAACCTGCTGGTTGCAGGGCGCTGCGCCTCAATGACACATGAGGGTCAGTCAGCGGCACGGGTGAGCGGTGCTTGTTTCGTCATGGGTCAGGCTGCGGGAACGGCGGCTGCAACACATGACCTGGCCCAAACGTTTGCCCATGCAGATGTAAAAAAACTTCAGACTCTGCTGAAGCAGGACGGTGTTTATATGGACAACGACAATACTTAGAATCAGGTTTCAACCGTTCGGCGCATCAGCATCTGGCAATCACACAAAGGAAAGATTTTCATGAGTTATGTTTTCACCCCACCAGCAACTGTTTCAGTACCCGTTGTCGGCATGGCAGAGCGCTTCCCGGTACACCGCATTTACTGCGTGGGACGCAATTATGAAGAACACGCCAAAGAAATGGGCTTTACGGGCCGCGAGCCACCGTTTTTCTTTTTGAAACCAGCCGATGCCGTGGTGGTGATTGATGCCGGCACAACCGGCACCATCCCCTACCCCAGTCTGACGAAGAATTTTCACCATGAAATCGAGCTGGTGGTGGCCATTGGCATAGGCGGCAGCAACATCAAGGCAGCTGATGCCCACAAACACATCTATGGCTATGCCGTAGGGCTGGACATGACACGCCGCGACCTCCAGGGCGAAATGAAAAAAGCCGGCCGCCCATGGTGCATCGGCAAGGCGTTTGACCATTCGGCGCCGATCGGCCCCATCACGCCAGTTGCGCAGGCGGGTGACGTGAACAACGCCGAGCTGTATGTACAAGTAGACGGCAAGGACCGGCAACGCAGCAACGTTTCCAAATTGATCTGGAACGTGGCTGAGACGATTGAGCATCTGTCAGCCGCATGGGAACTGTTGCCCGGCGATCTGATTTACACCGGAACACCCGAAGGAGTAGCGTCGGTGGTCAAAGGCGACACGATGGTAGGCAGTGTGGCGGGCCTGGGCGAGTTGCACGTCAAAGTGGTCTGAGCTCGTTGACGTCATCTTCAAGAGGAACACTGCATGAAAGCGCTATCGACACTTGCAAAGCTGTGCGCCATCATGGCGGGTCTGTTGCTGATTTTTATCACCTTGATGACCTGCGTCAGCGTGGTTGGCCGCGACCTGATTGGCAAAACCATCGTCGGCGACTTTGAGCTGTCAGGTGCCGCGGCTGGCGCGGCCATTGCGCTGTTCATGCCGTGGTGTCAGGTCAGGCGCGGCAACATTGTGGTGGACTTTTTCACAACCAAAGCGTCACCGGCGGCGCAAGACGCCATGGAGCGCGCAGGCGCCTTGCTGCTGGGCTGCGTGATGGCACTGATGGCATGGCGCACGACAGTCGGCGGCTTGAACTCGTTTCGCACCCACTCTGAGACCCAAATTCTGGGTTTCCCCGAATGGGTGGTTTACGCCGTCATGGTGCCGCCCCTTGTGCTGACCGTATTGGTTGCGCTGCATCAGGGCCTGTTTGGCTTTGCAGCGCAAACCACAGAAAACAACCCGGAACTCGCGGTATGAGCGCGATTCAACTCGCCCTGATGATTTTCGGCATCATGCTGGCGCTCATGGCGATACGCGTGCCGATAGCCATCACCATGTTCATTGCAGGCGGCATCGGATATGTCATGCAAACAGGCTGGAGCCCGCTGGCCAACTTTTTGAACAGTCAGGCCTTTGCGCGTTTTGCCAGCTACGACCTGTCTGTCATTCCGCTGTTTATCTTGATGGGGCATTTTGCGACGCAGGGCGGCATCAGCAAAGCCTTGTTTCAGTTTGCTGCAGGTGTGATGGGTCGCTTCAAGGGCGGGCTGGCCATGGGCGCGGTGCTGGCTTGCGCGGCTTTTGGGGCGATTTGCGGCTCGTCAGTGGCTACAGCGGCCACTATCACCAACGTGGCTTACGACGAAATGCGCAAGCATGGCTATTCAGGCCGATTGACCACCGGCACACTGGCAGCAGGCGGCACACTGGGCATTTTGATTCCGCCATCGGTACCGCTGGTTATCTATGCGATTTTGACGGAGCAAAACATTGCCAAACTGTTTGCCGCCGCCATGGTGCCCGGCATTATTGCGATGCTGGGCTATATGGTGGCGATCAGCATTTACGTACGCTTGGTACCCGGCCAGGCGCCAGACAATGAGCAAGTCATCAAGACCAATATGCTGGATGCCATCAAGGGCATTGGGCCGATCGCCATCATTTTCATCATCGTTTTTGGCGGCATTTACGGCGGGCTTTTTACCCCCACAGAAGGTGCAGCAGTTGGTGCTTTTGCCACCTTTATTGCAGCACTGGCCAAGCGTGAAATGACTTGGGACAAGTTCAAGAACTGCTTTTACGCCACCGCCGAAAGTTCGGCCATGATCTTTTTGATCTTTCTCGGCGCTGATTTGATGAACGCATCGCTGGCGCTGACACAGGTGCCATCGCAACTGGCGCAAGTGGTGGGCTCTTGGGGCTTGTCGCCTGTGATGGTGGTGGCCGCCATCATGCTGTTTTACGTGGTGCTGGGCGCGGTGATGGACGAGCTGAGCATGATTTTGCTGACCATCCCGATCTTCTTTCCCATGATCATGGGCCTGGACTTTGGCATGAGCAAAGAGTACACCGCCATCTGGTTCGGCATCATGGTGCTGATGACGGTAGGCTTTGGCATGCTGGCCCCGCCAGTAGGGCTGAATGTGTACGTCGTCAATGGCATGACCAAGGGCAAGCCGGGTGCCGTGCCGATTGCCGAAAGCTACAAGGGCGTGATGCCGTTTTTGATTTCTGACACGATTCGGACAATATTGCTGCTGCTTTTCCCCGGTATTTCACTCTGGCTGGTGAAATACATCACCTGATTCCAAACCTGCAAAACGAGACACACCATGACTTTCAAACTGCCATTCAAGCGCCCCGCCCTTGCCCTGCTCTTTGTTGCTGGGGCCACCTTGTCAGTAGCCCAAACATATCCCAGCAAACCCATCACGCTGGTTGTGCCCAACCCGCCGGGTGGTTTTGTGGATGCGTCGGCGCGCATCTTGTCTGACTCGCTAGCCAAGGTCACGTCGCAATCAGTCGTGGTTGACAACCGGGGTGGTGGCAGCGGGAATGTGGCCTATCAGGCTGTCGCACGGGCCAACCCGGACGGCTACACACTGCTCAACTCCTATTCGGCCTATCACGTGGGTAACCCGAACCTCACCCCCAAGCTGCCGTGGGCGCAGAAAGACTTTGTGTCAGTCGCATTGATCACGGTTGCAACCAACGTGGTGGCTGTTCACCCTTCCGTGCCAGCCAACAATCTCAGCGAGTTCATCACCTATCTCAAGGCCAATCCGGGCAAGCTCAGCTATGCGTCGCAGGGCAATGGCTCGCTGTCACACATCGGTACCGAGATGTTCAAGTTGCAAACCAAAACCAGCATGGTGCACATTCCTTATCGTGGCTCAGGCCCTGCGCTGCAAGACGTCTTGTCGGGTCAAGTGCAGGTGTTCATCACCACACCACCGTCGGTGATGGGGCAAATTCAGGTTGGCAAACTCAAAGGCCTGGCAGTGGCAGGCAAGACCCGTCACCCCGGCTTGCCGGGCGTCCCGACCACCGCTGAAGCGGGCCTGAAAGGCTTTGAGCTTGAGGCCTGGGTCGGTATTTTTGCGCCAGCGGGCACGCCGGCCGATGTGGTTGCTAGACTCAGTGGCCAGATCAAGTCTGCACTCGAGCTGCCTGAAACCAAAACCCGAGCCGATACCGCGGGTGTTGAGCTGCGGTACATGGCACCCGCGGCTCTGGATGCGCTGGTTAAAAAAGAGACCGAGTTTTGGGCCAAAACGATCCAGTCGGCCGGCATCAAGCCCGAGTAATTGCAGCATGAAGCACAAGTCACCCTGTCGGGACAGGGAATTGCAAAACGCTTACATTACAACCTCAAACATGCGGCCAGATGGCGTTAGGCCATCAGCCCAAAACACAACGAGGAAAACCCATGCTTGGATTTAAAAAACTGGCACTTGCTGCCGCGCTGCTTGGCGTGGTTAGCACAGCCACAACATCTTTTGCCGCAGGGCCAATGGTCAAAACACAGGCACCCGGCTATTACCGCATGATGCTGGGTGATTTTGAAGTAACCGCTATTTCTGACGGCACCGTCAAGCTGCCCGTTAAAGACCTGCTCAATGCGCCCGCAGCCAAAACTGATGCCGCGCTGAAGAAGTATTTCATCAGCTACCCGGTCGAAACGTCGGTCAACGCTTACCTCATCAACACCGGCAGCAAACTGGTATTGGTTGACACCGGAGCAGCTGGCCTGTTTGGCCCGACCTTGGGCAACATGCTGGCCAACCTGAAGGCCGCCGGCTACCAGCCTGAGCAGGTCGATGAAATTTACATCACCCACATGCACCCTGACCACGTCGGCGGCTTGATGAACGGCACCGCCATGGCTTTCCCGAACGCCACGCTTCGCCTTGACAAGGCAGATGCTGACTTTTGGCTGAGCGAAGCCAAGATGAAAGCCGCTCCCAAAGAATCACAGGGCTTCTTTCAGGGCGCCATGGCATCCGTGAACCCTTATGTCGCGGCTGGCAAGCTGAAGACCTTTGAAGGCGGCACCGAACTGGTGCCCGGCATCAAAGCCATGGCAACCCACGGTCACACACCTGGACACACCGTGTACGCGGTCGAAAGCAAGGGCGAAAAGCTGATGCTTTGGGGCGATTTGATGCACGTGGCGGCCGTGCAGTTTGATGACCCAAGCGTCACCATCAAGTTTGACACCGAGACCAAAGCGGCCGCCAAAGAACGCATCAAGGCCTATGCCGACGCCGCCAAAAGCGGCTACCTGGTCGCGGGTTCACATTTGGCTTTTCCAGGCCTGGGCCACGTTCGCAAGGCGTCTGGCAAGGGCTTTAGCTGGATACCTGTGAATTACACATCGCTGAAATAAGCCATAAACAGACTTGCCGGGCTAACCGCCCGTCTGCTGCCGATCTGCTAAGGGCATTCACGGGTTTGCAAAACCGGTGAATGCCCTTAAATTTTGGGTTTCATCTTTTATTTCCAAGGAATGTCCATGATCGCCAGACGCACCCTTCTTAAATCCGGCGCCGCCGCTGCCTTGGGTGCGCCTGCACTTTCAGGCATGGCGCAACAGGCCGTCACATTGAAGTTCCATACCTTCATGTCGCCGCAGTCCAATGTGTGGCTGTCGATGCACAAGCCATGGATGGACAAGGTTGAAAAAGAATCTGGGGGCCGCATCAAGTTTGAAGGCTACCCCGCCATGCAGTTGGGCGGCACGCCCGTGCAGTTGTACGACCAGGCCAAAGACGGTGTTGTGGATGTGGTGTGGACGCTGCCCGGCAACACTGCAGGGCGGTTTCCTCGAGTCGAGGTGTTTGAGCTTCCGTTCATGATGAATAACGCCGAGGCCACGTCAAAGGCGTACTGGGAATATTTTCAGACTGTTGCCA
>JANNYZ010000196.1:0-7350 GCA_031410335.1 Polaromonas sp. | reverse complement strand
GGCATTTTAAAAACCGCCCGCATGGGCTATGACGGCAAAGGCCAGGTGCGGGTGAAAAACGCGGCTGGACTGGCAACGGCCTGGGCTGATTTGAAGGGCGTTGCCTGCGTGCTTGAAAAGCTGATGCCGCTCCAGGCCGAGTGCTCGGTGATTGTGGCGCGCGGCTTTGATGGCAAGGTCGTCAGCTTTGCGCCTCAGCGTAATGTGCATGTTGACGGGATTCTGGCTGTCACCCATGCCTACCCATCAAATATGCCTGCAGCCCAATCAAAACGTGCGCAAGCAGCTACTGAATCGATAGCAAATCACATCAACTACGTGGGCGTGTTGTGTGTTGAGTTTTTCATTGTTGATGACGGTAGCGAGCACGGCGGCTTGATCGTCAACGAGATGGCACCGCGCCCACACAACAGCGGTCACTACACGATGGATGCCTGCGATGTGTCGCAGTTTGACCTGCAAGTTCATGCCATGGCGGGCTTGCCGCTGCCCCAGCCGCGCCAGCATTCACCTGCCATCATGCTTAACTTGCTGGGCGATGTGTGGTTTGACTCGAACGGCAAGCCGCGCACGCCTGACTGGCAAGCGGTGCTGGCACTGCCCGGCACACACCTGCACCTGTACGGCAAGCTGGACGCACGGCCTGGCCGCAAGATGGGGCACTTGAACATCACGGGAGCTGATGTGGCTGCGGTGAAAGCTGTTGCACGCCAGGCCGCTGATATTTTGGGTTTGCCGGGGCTGGATGACTAGCGTGGCGAAAACAACCGTAGAACAAGCCGCCGCACACATCCGCGCAGGCGAGCTGGTCGCCTTCCCTACCGAAACGGTGTACGGCCTGGGAGCTGATGCATCGAACGATGCAGCGGTTGCCAAAATATTTGCTGCCAAAGGCAGGCCCTCTGACCATCCGCTGATCGTTCACATCGCCAGTAGCGCCCAAGCGCTTGACTACGCCAGCAGCTTGCCGCCGTTTGCCGACCGCTTGATCAAAGCCTTCTGGCCCGGCCCGTTAACCCTCATCCTGCCGCGCAAGCCCGGCGTGGCCGTAGCCGCTGCGGGCGGCCAAAACTCCATCGGCCTGCGCTGCCCCGCACATCCGCTGGCGCTTGAATTTTTAAAAGCCTGTAACACCGGTGTGGCTGGCCCCAGCGCCAACAAGTTTGGCCGCGTCAGCCCCACCACTGCCCAGCACGTAGCCCAGGAATTTGGCGATGCATTGATGGTGCTCGACGGTGGGCCTTGCGCGGTGGGCATTGAGTCCAGCATTGTCGATTGCACCCGTAGCCAGCCCGTGCTGCTGCGGCCGGGTGTGCTGACGCGAGAGCAACTCAGCGCGGCTTGTGGGCAACCCGTTTTAAGCGCTGACGAGGCACTGCCAGACCAAGCCCCGCGCGCCCCTGGCACACTGGAGTCACACTACGCCCCCAACGCCAAAGTGCGCCTGATGGATGTCAAGGCGATTCAAACCGCGCTTGATTTGCTGGGGGCCGATGCCGCACACATCGCCGTCTACGCGCGCAGCATCGTGCGCATCAAGTCCACCCAGGTGCTGTACCGCCGCATGCCCGACGATGCGCTGGCCACAGCCGAACAACTGTTTGCCGTGCTGCGTGAATTTGATGCGCAAGGCGTGAAATTGATCTGGATTGAGCCGGTACCTGAAGCCGCAGAGTGGGACGGTGTGCGTGACAGGCTGGCTAGGGCGGCCGCGTCTTGACCGACCCCGGGCGCGGTCTGCCCATGTGCCCTGCTTCGTGTCCCCCGACCTTCGGTCTCCTCCTTGACCTACGCAGGACACACGAGCAGAGCGCTTGGTAAAGTAAGTACGTGGTCATGGACTGCCAGTTGTATATCAGGACCACCCTAGAAATATGCGCCCTTCAGAAGCCCTCAACATCTACCGCTCACGAATTCGCGAGATTGCGCTTAGCCATCGAGTCACGGAAGTGCGTGTTTTCGGTTCAGTGTTGCGCGGTGAAGATAATTTCAACAGTGATCTTGATTTGCTTGTAGAACCAACTGATCAAACAACCTTGATGGACATTGGCGCTATTCGGTTCGAGTTGAAAAAACTCTTGGGCTTTGAGGTTGATGTGCTGACACCGAACGCCTTACCAAGGCGTTTCCGCGATCAAGTGTTGCGGGAAGCCGTGCTGTTATGAGCCGGATAAACGCTTAGAGTAGCGCCGATTGCTAAAAGTGTATCGGCGGGCAACTTACCAATTAACCAAAGAGCGGTCTGCCCGTGTGTCCCGCGTAGGTCAAGGCGGAGGGCGAAGCCCGGGGGACACGAAGCGGGACGCATGTGCAGGCCGCTCACCGTTCTACCGTTAACTGACAGCGATCCATATGAGCAAACTAGCCCACACCCGCCTGAAAATCTACAACACCATCGCCCGCCAGTTGCATGGCCAGGTGCCGTGCTGGGTCTGCGGCCAGCATGTAGAAGTGCTTGACGCAACGCTGGAACACATTCAGCCGCTCAGCGAAGGCGGCAACAGCCACCAGGCCAATCTGGCTATCAGCCATGCGCTGTGCAATCAATCACGTCACGCTGCAAAACCCACTGATCAAGCTGGCTGAAGCGCTTTGTTCTCAGCCCTGAAGCTGTTGGGATTCGCCAGCGGCCAATAGTCTTTGAACACCTTGTGCTGCTTGTCCATGTCGCCCAGCAGCGCTCCTGGCTCCATTCGCATGATGAGGTTGCTCAGCAGACGCACTTCGGTGTCAGACACGCGCCGCACGATGTGGTGAGCGCTCAACTCGCTGGGGTGCTGTAGCCCGGCGGCCTGCACCAGTTCTTGCAGCGCATGCAGTGTGCTGCGGTGAAAGTTGCGCACCCGTTCGGCCTTGTCAGGCACCACCAGCGCTTGCTGACGCTGTGGGTCTTGTGTGGTCACGCCAGTGGGGCACTTGCCGGTGTGGCAGCTTTGCGCCTGAATACAACCCAGTGCCATCATGAAGCCGCGCCCGGCGTTGCACCAGTCTGCACCGAGCGCCATCAGGCGTACCAGGTCAAACGCGCTGACGATTTTGCCCGCTGCGCCAATCGACACACGGCTGCGCAAGTTCACGCCAATCAGGGTGTTGTGCACCAGCTGCAGGCCTTCCTGCAGCGGCGCGCCCACGTGGTCGCTGAACTCGACGGGTGCTGCGCCGGTACCGCCTTCGGCACCATCCACCACAATAAAGTCGGGCGTGATGTGGGTCGCCTGCATGGCTTTGACAATCGCAAACCATTCCCATGGGTGACCAATACAGAGCTTGAAGCCCACCGGCTTGCCGCCAGAAAGCTGACGCAGCTTGGCGATGAAATGCATCATCTCGACCGGGGTTGAAAACGCGCTGTGGCTGCTCGGCGATATGCAGTCTTTGCCTTCGGGTACGCCCCGAGCGGCAGCAATCTCGGCCGTCACTTTGGGCCCCGGCAAAATGCCGCCGTGGCCGGGCTTGGCGCCCTGGCTCAGTTTGATTTCGATCAGCTTGACTTGCGGGTCGGTGGCATTGGCGGCAAAGCGCTCTGCATTGAAGGTGCCGTCATCATTGCGGCAACCAAAGTAGCCAGAGCCAATCTCCCAGATCAAATCGCCCCCGTGGGCGCGGTGGTGGGTGGAGATGGAGCCCTCCCCCGTGTCGTGCGCAAAGCCGCCCATCTGCGCGCCCTTGTTCAGCGCTTGAATCGCGTTGGCCGACAGCGAGCCAAAGCTCAGCGCCGAGATATTGAAGACACTGGCCTGATACGGTTGGGTACAGGGTTGTGCGGATACCGATGGCGCATCGACCGAGCCGCCAATCCAGATGCGAAAGTCATGCGTTGGCAGCTTGGTAGGCGACATCGAATGGTTAACCCACTCATAACCCTGCTTGCCCACGTCGAGGTGCGTGCCAAAAGGCTGGTTGTCGGGCTCGCCCTTGGCGCGCTGGTACACCAGGGAGCGCTGCGCGCGTGAAAACGGCGCGGCTTCAGAGTCACTTTCAATGAAGTACTGGCGCATTTCCGGGCGTATGAACTCAAACAAAAACCGCATATGCCCAATCACCGGGTAGTTGCGCAAAATTGCATGGCGGGTTTGTTTCAGGTCATGCACGCCCACCCCGACCAGCCCCGCACACACCAGAAGCGCCAGCCAGCCGACATTGAAAAGAACAAGGCTGAACAAAGACACCAGTACGCCGAAAGCGCACAGGGCCATAAAGCTGTAACGAACCGGCAGTTGGGCATCAAGAGCCTGAATTTTGGCGCGCATGGTTTCACTTTCTTGCGTGGTGGGGCGACAGATACACTTTGCATCATAAGAGCGCCCCATGACATTGACAAAGACCCCTATGACCAACGCACCCCTTCTGGAAATTGAAGCCTTCGACGAACTCGACGCCCTCCTCGACGAGATGCGCACCCGCTATGACGAAACCCCACAGTGGGAGTTTTGCGAAGGTTTCATGGCGGCGGTGGTTTGCATGCGAAGGCCAGTGGACGAAGACGAGGTTCTGGCCGCACTGTTGGGTACACCCATGGCGGGTGACGCACCCGACCCCGACGGCGGCTCATTTCTCAATGCCGCCCAGCGGGAACGCTTTTTAACGCTCTGGAACCAGCGCTGGCAAGAGGTGGCCACCGCACTGGATTCAGAAGTTGATTCGCTGGAAGACGACCGCTGCTACCACCCCGAAGTCATGGACATTCGCGGCGCGGTCGCCGAGATGCCGCCAGACGAGCAAGCCACCTTCAGCCCCGAAGAGCTGCCCGCCTTTGCGCAGGTCTGGGCGCTGGGCTTCATGTTTGCGGTGGAATACTGGCCCGAAGAATGGGCAGCACCCAAAGACAAGGACGCCGCCAAGTGGCTCAACAATGCGCTTGAGGCCGTCGTTGCCATGACCGAAGACGACACGGCCAAGCCAGAAGTGTCGCCCCTCAGCGAAGACGGCGTGCCCAGCACCAGCATTGCGCGGCTCAACGCGTTTGGCGAAGCGATCTGGGCCGTGTACGACCTGCGCGAGCTTTGGAAGACCATGGGCCCCCGGGTTGAAACGATACGGGCTGTTGCTACGCCAGGGCGCAACGATTTGTGTCATTGCGGCAGCGGTAAAA
Organism: Polaromonas sp.; assembly: GCA_031410335.1. Taxonomy (GTDB): domain Bacteria; phylum Pseudomonadota; class Gammaproteobacteria; order Burkholderiales; family Burkholderiaceae_C; genus Polaromonas. The sequence goes on along the minus strand of JANNYZ010000196.1, from coordinate 2,258 downwards.
AATACAAGAAGTGCCATGGTGCGGGCTAGCAAGCCAACCGCGCGGTGAATGCGATTTGCTATTTAATCAGGAGCTGCTTGCGCATGTATTCATTGGGCTAGAGCCAATTTCGATACCCTGAAAATGCAAAAAGCCGGCTTGAATCTGATTCAAGCCGGCTTTTTTGTGATCGTCGCCTTATTTGGCGGCGTTGACCATGTATTCCACCGTGGCCCGAATGTCAGCGTCAGATGCTGCTGAACCACCCTTGGGAGGCATGGCGCCCTTGCCTTTGATGACGCTTGCTGTCAGGGCGTCGATGCCGGTTTTGATACGCGGTGCCCAGGCGGCCTTGTCGCCAAACTTGGGCGAGCCTGCCACAGCATTGGCATGGCAGGCAGTGCACACTTGTTTGTACAGGGCTTCGCCGTTGTTGGCCGCGACTTTGACAGCCGCCACAGGCGCTGGTGCAGCGGCGGCTACGGGTGCGGCAGCGACCGGGGCAGCGGCTGCCATTGCCATCGGTGCGGCGGCAGGCTCGGCAGCCGCCACAGGCGCTGCTGGGCCGGCAGGTACCGCAAATTTGCCACCCGCTGCTGCCGTCATGTACACCACGGCACGGCCAATTTCGGTGTCTTCGTAGTCGCCACCACCTTGTGCGCCCATCGCGCCTTTGCCTTTCAGGGCAGACGTTAACAAGGCGTCATAACCGGTTTTGATGCGCGGTGCCCAGGCAGCCGCATCGCCAAACTTGGGCGCGCCAGCCACACCCGCCGCATGGCAGGCGGTGCACTGGGCTTTGTAAACTTCCTCACCAGACTTGAGGGCGCGATTTGCATCACGAATCTCAACCGAGCCCACTTTCTGGATCCGCATCGCCACGGCTTTTTCAGTGTCGACAGCGCCGGGCGCGGTCTTGTTGGCAGACGTGACGTAGTACACCAGGCCAATGATGGCGAAGATGGGAATCACAAAAGAGAAAAACACTGCAGCCAGCAACTGCTTGGGGGTTTTGATCGGGCCGGTGTGAGCCTCGTCGTGACTGTCGGTAGCCGTGGTGTGGTCGTTTGCGCTCATGGCGTCCTCAAAAAAACAGAAATCGGGGGCTTAAACTGATGATTAAGGCGAGAGTTTTGGCAGGCTGAATCAGCTTCAGCCCGCAACATCACATTATAACGGGGGCATCGCCAATGCCGTACGCAAGCAGGTCGGGCCAGAGCCGGCTGATAGAATCCAGCGTGCGTTCAAGCGCATCACCTCACAGCATTGCGGCTGTAGCTCAGTGGATAGAGTATTGGCCTCCGAAGCCAAGGGTCGTGGGTTCGATCCCCGCCAGCCGCACCAAAATCAGACAGGCCGTTGAAACAAGCGCTGCACCAGCGACCGCATCCACTGGTGAGCGCTGTCGTTGTCGGTGCTGCTGTGCCAGACCATCCGCACCTCATAAGTCGGCGCATTCGGAATGCCCCATACCCTGAAGTCGTAGCGCTGGCGCAGGTTGTTGGCGTACATCTCGGGCACGATTGAAAGCAGGTCCGAGCTCATGGCCAGGTCGGGCAGGGCGCCGAAGTGGCGGGCCCTCAGCACAATCCGGTCTTGGAGCTTCATGCGGGTCAGCATCTGCTCAACACTGCCGTGAAAAGTTGCAGTGGGTGACGCCACCACAAAGGCGGCTTCCGCCAGTTGTTGGGCGGTCAGCACACGGCCACTGCGTCCGGTAGCGGGTCGCCAGTCGGGTGCTGCCACCGCGACGTAGTGCTCACGGAAAAGAAGTTCGGTTCTGATACCCCGGTGTTTGGGCTGAAGGATTCCAACGGCAAGGTCGATCTCCCGTGACTCCAGCGCCGACGCAACATTGTTTGCCGCCACCGAAATGTTGGCCAGGCGAGAACTTGGCGCCTGTTTGCGCAACGCGCCTGCCAGCCCGGGCAAAAACAGCATTTCACCCAGGTCAGACAGTGACAGTTGCCAGTGCATATTGCTTCGTACCGGGTCAAATGTTTCATGTCCCGTCACCAGGCTTTCCATGCTCAGCAGCTGTGCCGTCACGGCGGGCGCCAGCTTTTCACACAGGCGCGTAGGTTTGAGCCCGGACGGCGCGCGTACAAAAAGCTCGTCTTCAAAAAAATCCCGCAAGCGTGAAAGTGCATTGCTGGTGGCCGGCTGCGACAGTGACAGCGCCTTGCCCGCCAGCGTGACGGAACCGGTGCGGTGTATTGCCGCAAGCACGCGCAAAAGATTGAGATCAAGCTGGCGAAAGTTCATTGCAGGGGTTCCAC
>JANNYZ010000195.1:0-7637 GCA_031410335.1 Polaromonas sp. | reverse complement strand
GGTGGATCTGGCGGTGGTGGATCTGGCAGTGGTGGATCTGGCAGTGGTGGATCTGGCGGTGGTGGATCCGGCGGTGGTGGATCCGGCGGTGGTGGATCCGGCGGTGGTGGGTCCGGCGGTGGTGGGTCCCGCGGAAGTGGTTCTGGCGGTGGTGGTTCTGGCGGTGGTGGTGGTAATGGCAGCAGCACCCGTTCGGGTGGCGGCATTCATTCTCCGCACGAAGAAACCCGCATGCAAACCGCCACATCACCTCTGGCACGCGCACGTATGCGGGCGCAGGGTGTCATGGGGAACCTCAAGCGCCTGTTGAGCAACCAGGTGGCCGGGTTTGACGACACACGGGGTGCTCAGGCGACGCCGCAACTGGCGCAAGCGCTGGCGGTCATGGTGGCAAGCCAGGTCGGCGATATGGGCACAGCCCATGCAGATTCCCCCGACCAGGTTTACGGACCGGAGCATGTAGAGCAGGCGAACACTGCACTGCGCCAGCGTACCAGCAGCCTCAAGAAGGCCGCCAGTACGTCAGCAGAAAAGGCCACCATTGAAATTGTGGCCCTGATGTTTCAATCCATTTTGGCCGAAGACCGCATACCACCTACGGTTAGGGTCTGGTTTGCACGGCTGCAAATGCCGGTGCTGCGCGTGGCGATTTCTGAGCCGGAATTTTTCGGGTCTCTGCAGCACCCCGCACGTCGGCTGATTGACCGCATGGGTTCGTGCGTCTTGGGTTTTGACGTCGCGGTGTCTGGCGGCGCAATGGAAGTTGAGATCAAGCGCATTGTGCAGGTGATTGAGCAATACCCTGAAACCGGACGCCGTGTGTTTCAACTGGTGTATGACGAGTTCCAGAAATTTTTGTCCAAGTTCCTGTCTGAGAACGGCAGCGCCGCCCGGGTGGTCAGCATTGCCCAGCAGGTTGAGCAAAAAGAAACCATGGCCATCCAGTACACGATCGAAATGCGCAGCATGCTCAACGACATGCCAGTGCGTGAGGAAATCCGTGAGTTTCTGTTCAAGATATGGGCTGAAGTGCTGGCACTGACAGCCATGCGCAATGGGCCGCAGCACGAAGAGACCATCACCCTGAAGCGCGCCGCGGCCGACCTGGTGTGGGCTGCCAGTGCCAAGCCCAATCGCGCCGACAGGGCCAAGGTTATTTCAGACCTGCCCAAACTGCTGCAACTGCTGCGCATGGGCATGACCATGCTGGCCATGGACACCCCGTCGCAAGACCAGCAGCTCAAAGTTATCAGCGACACGCTGGCCGATGCCTTCATGTCCAAGACTGACTCGATATCGAGCGAGCGGATTGACGCCATGGCCAAGCGCCTGACCAATCTGGAGGACTACCTGTCTGATGAAGATGTGGGCGACTTGCCGCTGGATACCGAAGCGCTGGTGATGATGATTGGCATCGATGCATCAGACATCGAGGTCGTGACGGATGGCGGCAGCCAACCTACCGAGGCCATGCGCGCCTGGGCGCAAGAGCTGCAACTGGGCTCGTGGTTTAGCCTGGACCACAACGGCCGCATCAGCCATGTGCAGTTCGCCTGGCGCAGCGACCGCAAACAGTTGCATCTATTCGCCTCCAGTGATGGCCGCAATTTTTTGATTCAGGCACGCAGATTGGCCGCCTACTTGCAAGCCGGATTGTTGGTACCGACAGAAGAAGAAGCCCTGACAGTGCGGGCCACGCGCGATGCTTTGGCCAAGCTGGAAGCCAATCCTGAGCGCCTACTCGGCTAGACTTTGGCCCCCGCGTTCACTCGCTTCGGGTAGTTCTCTGCATCTTGCAGGCCGCCGTTTGCCAGAGGCGCTTCGCTTCTGTTGCCTGGCCAAACCTGCTCAAGCAGGCTTGTTGCAGCAGGCAACAGCCCCGAACAGGCGCTTTTTTTATAGGGGCGGCCCGTCGAAAAAAACTCTATAACTAGTGGCCTACGCGGTCTGCGGCATCATCACACAGTTCGTCCAGCACCAGCGCATCAGGCTCCTGGCCAAAGCTCCAGTACACCATCAGCACAATGATTTTCAGGTCGTCCAGTTCGAGCGGGTTGCCTGGGGCGGCCATGGCGCGGTCAATCACGATCTCGCGCATCTGGGGCGGCAGCACGCCTGATGATTCAAGAAAGCTTACAAAGCCGAGCGCCTTTGCGCCCAAGTGCTCCTGCTCGGCAACGCTGTAGGCCCGCATGCTGCCCGCTGACTGGGCCTGGACTATTTCAGCTTCGCTGGCGTTGGTTGCGGGCAGATAGATCTGCGTGCTTTGTGCGGCGGTGTTCAGGCCGTCGAGCCAGATCAACGCTGCCTGAATCTCGTCAGCCTCAAAGCCAGCGGCTGTCAGTTTGCGGCCCAGTTGCGGCAGTTCCGGGCAAGCGTCACCTTGCCAGTAATTTTCGTAGACATAGACCAAGACTTCAAACATGGCTTCAATATAGCCCATAAAGTTGGCGCGCAAATCTGCCTGATAAGTGGCTTGTTAAAATCCTGTGCTAACCCAACCCGGAGCGCAATGCAGTTTTTTTGGTACATCGTCGCAGGAGGCCTCGCCACCGCCGTGCATTACGCGGTGCTGATTGCGCTGGTGGAGTTGGCTGGTTTTTCTGCTGCGCCTGCGGCTGCCACTGGCGCCGTATGCGGTGCGGTGGTGGCTTATCTGCTCAATCGGCGCAAGACCTTTGCTGGCAGCAGCGCGGGCCATGCTCATGCGCTGCCGCGTTTCATGGTCATTGCGCTGCTCGGGGCCATCCTCAACGGCGCTCTGGTCTGGCTGGGCGTTCAGCAGCTGGGCTGGCACTATCTTTTAGCCCAAATGCTGGCCACGGTGCTGGTTCTGGGCCTGACATTTCGACTTAACCGACTCTGGACGTTTGCCCAATGAATTCAACTGCCACAACGCTTGGCCCTGCAACTACCGCTGGTTGCATGCTCAGCGTGATTGTTCCGGCCTACAACGAAGAAGAGGTGCTGCCGATTTTTCATGGCCGCCTGGTGGCAGCGCTGGCCAATGTGCCCGAGCTTGAAGGCAACTGGGAAGTCGTTTACGTCAATGACGGCAGCAAGGACGGCACGCTGCGCATTTTGAAAGATCTGCAGCAGCACGATGCATCTATTGGTGTGGCTAACCTGAGCCGCAACTTTGGCAAGGAAGCCGCCATGAGCGCAGGCCTCAAACTGGCGCGCGGGCAAGCCATTATTTTGATTGACGCTGACCTGCAAGACCCGCCGGAGCTGATTGGCGACATGGTGCGCGCCTGGCAGCAGGGCGCTGATGTGGTGAACATGAAGCGCGCCAGCCGTCAGGGCGAAACCTGGTTCAAAAAAGCATCAGCCGCCTGGTTTTACAAAATCATCAACTGGCTGTCTGAAGTCCATATTCCTGAAAACGTCGGCGACTTCCGCCTGCTCAGCCGCCGCGCCGTGGATGCGCTGAACCAGTTGCCCGAAAGCAACCGCTTCATGAAAGGCCTTTTCGCCTGGATTGGCTACAAGCAGGTCCTGGTCGAATACGACCGCCACCCGCGCGCAGCAGGTGAGACAAAGTGGCCTTACCTCAAGTTGCTCAATTTTGCGATTGAAGGCATCACCGGTTTTTCAGTCGTGCCGCTTCGGCTGGCCAGTTATGCTGGTTTTTTAACGGCTTTATCAGCCTTTGTCTATGCGCTGTTTTTGCTGGTTAAAACATTGACGATTGGCGAGTCGGTCAAGGGCTTTCCCACGCTGATTTTGACCATCCTGATTTTGGGCGGCCTGCAGTTGATGGCCATGGGCATCATTGGTGAATACCTGGGCAGACTTTTCAAGGAGAGCAAGCGCCGTCCCCTGTTTTTACTGGACGAATACCAGCCACCACAAAAGTCTGTTGATACTGCTGAAACCCGCCTGCTGGTCGCCAAAGCATGAGCACCGCACACAGCACGTCTAGCCGCTGGCTGTGGTGGACCTTGGGCACCGTCGCCTTGCTGCGCCTGCTGACACTTGGCCTGTACCCGTTGACCGACACTACCGAGGCGCGCTATGCCGAAGTGGCCCGCAAAATGGCTGAGCTGGGCAACTGGGTCACGCCACTGTATGACTACGGCGTGCCGTTTTGGGCCAAGCCGCCACTCACAACCTGGCTGTCAGCCATCAGCATCCAGCTGTTTGGGGTGAATGAATTTGCCGCGCGCCTGCCGTACTTTCTGCTGGCCGTGCTGATCGCCTGGCTGCTGTGGTCCTGGGTGCGCCGCAGCTCAGCCCGGCAGGCGCAACTGGCCGTAGCCATCATGAGCGGTACCCTGCTGTACGTGATTGCGTCGGCAGCGGTGATGACCGACCTGGGCCTGGTGCTGGGCACCACGCTGGCCATGCGCGGATTTTGGGCGGCGTTTGAGCAAGGCGATTCAGGCCGGCCCAAAGAAGTCTGGCTACTCTTTATCGGCCTGGGTATTGGCCTGCTGGCCAAAGGGCCGATTGCGGTGGTGCTGTCTGGCCTGCCGATTGGCCTGTGGATGCTGCTCACCGGCAACATCAAGGCGTCATGGCAGCGGCTGCCGTGGGTCAAAGGCACGTTGTTGACGCTGGCGATTGCCGCACCCTGGTACGTGATGGCCGAGATTCGTACGCCGGGCTTCTGGGAATACTTTTTCATTGGCGAGCACTGGAACCGCTTCACCGTCACAGGCTGGGCAGGTGACAAATACGGCACAGCCCACGCCACCCAGCGCGGCGCGATCTGGCTGTTTGCACTGGCTGCCGTCATGCCGTGGACGGCGCTGTTGCCACTGATGTGGATAGGCCGCAAACCTGCCCCAGCGCCGCAAACGCCAGAGCCCGCCAGCTATTCACGCCAGTTCACCATTTACCTGCTGGCCTGGTCGGTGGCGCCATGCCTGTTCTTCACCATGTCTGGCAATATCTTGTGGACCTATGTGCTGCCGGCGCTGCCTGCCGTTGCGCTGCTGGCGGCGCGCTGGTTAAGCAGCGATGTACGAACGCGCTGGGTCAATGGCGTGGTGGGCGGGGGTGTGGTGGCGATGGCGTGCCTGGTGGCTGCCTTTTTTGTGCGAGAGCAGCTCAACGACAGCTGGAAGTCTGCCAAAACCGTCGTGCTGGCGTACCAGGCCAAGGGCGCGGGCCAGCCGCTGCTTTTCATGGGCGACCTGCCGTATTCAGCGTCTTACTATGCACAGGGCAAGGTCAAGGCGCTGCCGGGTAATGCCGAGCTGGCAGCGTGGCTGGGTTTAGGCCCGGTGTATGTGGCGTTGAACCCTGACCAGGTCAAAGCCTTGACGCCCGAGCTGGCTGCCAGGTTGCGGCTGGAGGCCAGCTCCGGCGCCTACAAGCTGTATTCTTCAGCCGCCAAATAGCAAAAAACGGCTGAAAAAAGCCTTTTTCAGATATCTTTCAGGCCTCCAGGCCAATGGATATATGCGCAAGCAGCTCCTGAAATAATAGCATCCAGATTCCGCGTGAAGTTACAGGGAAAAGCCTCAGCGTTTCTGGTACTGGGTGCTACCAAACAAAACTTCACGCGCCTTGTCGGTGGTGATCGGCTTGCGCAGGTCCGCCAGCACCGCAACGCCGCGCGCAACAGCAGGGCGGGCAGCAATCCCGTCAAACCATTTTTTGAGGTGCGGGTAATCAGCCCAGTCAATGCCGTGGTTCGCCCAGTTGCGCAGCCACGGGAAGATGGCGATGTCGGCAATCGTGTACTGGTTGCAGGCGATAAATTTGCTGGTGGCCAGTTGCCTGTCCATCACGCCGTACAGGCGTTTTGTTTCGTTGGTGTAGCGGTTGATGGCGTAGTCAATCTTTTCAGGTGCGTACTGCCTGAAGTGGTGCGTCTGCCCAATCATCGGCCCCACGCCGCCCATCTGAAACATCAGCCATTGCAGGGTCTGAAACTTCAGCCGGTCTGACTTGGGCAAAAACTTGCCCGTTTTGGCGGCCAGGTACAGCAAGATGGCGCCCGACTCAAACAGCGCAATCGGCTTGCCGTCCGGGCCGTTCGGGTCGACCAGCGCGGGTATTTTGTTGTTCGGGCTGATGGCCAAAAACTCCGGTTTGAACTGGTCGCCCGTGCCAATGTCGACAGGTATGGCCTCCCAGTCCTTGCCCACCCGAAAGCCGCATTCCTCCAGCATGACATGCACTTTATGACCGTTGGGCGTGGGCCATGAGTAAACCTTGATCATTGCGTGCTTCCTTTGCTACTATTGATTGCTTAACTGGTTGCCCACTTTAAAAGAAAACCCCTGACCATGTTTGAGCGCCTCAAAAAAGCTTTTTCGCAGGCCGAAGCACCTGGCAGCGCGCCCGTTGTGGCCGATGTGGTGTCTGAGTGGGCCGGAACACAAGGCTTTTCTTATACCGGGCAAGGCGACGGCAGCGGCTTTGCGCTGACGGGCACGGCGGCGGGCAAGCCCTGGAAGCTGGAGCGCGGCAAATCGTCGCGTGATTACATTCGCGGCGAAGAGCTGCGCGCCAGAGCCGAGATGAAGCTCAACGACGATGTGTCCATCCTCATCATGAACCGGCCGCTCAAAGAAGCGCTTGAAAAACGCGCCTACGAGATGTACACCGACACCCTGCAAACCACCGCCGACCCCAGCTTGCCCGAAGAAATGCGCTGGCTGGCCATGTACCCCGAGGCCGGCTGGGACAGCTTGCCCCCCGAGTTCTGGAAGCGCTATTCCGTGCTGGCTGAAAACCGCGACCAGGCCCTGGCTTGGGTAGACCCACACCTGGCCGAGCTGCTGATGAACTGGCCCGAGCCATCTCCCAACGCGCAGGTGCCCTTCATCCTGATGCTGCTGCGCGGCAAAGCCTACCTGCGCATGCAGTACACCCCGGCCGATATGCCCACCCTGGAGCACGCCGCGCAAATTTTCACCTATGCCTGCGAGTCAGCAGCGTCGGGGCTGGCGGCGGATATTCTGGTGTGATGGATGGGCACTAAAACTTCGCTTTGAGCGGTTTTAGTTTCCTGCAAACTTGTGTTTTAAAGCTGAAGCGGGCCCACCCTGAAGGCGCAACATGACACCCTCCACGCCCGTAGTCACGTCCACTGCCCATCAAGCCCATCAAGTCGGCATCACGCTGGCGTTCATCCAGCTTTTCTTTACCCTCACCTGGACGGTGTACGTCATCTTCTTGCCGCAACTGGCCGCGCAGGTGGGGTTGGCCAAAGACATGGTGCTGGTGATTTTGATGATGGACCAGCTGATCTTTCTGGTGGCCGATACCGCCATGGGCGTGATGGCCGACAGGGCGGCACGGGTGTTTGGCAAGCTGGGCCGCTGGGTGGTGCTGCTGACGCTGGCGTCGTGTGCCGCGTTTTTGCTGCTGCCCTGGGTGGCTTCAACCGGGCCGCAGGCGCAGTGGCTGTTTCTGGCGCTCACGGTGGTCTGGTCGGTCACATCATCTGCGTTGCGTGCGCCGCCTTTGGTGCTGCTGGGCAAGTACGCAGCGCTGTCAGCTGTTCCGCGCCTGGCCAGTCTGTCGCTGATTGGCCTGGGCATTGCTGGGGCGATGGCGCCCTACCTCACGGTGGCCTTGCGAGGGCTGGACCCACGCTGGCCGTTTGCCTTGTCCAGCCTCGCGTTGGCGCTGGCAACGTTTGGCATTGTGTGGGCTGAGCGCACGTTAAAAAACGA
>JANNYZ010000194.1:0-2340 GCA_031410335.1 Polaromonas sp. | reverse complement strand
CCGTGGTCATGCAGCTGGCTTTCCAGCCACGCAAACAGCGGGCCGTGTGGGGCGGGCAGGGCGCACAGAAGGTGGTGCTCTTCGCTGCTCAATTTGTCCCAGCTTTGCGGCTCGGTCAGCAGCAGGCGCAGCACGCGGTCTTCCCGGCTGGCGGGCAGCAGACGGCCTGCCACCCGGCGTGCTGGTCTTGTGGCCGATGCCACAGGTGCTGAAAAATGCGGCTCCGAGCTTGAATAATCGACTTCTTGGCCGCCGGGGTAGCCCATGTCATCCGGATAGCCTGAAAACGCATCTTCGCCGCTGTTTTGAGCTATTTTTGAGGGTATTTTCGGGCTTTGGACCAATGAATCCGTGCGCGGGTAGCTACTCTTTTTATAGCTGCCAGCCTTTGCCGCCGGTTGCCACAGATCCAGCAAGTCCCGCACATCAATCAGCACCTTGTCGGCAATTTCGGCCAATAGCTGGCGCTTCAGTGCGCCATCAGGCAGCAGTGTCCACAAGGGCCGCGCATTGCTGGCCATGTGGGCGCGGCCTTCGGCGGTGTCCAGGTCGCAATCTTCTGCGGCGGCTTGCAGCATGAATTTACTCAGCGGCAAGGCTTTGGCCACCATCTCGGCAAAGCCGTCTTTGCCATGTTCGCGGATGTAGCTGTCGGGGTCATGCTCGGCAGGTAAAAACAAAAACTTGACGGTACGCACATCGGTGGCAAAGGGCAGGGCAGCGTCGAGTGCCTTGCGCGCCGCCCGGCGGCCCGCGCCATCGCCGTCAAAACTGAAGACCACCGATTCAGTAAAGCGAAACAGCTTTTGCACATGCTCTGCCGTACAGGCTGTGCCCAGTGTGGCCACCGCGTTGGCAAAACCCATCTGCGCCAGCGCCACCACGTCCATATAGCCTTCAGTCACCAGCGCGTAGCCGTGCTCACGCAGAGCGGTGCGTGCTTCAAACAGGCCGTACAGCTCGCGCCCTTTGCTGAAAACTGGCGTTTCAGGCGAATTCAAATACTTGGGCTTTTCGTCAGACAGCACCCGCCCGCCAAAGCCTATGCATTCGCCCTTGACGTTGCGGATGGGAAACATGACACGGTCACGAAAGCGGTCGTAACGCTTGGCCTCGCCCGCCGCGTTTTCTTCGCCCGGCTCACCGGTAATGACCAAACCACTTTCCACCAGCAGCGGGTCGTTGTAGTCAGGAAAGACGCTTGCTAGGCTGCGCCAGCCTTCGGGCGCGTAGCCCAGGCCAAAAGTTTTGGCAATCTCGCCTGACAGGCCGCGCCCCTTGAAGTAGTCAATCGCCTTGGGTGAATTGCGTAGGGCCTTGATGTAGGCCATGCCGGCTTTTTCAAGCACGCTGGTCAGGGTGGCTTGCTGCTCGCGCATTTGCGCGGCTTTTGCCCGGTCTTGGGGCGACACATCGTCTTCAGGCACCTGCTGGCCGTATTGCTGGGCCAGGTCCTTGACGGCTTCAATGAAGGTCATGCCGCCGTGGTCCATCAAAAAGCCGATGGCGTTGCCGTTTTTACCGCAGCCAAAGCAGTGGTAGAACTGCTTGGCCGGGCTGACGCTGAACGAAGGCGACTTTTCGCCATGAAAAGGGCACAAGCCCATGAAGTTGGCACCGCCCTTTTTCAGCTGCACATAGCGGCCCACGATGTCCACCACGTCGGCGCGTGCCAGCAGTTCTTGGATGAAGGATTGGGGAATCGCCATGGCGCTATTTTGACCTGTGGCGGTTTCGCCCGTGCAGACGTTAAAAAGCCCGCACGAGGCGGGCTTTTTAAAATTCATCGCAGCAATTTATTTTGCTGGTGTTTTTTTAGATGGCTTTTTGCTTTTCTTTGGCTTGGCGGTTGCGTTGTTCATGGTGTCTCACTTTGGTTAAGAGGGCTAAGAGTAGCCGCCTGGGGCAACTACCGACTCTTGTTACGCTACAAAATTGCTTGGCAGCTTGGCAAGTCTTGATTCAACGGCGCATCCTTGCGCATGGTTGACATAATTTGCTGAAAATCGTTTTTTACCCAACCATCGCTCCTTGATGAATGCTGAACCGTTAAAAATTACCGATCCAAAGCGTCGCAAGACTTACCAAAATCTGGATTTTGTGCGGTTTTTGCTCTGCCGCCCGTTCTACGTGATGCTGTTCTTTCTGGTGGTCGAGGCCGCCCTGGCTGCCGCCACCACGGCCCTCATCATCAAGGCCGGGCATGACGTGGCTGACCAGGAATTTTTGATCTCTGACTTCGTCTGGATCGTGCTGGCCCAGTCGGCGTCGTATGTGGTGGGCGCGACCAGCTGGGTGTTTGCCGAGCGGGCCGGCTTTGGCGCTTATGGCCGTTACATG
>JANNYZ010000193.1:0-11397 GCA_031410335.1 Polaromonas sp. | reverse complement strand
TTTGGCGACAAGCTGCTGTGGGCCGAGCGCCAGGCGCAGGCCCGACTGGCCCCGCAAATTGAAGCCCTGCGCGGCGACATTGAGCGCGCATTTTCAACGGCCTTTGACGACAATGCCCACGTGCTGACGCTGTACGCCAGTCACGACACCGCCTTGTCAGCACTGCGCGACCAGGCCGCAAGCAAAGGCTTGCATCTTGACATTCGCTTTATGGGCAGCGTGGACGCGATTGCCGCACTGAACGCCGGACGTTGCATGATGGCGGGCTTTCACACGCTGGACCAACCCGATGCCAGGTCGGTAGCAGCACGCACCTACCGCAGTTTGCTCAAACCCGGGCTGCACAAACTCATTGGCTTTGCCGGGCGCACGCAGGGGCTGATGGTCGCCAAAGGCAACCCGCTACGCATCACTAGCCTGCAAGATTTAAGGCGACCTGACATGCGTTACGTCAACCGGGCGGAAGGCACAGGCACCCGCGTGCTGCTGGACGAACTGCTGGCAAACGCTGGCGTGCACCCGGCCGAAATACCCGGCTACAACAGCCAGGAGCCGTCACACGCCGCCGTGGCGCAAGCGGTCGCCAGCGGCGCGGCTGATGCGGGTCTGGGCATTGAAGCGGCCGCGCTTGATAAACATTTGGGCTTTGCGCCACTTGTGCAAGAGCGCTATCACCTGGTATGCCTGAAATCAGAATTGGCCTCACCGCCCGTGACTGCCCTGCTCAACGAGCTGCAAAGCAGCCACTGGCTAAACACATTGGAAACACTGCCAGGCTACAACGTGGACGGACTGCAAACCGGCAAAGTGCTCAGCCTGCGCGCTGTGTTGCCGTGGTGGCACTACCGCAGGCCCAAACTCGGCTGAGAAGAGCCAAAACAGGTCGAAACGGCTCGAAAACCGCATTTTTAGGTGTATTTTACGGCTGCAGACCAATAAATACGTGCGCTAGCAGCTCCTTTATTAGTAGCACCGAACTATAGCGCGCAAGACCTGAACCCACAAAACATATCATCCCGCTCGGGCAGGTAAAAGTTACGGTACTTTGGGCTTTTCATGCGGGCCCGGGTCGCAAATGATGCGCCACGCAGCACTTTGTGGTTACCGAACCAGGGCTGTGAATACTGCTGGTATGGGTCGGGTTTAAAACCTTCAAAACCTCTGAAGGTGGTGCCCGTCCATTCCCATACATTGCCCCACAAAAATCCACGCCGGGCGGCCGTGTGCGCGGCGACTTCCCACTCGACTTCAAACGGCAACCGCCGCCCGGCCCAGCGGCACCAGGCGTCGGCCTCAAACCAGCTCATGTGCATGGCGGGCTGGCTGCCATGCATGCGTCTGGCGGTGCCAAAGCGGGTTTGCATCACTGCGCCACTGGCTACGCCGATCTGGTCTACATAGCGCGGGGCCCTTCTTCCCTCGTACTGGCCCTCGCCCTTTGCCATGGCCTGCAGCCATTGCCAGCCGTCTGGGCTCCACAGTTCTTCGCGGTCATAGCCATCGTCGTCAACAAACTCGACGTACTGCGACCACGTTACAGGCTGCGCGTCAATTTCAAATTCCGGCACGGGCACGCTGTGGCGGGGTCTTTCGTTGTCAAACGAAAACCCTTCACTTTGGTCACTGCCCAACATCCAGGTGCAAGCCGGCACCAAAAGCGGTTCACGCAAGCTCATCGGGACGGGGGTGAAGGCTTGCTGCATGGGTTTGTCAAAGGCCATACCCAACGTCTGGGCGGTGTACACCAGGGCCTCGGCATGCATGTCTTCGTGAAACAGGCACAGGCGGTAAAAGTACAGGGCGTCGTCGTTATCGCCCGCTTTTTCAAGCAAGTCCAGCGTGCCTTCGAGCGTGTCGAGCAGATACGTCCGGATGCTGTCGACCTTGGGTAAATCAAGCTGCCAGCGCGTGCTGTGCGCCACGTGGTTGCTGTCCCACCACCGGTCGGCATTCGGCTCAATACTGGCAAGCCGCGTGTGTGCCGGCTCACAGCGCAGGCCCAGTGCGCGCTGCATGTTGCGGGCAATCCACCACTCCTGAAACCAGCCGATATGACCCAGCTCCCATAAAGGCGGGTTGACCGTCGCCAGTTGGGGCACGACATAGTTCGCGACCTCAAGCGCGTTTTGGTACTGCGCAAAAAGATGCAGCGTATGATTACGCGCATCCATCAAAGCCAGTGACAGCAGCTCCTTGCCTGCACGACGCATCAGGGGCGAATCGATCTGCCCTGCGGTACTGGTCGCGCTAGCAAAAGGTGTATTGCTTGAAGTCAAAAATAGTCCTGGTAAGTCCGGCCTCGAGAGCGGCCAACAATGGCAATTGGCACACTGCGCACCGCTGGGCGAAGTTTCTCTCGAGTGATTGTGACACTTCCATCTGCCAGAACTGGAGCGCAGGTGACAAGAATTTCGACGCCATGATTGCCCTGCATGCGCGCCGTTCTGCGCCGTCGATTGATGCCTGGTCTGCGCGGCATCCGGACAAACCGTTGATTGTGGTGCTGACGGGTACAGACTTGTACCGCGACATTCACACCCATGTGGAGGCTCAGCGTTCTCTGGAGCTGGCCACGCATTTGGTGGTGTTGCAAGAAGCAGGCTTGGCCGAACTGCCAAAAGAGCTGCAACACAAAGCGCATGTGATTTATCAGTCTGCGCCACGTTTGAAACCAGCTGTTAAAGCCACCCATCGCTTCAAGGCGGTGATGGTGGGCCACCTGCGCGACGAAAAAGACCCGCTCACTTATATGAAGGCGGCGAGGCTTTGCACAGGCGCTGCGTATTTTGACCAAATCGGTGATGGACTGGATACTGCGCTGGCTGATGCAGCGCGCGCAGCAGCAGCCCAACTACCTCACTACCGCTGGCTGGGCGGTTTGCCCCGGGCACAGACGCGCCAGCACATCAAGGGCGCCCATGTGCTGGTGAACAGCTCGGTCATGGAAGGCGGCGCGCATGTGATTCTGGAGGCCGTGCAGTCGGGCACGCCGGTACTTGCATCACTCATCAGCGGCAATGTGGGCATGTTGGGGGCTGACTACGCAGGCTATTTTGACGTGGGTGACGCCGCAGCGCTGGCGGCACTCGTCCAACGCTGCGCAACTGAGCCTGCCTTTCTGGCACAGCTACAAAGCCAGTGCGCCTTGCGGGCTGAATTGTTCGCGCCTGCTGTTGAAAAGCGCCTTGTTTTAAAATTGATCGCATCTGTCATCAAGGAATCGCCATGAACGCCCCCGAAAAACTCACGCCCCTCGTGGCCCCGCGCCTGACCAGCTTGTCTCATGGCGGCGGCTGTGGCTGCAAGATTGCACCCGGTGTGCTGAGCGAAATTCTGAAAAACTCCAGCAATCTGCCGATTCCCCCGGAACTGCTGGTGGGCATTGAAACCGCCGACGACGCGGCCGTGTATTTGCTCAATGAAAACCAGGCCCTGATTGCCACCACCGACTTTTTCATGCCCATCGTCGACGACCCGTATGACTTTGGCCGCATTGCCGCCACAAACGCCATCAGCGATGTGTACGCCATGGGCGGCACGCCCATCATGGCGCTGGGCCTGGTCGGCATGCCAATCAACGTATTGCCGCTGGACGTGATCGGCTCGATTTTGCGCGGCGGGCAAGACGTGTGCCGCGATGCGGGAATCCCGATTGCGGGTGGCCACACGATTGATTCAGTGGAGCCGATTTACGGTCTGGTGGTACTGGGCCTGGTGCATCCGTCGCGGGTCAAGAAAAATTCTGGCGCCAAGGTGGGCGATGTGCTGGTGATGAGCAAACCGCTGGGCGTGGGCGTTTTGTCAGCCGCACTGAAAAAAGAAATGCTTGCGCCGGAAGGCTACGCCAAAATGGTCGAAGTGACCACGCAACTGAACAAACCGGGCATTGCCCTGGCCGCACTGGATGGTGTGCACGCGCTGACCGACATCACCGGCTTTGGCCTGGCGGGGCATACGCTTGAGTTGGCCCGAGGCGCAAAAGTGCAAATACGCCTTGACTGGTCGCGCATGCCCCTGATAGCTGGTGTGCGCGAACTGGCGGCCCAAGGCTGCGTCACCGGCGCTTCAGGGCGCAACTGGGAAAGCTACGGCAATGAGGTCACGCTGCCCGGCGTTTTTGCTGAAGCCGACAAGGCGCTGCTCAGCGACCCGCAAACTTCGGGCGGACTGTTGGTGTCATGCCGCCCGGACCTGGCACGCCAAGTGCTATATATCTTTCACACCCAAGGCTTTGCAGATGCCGCCTTGATCGGTGAGGTGGCAGAAGGCAGCGGCGTCAGCGTTTATTGACTCTTCAGGCAAGCTCAGGGTTTTCCCGAATCTTTTTCGTCAGCATTCCTTAAGTCGCCGTCTCACCTTCGCAGTTACCATCAGTGAAGGGTGGTTGTGTGTGTGCGTGACTCATCCGATTTAGAAACTTTCTGCATATTTTTGGAGACTTTTCCTTTGGCTGCATTACTCAAACTTGCTTTGGCGTACGACTGGCTGGCTGCCCAAATCGGCAAAGCGGCCTCTTGGGCGGTGTTGCTTGCAGCGCTCATTTCGTCGGGTAACGCGTTTGTACGCTATGGTTTTGACATCAGCTCCAACGGCTGGCTTGAAATCCAGTGGTACCTTTTCGCCGCCATGGTCATGCTGGGCGCACCCTATGTACTCAAGCTCAATGAACATGTCCGGGTTGACATCATCTACGGCAAGCTCAAAGGCAACGGTCCCGTTTATGTCGATATTTTTGGCCTGATCTTTTTCCTGCTGCCCGTGATGGCTTTGCTGGCTTATTTGAGCTGGCCGCTTTTCATGAGCATGTACATCTCCAAAGAAATGTCGCCTAATGCTGGCGGTCTGATTCGCTGGCCCGCCATGCTGCTGTTGCCTGTCGGTTTTGGCATGATGTTTGTGCAAGGCCTGTCTGAAATCATCAAACGCGTCAGCTATCTGGCGGGCAAGTTCGAGATGGACACTCACTATGAAAAGCCGGTCCAGTAAGTGGCTGCCATCTCATCTGACCTTCTCCCTCACGTAGTTTCAGGACAATAAAAATGCAAATGGAAAATTTCGCCCCCATGATGTTTGCGGGCCTCGTGCTGATCATGCTGATTGGCTTTCCTGTGGCCTTCTCTTTGGCGGCTCTGGGTTTGGGTTCAGGCTTTTTGGCCATCGAAATGGGTTGGTTTCCAGCCAGCTTCATGTCCAACCTGCCGCTCAACATGTTTGGCATTTTGTCCAACGACCTGTTGCTGGCCATTCCGTTTTTCACCTTCATGGGTGCGATTCTTGAAAAATGCGGCTTAGCCGAAGATATGCTGGATTCGATGGGCCAACTGTTCGGCCCCGCCAGGGGTGGCCTCGGTTATTCAGTCATCATCGTGGGTTTTATTTTGGGTGCTATTACCGGCACGGTGGCAGGCCAGGTGATTGCCATGGCCATGATTTCACTGCCCGTGATGATCCGTTACGGCTACAACATGCGCTACGCCACGGGCGTGCTGGCGGCGTCAGGCACCATCACGCAGCTGGTGCCGCCGTCGCTGGTATTGATTGTGATGGCAGACCAGTTGGGCCAGTCCGTGGGAGACATGTACAAAGGTGCTTGGGGCCCATCGATTTTGCAGGTGCTGATTTTTGCAGGCTACACGTACCTTCTGGGTGTGTTCAAACCGCACCACGTCCCCGGCGTGCCCAAAGATGCGCGAACCCTGCACGGATGGGCCTTGTGGGGCAAATGCCTGCGCGGCATCATTCCTTCAGCCATCCTGATTTTTGCAGTGCTTGGTTCCATGGGCGGCTTGCCAGGGATCAACACCGCGATTGCCACGCCAACCGAGGCAGGCGCCATGGGCGTGGTCGGTGCGCTGGTATTGGCGGCTATTCACAAGCGCCTGACGCTTGCGCTGATCTGGGAAGCCATGAGCGGCACGATGCGACTGACCGCGATGGTGGTCTTCATTCTGATTGGTGCGCGCGTGTTCTCGATGGTGTTTCAGGGCGTGGACGGTGCCAAGTGGGTTGAGCATTTGCTGACCGGCTTGCCAGGCGGTCAAACCGGCTTTCTGATCGTCGTCAACATCTTCATTTTCTTCCTGGCCTTTTTCCTGGACTTTTTTGAAATAGCCTTCATCATCTTGCCAATGCTGGGGCCGGTGGCGGTCAAGCTGGGCATCAACCCGATCTGGTTCGGCGTGCTCCTGTGCGTCAACATGCAAACCAGCTTCATGCACCCTCCGTTTGGCTTTGCACTGTTTTATTTGCGCGGCATTGCTGACACGCTGTTCAAAGAAAAACGCATTCCGCAAGCCATCAAGTCCAACGACATTTACCTGGGTGCAATTCCCTGGGTGGCCATGCAGATGATTCTGGTTCTGATCGTTATCTTTGTCCCCCAGACCGTCACCATGTTTCTGGACAAGGAAGAAAAGATTGACATCGACAAAGTAAAGATTGAGATGCCTGTGGAAACGCCTGATCCTGTGACTGCCCCTGGCGCATCCGCCAGCAACGCCGCTGGCAGTGACCCTCTGGCACCGAAATCAGCCACGACCAGCTCTGACGACGAACAGAAAAAGATGGACGAGCTGTTCAAGGGCAAATAGGCCAACCTCGTCATTTCATCCAAATTTGAGGACACCCTGAAATGCCCCTCGTTGAGGGGCATTTTTTTATTCATACAGTGACCAACAACCGCAGACCATGTTCAACAACACCTTGCCCGCCATGGGTCCACCACCCTTTAAATTTGTGCCCAAAGTTGCAGGGGCCACCAGCCCTGCTTATTCGATGACCTTCAAGCTGCTGGCCACAGTGATCGTGTTCGCCTGTTCTGCAGCTTTTTTGCAAAACTGGTGGGCCGGTAGGGCCGCAGGAGGCGTAGCGGGCGGAGGCTGGTTTTTAGGTGCGGTGATGCTGCTGGTCTACACCTGGGTCAATATTTTGCGCAGCACAACCCGTATTGACGAGCAGGGTTTGCATCAAAGCTGGGTATGGAACAAGCACATGGAACTGCGCGAGCTTGCCTACGGAAAACTGATTCGCGTGCGCGGTCTGGAATGGCTGATCGCGCCGCGCTTATATGTACGGACTCTCATGGGTAAATTCGCGGTGTTTTATGCGACATCGCCTGAGATGATTGCCGAGTTTGAACGCCTGGTCAAGGAACTCAAGGCTTTCAGGGAAATGCGCTAGCGCAGCGTCCGGCGAAATGAGGGTATAAAAAAAGCCGCACCTGAGTGCGGCTTTTTGACGTCAGCAAGGAAGAGCCTTATGACAACTTTTGCTCTTGCATGAACTTGTCAAACGACGCTTCCGTGAAACGGAACCACAAGTTCTGGTCTGCGCGGAACTTGGAGTAGTCGGCGTAGATTTTTTTCCAGCTTTCGTTCTTGCCAGACAGTTCTTCGTACAGGCCCATCGCAGCCTTGAAGGCGGCATTCATCACGTCTTTCGGGAAAGGACGCAGCTTGGTACCCGCACCCACCAGTTGCTTGAGTGCCGCCGGGTTGCGGGCATCATAGCGAGCCTGCATTTCAACGTGGGCATGGGATGCTGCGGATTCCACGATCGCTTTGTTTTCTGGCGACAGGGCTTCAAACGCCTTGTTGTTGATGTAGAAGTCCAGCTGTGGGCCGCCCTCCCACCAGCCTGGGTAGTAGTAAAACGGAGCCACTTTGTTAAAGCCCAGTTTCTGGTCGTCGTAGGGGCCTACCCACTCAGCTGCGTCAATCGTGCCTTTTTCCAGGGCCTGATAAATTTCGCCGCCTGGAATATTTTGCGGCACAGAACCCAATTTCTCCAGCACCTTGCCGCCGAAGCCACCAATGCGCATTTTCAGGCCCTTCATGTCGGCAATGGTTTTGATCTCCTTGCGATACCAGCCGCCCATTTGCGCGCCCGTGTTGCCGCCAGGGAAATTGACGATGTTGTACTTGGCGTAAAACTCGCGCATCAGCTTCATGCCGTTGCCTTCGTACATCCACGCTGTCATTTGACGGCTGTTCAGGCCAAATGGAATCGCACAACCCAAGGCAAAGGTTTCGTCTTTTCCGAAGAAGTAGTAAGGTGCTGTGTGAGCAGCTTCAATAGAGCCCTGCTGTACACCATCGACCACACCAAAAGCTGGCATCAACTCACCAGCGGCGTGAACTGAAATTTCGAATTTGCCGCCCGACATGGCCTTGACCTGCTTTGCAAAAACGTCGGCAGCGCCGAAGATGGTGTCCAGTGACTTCGGAAAGCTGGACGCAAGGCGCCAGCGCACTGTGGCTTGTGCATGCACGGCGGGCGCAACGCCAGCGGCCAGCACACCGGCAATGCCGGCATTTTTAATAAGGGAACGACGATCCATGGATATCTCCTGAGAGGTTTTTGAAATTTGAAATTCACACAGCATTGATCCGTCGTGTGGCCGGTAAAGTTCTTTTCAGAACCGACTGGCTGCCCGACTGAGATGCTTATTTTGTCAGTGTTCACTCGAACGTTAACCCGGTTTTTACCCGTAGTGGGTTGTTTTGGGCTAACGGGTCGAGTACACCCAAAATTATAAAAATGGCCCGTCGTGGGATCGGCGGGGTTTACCCTCAAACAGCTGACGGGAAGCTGTCAGGAGTCGTGACGCCCCCACGCTGGCTCCCTTCGTGTGCTCTCGCCACCCACGAGGGGGATCATTTTTCTTCGGCAGCGGGCCGCCGAAAAACTGCTTTCACGCTACCGACTTCAGCGTGACCTTCACGGGTTTGGTGGCTTCCATCAGATCACCAAAACGGGCAATGACAGACGCTTCAATCCCAGCCGCATCGAGCCCTTGCATGGCCATCAGTTTGGCCGGGTCGCCATGCTCTATGAACTCGTCGGCCAGGCCCAGATGCAACACCGGCTTGAGGACGCCTGCCGCTTGTAGCGCCTCGCCAACGGCACTGCCCGCACCGCCCATGATGGCGCCCTCTTCCACTGTCACCAGCGCATCATGACTGGCAGCAACTTGCTTGAGCAGCTCAACATCCAGCGGCTTGGCCCAGCGCATGTTGACCACCGTGACCCCCAGTTTGTCTGCCACTTGCAGGGCCGGATAAAGCAAGGTGCCAAAGGCCAGAATCGCAACGCCCTTGCCTTCGCGGCGCACTTCAGCCTTGCCAAACGGCAGCGACTGCAAACCAGCCTCGGGCACAACACCCGCACCTGCACCACGCGGGTAACGCACCGCTACCGGGTGATTCTGCTCATAAGCGCTGCTCAGCAACATGCGGCATTCGCGCTCGTCTGCGGGGCAGGCAATGCTCATGTTGGGAATGCAGCGCAAAAACGGAATGTCGTATGCGCCTGCATGCGTGGCGCCGTCAGCACCCACCAGGCCTGCGCGGTCCAACGCAAACACCACCGGCAGGTTTTGCAGCGCCACGTCGTGCACCAGCTGGTCGTAGCCACGCTGCAGGAAAGTTGAATAAATAGCCACCACGGGTTTGAGCCCCTCACATGCCATGCCAGCTGCAAACGTGACCGCGTGCTGCTCGGCAATGCCCACATCGTGATAGCGACCAGGAAAGCGCTGATGAAACTCGACCATGCCCGAACCTTCACGCATGGCCGGCGTGATGCCAACCAGCCGCGCGTCATGCGCCGCCGTATCGCACAGCCAGGTGCCGAACACTTGCGTGAAGGTTTGTTTGGCCGGCGTCAGGGCTTTCTGCAGTCCCATCGCCGGGTCAAACTTGCCCGGGCCATGGTAGGCAATCGGGTCCGCTTCGGCCATTTGGTAGCCCTGGCCCTTCTTTGTGACCACATGCAAAAACTGCGGGCCTGAGCCATTTTTCATCAGTTGCCTGATGTTCTCCAGCGTCGGCACAAGCGAATCGAGGTCATGCCCATCAATCGGGCCAATGTAATTGAAGCCGAAATTTTCAAACAGCGTGGCAGGCACCACCATGCCCTTGGCGTGTGTTTCAAGTCGCTTGGCCAGCTCCAGCAACGGCGGCGCGACGCTGAGCACTTGCCTGCCGACGTTGCGGGCCGACGCATAAAAACGCCCGCTCATCAGCTGCGCCAAGTAGCGATTGAGGGCACCCACGGGCGGGCTGATGCTCATGTCGTTGTCGTTGAGCACCACCAGCATCTTGCAGTTGTCTTGTATGCCTGCGTTGTTCAGCGCCTCAAACGCCATGCCTGCACTCATGGCACCGTCACCAATGATGGCAACCGAATAACGGTCTTCCCCCTTCTGCTTGGCCGCCAGCGCCATGCCAAGCGCTGCTGAAATCGAGGTCGAGGAATGCGCTGTTCCAAAGGTGTCGTAGGGACTTTCGTCGCGGCGCGGAAAGCCAGACAAGCCGCCGAGCTGGCGCAGGCTGCCCATACGGTCTTTTCTGCCGGTCAGGATTTTGTGCGGATAGGTTTGATGGCCCACGTCCCACACCAGGCGGTCTTCCGGGGTGTTGAACACGTAGTGCAAAGCGACGGTCAGCTCCACTGTGCCCAGGTTGGAACTCAAGTGCCCGCCGGTTTTGGACACGCTGTCGAGCAGATAGGCGCGCAGCTCGTCGCTCAGGGTTTTGAGCTGGCCGCGCGGGAGTTTGCGTAAATCAGCCGGGCTTTCAATGGTGTCAAGCAAAGGAGTCATCGTGGAGCGGTCGGTTTAAAGGCTTGTGGATTTCAATTCAATACTGCCGGTTAACCAGCATATCAGCTAGTGCGCGCAGTGCGGCGGTACCGTTCGTATTTGCCCCGTCTACGGCATCCAGGCTGGCCAACGCCCCTGCCAGCAGCTGCCCTGCGTAGTCTTTGGAGGCTTCAAGCCCCATCAGTGACACAAAAGTGGGTTTGTCATGCGCCGCATCCTTGCCCGCTGTTTTGCCCAGCGTGGCCGAGTCAGCCGTCACGTCCAGAATGTCATCAACCACCTGAAACGCCAGGCCAATGGCAGCACCGTAGTCCCCCAGCGCAAGCAGGGTGGCTGCGCTGGGCTGGCCGCAAAGCGCCCCCATCATCACGCTGGCCTTGAGCAGTGCGCCGGTTTTCAGGCGATGCATTTCATGCAGTTGGTTGGCGTCCAGCGGCAGCCCGACACTGGCCAGATCAATCGCCTGCCCGCCCGCCATGCCCTGGCCTCCCGCGCCCTGAGCCAGCACCCTGCACAGCTGGGCCTGGGTAGCCGTGTCTACTGAATTGTCTGCAGGTGTCAACAGCTCAAAAGCCAGAGCTTGCAGCGCATCACCGGCCAGCAACGCCATGGCCTGGCCGAACTGGACATGCACGGTTGGCTTGCCGCGGCGCAGCACATCGTTGTCCATGCAGGGCATGTCGTCGTGCACCAATGAATAGGCATGAATCAGTTCGACGGCGCAGGCCGAACGCAGCGCGGCATCTGCATGGCCGTTAACAGCCTCGCAGGCCGCCAGTACCAGCAGCGGACGC
>JANNYZ010000192.1:0-3039 GCA_031410335.1 Polaromonas sp. | reverse complement strand
CAACCGCGCCGCGCTGGACGTTGAATCGGTCCGTGTCTCGACCAAGCAAATCAACGACTTTGTCACCGACATCGACCAAAAAGCCGAAGCCGCGATCATTGAAACTTTGCTGACAGCCTACCCCACCCACGGCATTCTGGCTGAAGAATCAGGCAGCGAGCACGGTGCAGCGGGTTCCGACTTTGTGTGGATCATTGACCCGCTCGACGGCACCACCAACTTCATTCACGGCTTTCCGGTGTACTGCGTCAGTATTGCGCTGGCCGTCAAAGGCAAGGTCGAGCAGGCCGTGGTGTACGACCCCACCCGCAACGATATTTTTTGCGCCACCAAAGGCCGCGGCGCCTACATGAACGACCGCCGCATTCGCGTGTCAAAGCGCACGCAGCTCAAAGAGTGTTTGATTTCCACCGGCTTTCCCTACCGCCCCGGCGACAAGCTCAAACAGCACCTGAGCATGCTGGGCGAGATCATCAGCCAGACCGCAGGCGTGCGCCGCCCTGGTGCTGCCGCGCTTGACCTGGCCTACGTGGCGGCCGGCTTTAGCGACGGCTTTTTTGAAAGCGGCCTCCAGCCCTGGGACGTGGCGGCGGGCTCGCTGCTGGTCACAGAAGCAGGCGGCCTGGTCGGCAACTACACCGGCGAGTCCGAGTTTTTGCACGAAAACGAATGCGTGGCCGCCAACCCCCGCATTTACGGCCAGATGGTGAGCACACTGGCCAAGTACAGCAAGTTTGAAGCCGCGCCCAAGCCGAAGAAAACATCGGTAGGCAGGGCTGTGGTGGATGCAACTGAAGACACCACCGTCGAAGCCGCATTCACCGAATCGGTCGTGGCCAAGCCCACCCTGACTGCCAAGCCGCGCCGCATCAAACCCGTGCAACCTGCTGCGCCAGACGCACCGTTTTAAAAACCACAGCGCTACACTTTTGGCGTGACGTCAAAACCAGCCACACCTGCCCCGCCAGAGGGCAACCACACGCCCATGATGCGGCAGTACCTCGCCATTAAGGCGGAGTATCCCGACACGCTGGTGCTGTACCGCATGGGCGACTTCTACGAGGTGTTCTTTGATGATGCACTGAAGGCGTCGCGGCTGCTGGGCATCACGCTGACCAAACGTGGGGCAACCAACGGCGAGCCAATTTTGATGGCGGGCGTGCCGTTTCATTCGCTTGAAGGCTATTTGGCCAAGCTCATCAAGCTGGGCGAATCTGTGGCGATTTGCGAGCAGGTGGGCGATGTGGCCACCAGCAAAGGGCCAGTCGAGCGCAAGGTGGTGCGCGTGGTCACGCCCGGCACGTTGACGGACACCGAACTGCTGGGTGACAAAACCGAATCTGTGCTGCTGGCCGTGCACCAAGGGGCGCGCAACACCTGCGGCCTGGCGTGGCTGAGCGTGACGCAGGGCCAGATCAGTCTGGCTGAATGCGCCAGCGATGAACTTGAGGCCTGGATTGCCCGCATTGCCCCCAGCGAGCTGATTTACAACGTTGATGTGACACCTGCGTTTGAAGCACGCCTGAAAACCACGCGCTGCGCCATCGCCGCACGCGCCGCCTGGCAGTTTGATGCTGCATTGGGCGCGCGACGCTTGCTGGAGCAGCTCAAAGTCGCCTCGCTGTCGTCATGGCACGCTGAAGAACTGCACCAGGCCCACGCCGCCGCAGCCGCCCTGCTGGGTTATGCCGAACACACCCAGGGCCGCACGTTGCCGCATGTGCAGGCTTTGCAAGTGGTGCGGTCGGGCGAGCTGATCGAGCTGCCACTCACGACACGTCGTAACCTGGAACTGACGCAAACCCTGCGCGGTGAAGATTCGCCGACCCTCTTTTCATTGCTCGACACTTGCACCACTGGCATGGGCAGTCGGGCCCTGAAAAGCTGGCTGCTCTCGCCACGTCGTGACCGCACAGAGGCGGCTGAACGGTTAGAAGCCATTACCCATTTGCGCGGTGGCTTGCAACAAACACTGCGCGCCCAGCTCAAAGGCAGCAGCGATGTTGAACGCATCACCGCCCGCATCGCGCTGCGCCAGGTGCGCCCACGCGAGCTGGTGGCGCTACAGCAGACGCTATCAAAAACAGAGCTGCTCGCGCATGTATCCATTGGTCTGCCGACACTTTTGATAGGTATCTTTGGCGATTTACAGCCTCCAGAAGGCTGTGCAGCGCTGCTCAAGCGCTTTTTGCTGGACGAACCCGCCGCGCTGGTGCGCGATGGTAGTGTGATCAACCACGGTTGCGACGCCGACCTGGACGAGCTGCGCAACATTCAAACCAATTGCGATGCGTTTTTGCTCGACCTGGAAGGCCGTGAAAAAGCCCGCACCGGCATCAACAACCTGCGGGTGCAGTTCAACAAGGTGCATGGCTTTTATATAGAAGTGACGCAGGGCCAGGCCAGCAAAGTGCCTGACGACTATCGCCGCCGCCAGACCCTGAAAAACGCCGAGCGCTTCATCACGCCCGAACTCAAAGCCTTTGAAGACAAAGCCCTGTCGGCGCAAGAACGGGCACTGGCACGCGAAAAGTTTTTATACGAGCAGCTGCTGGACGAGCTGCAAGCCTTCATCCCCGCATTGAGCAAACTGGCGCGCGCCCTCGCCTGCCTGGATGCGCTGTGCGCGCTGGCTGAACGGTCACTCACCCTGAATTGGGCGGCACCGGTTTTCGTCAACCAGCCCTGCATTGACATCACCCAGGGCCGCCACCCGGTGGTAGAAGCGCGCCTGGCTGAGACCACGGGCGGCTCGTTCATTGCCAACGACTGCGCGTTGACGGCCAAACAGCGTATGCAGGTCATCACCGGCCCCAACATGGGCGGCAAATCAACCTATATGCGGCAGGTCGCGCTGATTGTGCTGCTGGCCAGCGTGGGCAGCTATGTACCGGCCACTGCTTGCCGCCTGGGGCCGATTGACGCGATTCACACCAGGATTGGCGCGGCTGATGACGTGGCCAACGCGCAGTCAACCTTCATGCTGGAGATGACGGAGGCCGCGCAAATCTTGCACACCGCCACCCCGCACAGCCTGGT
>JANNYZ010000191.1:0-3557 GCA_031410335.1 Polaromonas sp. | reverse complement strand
GGTTGTTCTGACTGCACTTCCACTTTATTGGCGGCGCGGTCTATCGTGACTTCAGCTTGCGGGTCCAGCTGTTTGACCGCGCGGGTCACGGCTTTTTCACAGTGGCCGCAGGTCATGCCGGTGACGGTAAAGGTCTGCATCATTTGAAATTCCTTTGTGTGGATTGAATTGATTGAACTGAATTGGCGATTTGCCAAAAGCATAGCTTGAACCTTGCCACCGTGGGAAGGTCAAGCGCCTCGCGTACGCCACTGTTTTCTGTAAGGTTGATGTACATCAATGCTTGACCTTGCCATCATGGGAAGGATTAGGCTATGACCATGACTACAACATCACCATCTCCAACATCCTCCGCCCCACTTGACATCGGCATAGGCGGCATGACCTGCGCGTCGTGTGTGGCCCGGGTTGAAAAGGCTTTGAAAAAAGTCCCTGGCGTGCAAACTGCCACGGTGAACCTGGCCACAGAGTCGGCCCGCATTGTGTTCGAACCCAGCGAGCAGATGGAGGCGCGTTTGCGGCGTGCCGTGCGAGATGCAGGTTACGAGCCGCGCGCCGCCAGCGCAGCCATTGACGCGCCCGACGCGTCGCCCTGGGCTGGCTTTATGCCTGTGGGCATCGGGCTGGCGCTGTCGTTGCCGCTGGTGCTGCCCATGCTGGCAGATTTGTTTGGCAAGCACTGGATGCTGCCGCCGCTGTGGCAGTTTTTACTCGCCACGCCAGTACAGTTTGTGCTGGGCGCGCGCTTTTACAAAGCCGCCTGGGGCGCGGTCAAAGCCATGACGGGCAACATGGACCTGCTGGTGGCGCTGGGCACCACCGCGGGTTGGGCGCTGTCGATGTGGCTATGGCTGACGGCCGATGCGGGCGCCATGGTGCATTTGTATTTTGAAGGCTCGGCCATCGTCATTACCCTGGTGCTGCTGGGCAAATGGCTGGAGGCGCGCGCCAAGCGGCAAACCACATCGGCCATCAGGGCGCTGCATGCGCTGCGGCCTGATGTGGCGCATTTGCTCGGCCCTGATGGTGAGATAGATGTGCCCGTGGCTGAAGTGCTGGTGGCCGACCAGTTGGTCGTTAAGCCCGGTGAACGTTTTCCGGTCGATGGCACGCTACGCGAAGGCCACACCCAGGTCGATGAATCGATGCTGACAGGCGAGTCGCTGCCGGTGACCAAAGACATCGGCGGCCAGCTGACGGGCGGCTCTATCAATGGTGATGGCCGGGTGGTGATGCAGGTCAGCGCCGTGGGCAGCGCCACCGTGCTGTCGCACATCATTGCGCTGGTGGAAGACGCGCAAGCTGCCAAGGCACCCATTCAGCGGCTGGTAGATCAGGTCAGCGCCGTGTTTGTACCGGTGGTGCTGGTGATTGCACTCGCCACGCTGCTGGGCTGGTGGCTGACCGGCCATGCGTTTGAATTAGCGCTGATTCATGCGGTGGCGGTGCTGGTCATTGCCTGCCCCTGCGCGCTGGGCCTGGCCACGCCCGCCGCCATCATGGCCGGCACCGGGGTGGCGGCCAAAAACGGCATTCTGATCAAAGACGCGCAGGCGCTAGAGATAGCGCACAAGGTAGACGTGGTGGCTTTTGACAAAACCGGCACGCTGACGGTGGGCAAACCCAAACTGACTGAGTTGGTAGTCCTGCCTGGCATAGACGCACTGGAGGCACTGCACATGGCCGCCAGCTTGCAAAGCGGCAGCGAGCACCCGCTGGCCAGAGCGGTGGTGAACGATGCGAAACAAAAAGCCGTGGCGATTGACGTGCCCACCAACGTCAGCGCCATACCGGGCCGGGGCACCGAGGGCAGCGTTGGCACACGCCGCTTTTTAATCGGCAGCCTGCGCTGGATGGGCGAGCTGAAGGTGGACATGAGCGCGGTGGCTATCCAAGCCGCAGCGCTTCAAGCTCAAGGCGCCACCGTGTCGGCCATGGCCGAACGCACCGCCACGGGCCTGGCGCTGCGCGCACTGATGGCCTTTGGCGATGAACCCAAGCCGGGGGCCAAAGAGGCACTGGCCACGCTGCGCGCACGCGGCATCAAAACCGTGATGATTTCAGGTGACAACCGGGGCGCGGCTGATGCCATGGCCCGCCGCCTTGGCCTGCGGCCCGATGAAGGCGAAGTGATGGCCGAGGTACTGCCGGGCGACAAGGTGGCCATGGTTGTGAAACTGAAGGAGGGCGACAAAACAGTTGCCATGGTGGGTGATGGCGTTAACGACGCGCCTGCGCTGGCCGCAGCTGATGTGGGCATGGCCATGGGCAACGGGACAGACGTTGCCATGCACGCAGCCGGCATCACGCTGATGCGCGGTGACCCGCTGCTGGTGGCAGCGGCGCTTGATATTTCAGCCCGCACGGTGGCCAAAATCAGGCAAAACCTGTTCTGGGCCTTTGCCTACAACGCCGCCGGCATACCGCTCGCAGCGCTGGGTTTTTTAAACCCGGTACTGGCAGGGGCCGCCATGGCCATGAGCTCAGTCAGCGTGATGAGCAACGCGCTGTTGCTCAAGCGCTGGAAGCCGAAGTGAGCTTGGGACACTATGAATTTAGGAGCTGCTCGCGCACGCATTTATTGGCTCAAAGGCTTAAAACGTGCCTGAAAACAACTGAAAAACGTCTTTTGAAGCCGTTTTCAAGGACTAAATCGGCTTTCAGCCAACTGGGGGGAGCTGAAACACCGATTTTTCACCATAAATAGTGGCTGCAAGCTAATAGATACGGCGCGAGCAGCTACTGATTTAATAACAGATCGCGTTCGCTCAATCGGCTCAACTGCCGCGCGTCACCGGCATCTCAACCTCACCCGGCAACAGCAAATGCTTGGCCAGTTCCAGCTTGGCAATTGAGGCGCGATGGACTTCGTCAGGGCCGTCTGCCAGGCGCAGGGTGCGCTGGTGGGCGTAGGCGTAGGCCAGTGGAAAGTCGTCTGACACGCCGCCGCCGCCGTGGGCCTGGATGGCCCAGTCGATGATCTGGCAGGCCATGTTGGGGGCCACCACCTTGATCATGGCGATTTCAGCTTTGGCGACCTTGTTGCCGACCGTGTCCATCATGTAGGCGGCTTTCAGCGTCAGCAGGCGCGCTTGTTCGATCATGCAGCGCGACTCGGCAATACGTTCGTGCCACACAGAATGGCTGGCAATCGGTTTGCCAAACGCCACGCGGCTTGTCAGGCGTTTGCACATCAGCTCAAGCGCTCGCTCGGCGCAGCCGATGGTGCGCATGCAGTGGTGAATGCGACCGGGGCCAAGGCGGCCTTGGGCAATCTCGAACCCACGGCCTTCACCGAGCAGCAGGTTGTCAACCGGGACGCGGACATTCTTCAGACGCACTTCCATATGGCCGTGCGGTGCGTCGTCGTAACCGAACACGGTGAGCGGGCGAATGACGGTGATACCAGGTGCGTTGGCAGGCACCAGAATCATCGACTGCTGCTCATGGCGGCCGGCGTCAGGATTGGTTTTGCCCATCACGATGTAAACCGCGCAGCGTGGGTCGCCCGCGCCAGACGACCACCACTTCAGGCCATTGAGCACGTATTCGTCGCC
>JANNYZ010000190.1:0-4772 GCA_031410335.1 Polaromonas sp. | reverse complement strand
TGGTGGTACTTCACGTCGCCACTCGGCAGGTCTTCCGGGGCGGTGTGATCAAATTCTGCAAACAAATCTGCAGGTACCTTGCCCAGCGAGTTGACCAGCACATTCAGGCGGCCACGGTGGGCCATGCCGATGACAATTTCTTGAATGCCAACCTGCCCGCCGCGCTGGATCAACTCGTCCATGCTGGCGATAAAGCTCTCGCCGCCCTCGAGTGAAAAGCGCTTTTGACCGACATATTTGGTGTGCAAAAAGCGCTCCAGACCCTCGGCAGCAGACAAACGGTCCAGGATGTGCAGCTTTTTTTCTCTGCTCAGGGATGGCTTGCTGCGAATGGCTTCAAGCTTCTGCTGCCACCAGCGCTTCTGGTTCTGGTCGGTGGCGTACATGTACTCGGCACCGATCGTGCCGCAATAGGTTTCACGCAGCGCATTCATGAGCTCGCGCAGGCTCATGGTTTCTTTGCCAAAAAAAGTGTTACTGGTGTTGAACACGGTTTCCTGATCGGCATCGGTGAAGCCGTAAAAGGAAGGGTCGAGTTCAGGAATTTTTTCGCGTTCGGTGCGCTTGAGCGGGTCCAGGTCAGCCCAACGTGCACCGACATTGCGGTAGGCAGAAATAAGTTGCTGCACAGCCGTGCGTTTGCGGCCCATTTCCGCGTCAACATTGGCCACCACCACGCGGGTTTGGCCGCTTTTGGCGCGCTCGGCAAATGCATTGACAACCGGCAGATGGGGCACGTCTTTGGCATCGGTGCCGTCGGCAGCCGGGACGTTCTGGAGCGCGTCGAAGTAGCCGCGCCAGCTGTCGGGAACGCTGCCGGGGTTGGAAAGATAGTTTTCGTACATCTCTTCAACGTAGGGGGCATTGCCGCCGAAGAGGTAGGTGTTGCCGTTGTAGGCAGCGTAAATTGACGAAGCGCTAGGCGCTTGAGGATTTGAACTCATATCGACTGACCTCCGTTTCCCTTGGGGAAACATAAGTAGCTGCTTGGGGCCATGAGCCTTTGGCAACCGGTTAATTAAACCTTCCGCTTGTCACGGCTGAACCGATTAGCGGATGCGACTGCGCCTGGAAGGGACTTCAGAAACAACCCGAATTGTGCCACTTAAAGATGACACGACCCATTTCAGAGTTATGCCAAACCTGCATTACCCGCGACGCCCAGCAGTTGCGGCGTGTTTGGTTTGACAGGTTTGATGACTTTTTTAGCCTTGAGGTAGCTCTCGACCACGTCCCAGACGGGTGGCCCGGCATTTTTGCTCGCCTCAGCCACCGGGGCCCAGCCTGCTACCTTGTAGGTTTTATCCGCCTCAATCAGCTTGCCATTCAGGCGCATGTCCTGAATGCGGTTGCCCATTTTTGCGCCTGGCTCGCAGCTGTACGTCAGCCCTCCCGTGCGCACCATGTCACCGCCCTGCTGGTAGTACGGGTCAGGGTTGAACAGGTTGTCGCCCACGTCTTCCAGAATGGTTTTGATGGTTTCGCCGCGCATGTCCACCAGGGTCGTCCACGGGTAGGTGATGGCAGTTTGGTCCATCAAATGTTCGCGCGTGATGCTTTGCCCCGGCAGCAGCGATGTGCCCCACCTGAAGCCGGGGGAGAACGCGATCTCTGCGCCCTTGACGTCCATCAGTGCATCCAGAATCAGCTGGTCAAATGTGCCATTGAAGTTGCCGCGTCGGTACAGAGTGCCTTCTGTCGTAGCGAGCTTTTCAGTCAGTTTGGCTTCATAGGGTGCACGGCTCCTGGCAATCAAGGCGCTCATGTCCTTATCAGCAGGCAACAAGTTTGAAAAGATCGGCAGCAGACGGTAGTTAAATCCAACGACAGCCTTGCCTTTCACGTCCAGGTCCAGCACGCCCAAAAACTTGCCATTGCTGCCGGCGTTGGTCACGATGGTTTGGCCGCCAGGGTTCTTAACGATGACGGGCACTGGCACGCCATCATGCGTGTGGCCACCCAAAATAGCGTCAATACCTGTCACACGGCTGGCCATTTTCAAATCAACATCCATGCCGTTGTGACTGAGCAGGACCACGGCCTGCGCACCTTTGGCTCTGGCTTCATTGACCGTCTCCTGCATCTCGTTTTCACGAATGCCGAAGGTCCAGTTGGGCGTCAGCCAGCCGGGGTTGGCAATCGGCGTGTAGGGGAAGGCCTGGCCAATGATGGCAACGCGCACACCGTTCATTTCCTTGATGACATAGGGCTTGAACACCGCATCGCCAAAGTCGCTGGTTTTGACGTTTTGGGCCAAAAATTCAATCTTGCCCGCAAAGTCGCCGTCCACAATTTTCTTGATGCGCGCTTCACCGTAAGTGAAGTCCCAGTGACCGGTCATGAGGTCAACGCCCAGCAGCTTGCTGGCATCCACCATGTCCTGGCCTTGCGTCCACAGCGCGGTGGCGCTGCCTTGCCAGGTGTCACCACCGTCAAGCAGCAATGCGCCGGGGCGCGATGCCTTGAGCTGCTTGACCAGTGTGGCCATGTGCGCAAAGCCGCCGACCTTGCCGTATTGTTTGGCCGCACGCTCAAAGTTCAGATAAGTAAACGCATGCGCCTCGGGCGTGCCGGACTTGAATTGCGCGGCTTTCAGTAGCTGCTCACCCACCAGATGCGGCAGTTGCCCACGCATGGCGCCCACACCAAGATTGACGGAAGGCTCACGGAAATAGCTGGGCAGCAGCTGGGCGTGGCAGTCGGTCATGTGCAGCAGATGCACATTGCCGGTTTTGGGCAGGTTGTACAAGGAGCTGGAAAAGCTGGACTTTGCAGCGCTTGATTGGAGCGGAAAACCAGCGGCCAGCGCGGCCGCCATAACGCTTGAAAACTCGCGGCGAGACAGGTTCATGGCAGCCTTGGGTAAATTTGAGTACTATGAATTTAGGAGCTGCTCGCGCATATATTCATTGGGCTAGAGGCTTAAATGACACCTAAAAAAGGCTTTTTTAGGGCCTTTTTGGGCGGTTTTTACTGGTTCACGGGCGACTTGGGGTCCAGCAGCAGCGCCATCACGTCCTTGATCTGCTCGACCGTCAAAATACCGGCATGACCAAAGCGTGGCATGCCTGAGCAGGCGTTGTAGGCCTTGCTATTCCAGAGCTTGCCCCAGGTGTAGTCAACAATGGGTTTGGTGGCCACGGCGGTTGGGTCGGTCACGCCGCGCAGCTTGCCGTAGTTGTACAGGCTGGGGCCGATGGAGCCATACGACAGCTCGGTTTTGCTGATCTGGTGGCAGTTGTAGCAGCTGCCGCCGTTGGCGTCCGCTGCCTTGTCTGTCCAGGTCAGGCCGCGACCATTTTGGGCGATTTTTTCGCCTTCTGCCCAATTGCCGATCAATTTGCCGTCAGCCGGAAATTTGACGGTTTTCAGGTTGGCTTCTTCAATCGACTTGGCCAGTTTTTCATCGACCGATTTGTCCTGCGCGTCCGAGCAGGCCTGGTTAGACGCATCCAGGACCAGGCGGTCCAGTTTGGCGTCGCCCTGCTCACGGAAGGAGTTTTTCATGATCTGTGCGGTGGCCAGGTCGATGTCCTGTGCACTTGGGGTCATGGCGCAACCAGCGATCAAAGTGGCAGCAGCTAAGGCAGATAGTTTTGAAATGACTTTTTTCATGTTGTTCAATCCAGGCTTCATCAGCGCTTCAAAGCAGGCGCGGTCGACACCCCGCCCTTGCTGTTCACACCCATGTACACACCCAATGCAATCGTCACGTCAGACGCGTAACCCGGGTACGGAAAGCGCTGCTGTCGGTAACAGTCGTTCAGGCGGCGCTGCATGCTCCACAAGTCGCCGGCTGACACGCGGTACGCAGGCCAGGAGCCAAAACCCGTGCTGGCACTGGGCTGCTTGGTCAGGTTCGGCAGGTCTTGCAGGCGAATGCGTTTGTTGTCGTCGCCATGGCAGGACGCACACGAAAAATCCATCGGCCCGCCGCGCAGGTAAAACACTTTTTTGCCGACTTCGTACATCAGCTTTTCCTGGGCGTGCTTTTGTGGCAAGTTAAAAGTCATGTCACGGGATTCGCCCGAGATGTAAGCCACCAGCGATTCGATGGTTTTTTGTTCGCCATCGCCAAAGCGGGTTTTGGCGATGTCAGCGGCGTTAAAGCCTTGCAACTGCTCCATACAGGTCAGCAGGCGTGACTCTAAATCCTGCACCCGCTGGGTATCTGCAAAGTAGCGCGGCAGCTCGACAAACGCGCCTTTGACCACGCCAGCGCCCTTGCCTAAATCACACTTTTCAAGGGAAGCGTTTTTAGGGCCGCGCGCCTGCTTCCACAGGCCTTCGCCTTTGGCCTCGTACAGCTCAGCCGGGTTGCCGTCAGCCAGCATGGCGCGGTATTCGGCAATGCCTTCGGCGGTGGTTTTTTGGGCCAGCGCCAAAGTGCCAAGGGACACAGCGGCAAAGCCAACAAGCGCGGTGACAAGATATTTTTTCATGGCGTTCATCAGCGTTTTAGGCGACTACGGCTTCATCAGTACGCTTGTCACCGCGGTTGTCGACCCAGGTCACGGCAATCTTGTCGCCTGCCTTGCCGCCCTTGAAGCTGAACTGCATGTACGGGTTTTTAGACACCGCTGTGCCCCACTGCGCGCTCATGACCGGCTTGCCGTTCCAGGTGGCGTTGATGGACTGGATGAACCAGGCGGGTACGGTTTTACCGGCTGCATCCTTGCGCTGGCCGCTTTCCATCTCGTGGCTGACCAGCACACGCACCGTGGTTTTGTCGCCTTGGGCTTGGGCCCGGATTCTCATTGGATCTGACATGT
>JANNYZ010000189.1:0-8492 GCA_031410335.1 Polaromonas sp. | reverse complement strand
GCTGTTGAACAGCTAAGTGTTTGATTTGTTGGCGGCCAGCGCGTCAGGCGTCGGGTTGGCGTCAGCCACCTTGCCGCCGTTGCCAGCCAGCAGGGCCGACTCATGGGCGGTCATCAAGTCGGTGGGGTTGGCCGCGGTCAGCAGAGCTGCGCCTTGCAAGGTGCTCTTGGGGTTCATCAGGGACACCGGAATCCACACAAACTTCACTTTCCGCTGTAGCGGCTGTGATGCGTTCCATAGCGCGCCGCAATGTGGGCATTGCGCGTCAAACAAAACATAAACGGTTTGCGCGCTCATCAGGGCGCCAGCCGTAAAGCCCTTTCCATCTTTTGCAAGTGCGTCATACGACTGCGCCGGGGCTACAGCGGCCGCTGGGGTTTGCGCAGCGGGGGTGTCCTGCTTTGAGCAGCCAGCCAAGCCAGCGCCAAGTACCAATATCAAAGCGCCAAAGCGCATGTGGATCATCGATTGAAAAGTGGTCATTGAGTTTTTAGCAGCTTAAAACGGTCATGTTAGCCGGGTTATGGTGGACTTCAGGCGTACCCATCAAGCCGATAAAAGCGGCGGCCTGGCGTGCGACCAGGGGCTGGCCTGCTCAAAGGCTGCCGCTGCCCGAAAGATATCTGTTTCACAATTCATCTTGGCTACCATCTGCAGGCCAATCGGTAGCCCGTTGGAGGTAAATCCAGCGGGCACCGACGCGGCCGGCTGACCCGTCAGGTTGAACGGATAGGTATACGACATCCAGGAAATAATGTTGTCGCCGTAGCCTGGCGGGCTATCAAGGCCAGCGTCAAACGCCGGCACCGGCGTTGTGGGCGTTAGCAGCAAATCGATGTTTTCGAATCGGGCGCGTACTTTTTCCCTGAAATCGTAGCGGCTGAACACCTTGGTGTAGTAGCTCTCCAGTGTCTGGTGCAGGGCGGGCTCCAGCATGTGAACCACGGCAGGATCGAGATCGACTTTGGCGTCTTGCAAGCTACCTTTCAGGCGGGTGCCGACGCCGGCGTAAAACTCCGCCATCCACAGATCAATCGGGTCCGCGCCTGCCACGTCGTCCCACAGAACCACGTCGCAACCCAGCGACTCAAACACGGCCACCGCCGCTTCGCAGGCTGCCAGCACGCCGGCGTCGGGGGTACGCCCGCCAAGCGCGGGGGACCACGCCATGCGCATGCCCCGCACCGACTTTTCGCAAGCAGCCAAATAGTCTGGCACGCTGCTGGCCACGCTGAAAGGGTCGCGCCGGTCGTGACCTGAAATGACCCCAAGCAGCAATGCTGCATCTCGCACCGTGCGTGCCAGCGGACCCACGTGCGCAAGCGTCGGCGTGGCAGAAACAGGGAACACCGGTACCCGACCAAATTGCGCCTTGATGCCGAACAGCCCACAAAAAGACGATGGCAATCGAATCGAGCCACCACCGTCGGTGCCCAGCGCAAAAGGCGTCAAGCCCGCGGCAATGCTGGCGGCTGCGCCAAGGCTTGAGCCGCCTGGCGTTCTTGACACATCCCACGGGTTTCGGGTGATGCCGCTCAGGGGCGACGGCCCGCCGCCCTTGCAGCCAAATTCTGTGGTGGTGGTTTTACCGATGATGCAGGCACCTGCTGCCTTGATACGCTCAACAGACGGCGCATCACTCTGCGCCACATTGCTGGCCAATGTGCGCGAACCGAAAGTCTGCCGGACACCGCCCACCGCAATCAGGTCTTTGACTGAAATAGGCAAGCCATGCAGGGCACCTAAAGGCTCCCCGGCCATGATCGAGCGCTCTGCCTGCCTGGCCGCCTCTAGAGCTGCTTCGGGCGTGGCAGTGACGAAACAATTCAGTGATGGTTCGAGCAACTCAAGGCGGCTGAGGCAGTCTTGTATGACCTCGACCGGGGACACCGCCCGGGTTTTGATGGCGCTTAGCAGGTCGATAGCGCTGGTGTACGCGAAGGAAGAGGTGTGTTGGGACATGGCAACCTTTTGCAAATGTCCTCGAGTGTGCCTGCACTCGACTCTTTTAGCCGAACGGCCAGGCTTTTCAGGAGTCCATGGACCCCTGAAAAGCCGCTGCCTTCAGCGGCTGGTGTCAGGCTGCCTTGGCAGCGCGGCGCTGGCCGAAAGCCGATGCGCGCTTGACACTGGCAGTGGTGATGTTGTCGCCGGCAATTTTGCTGGCCAACGCAGCTGATTTTTCCTCAAGCTTGGCGGCAAACTGGCTCAGGGCTACAGCACCGGGCTTGGTTACTTCGGCAATGGTGTTGAGCGTGCTCAGGCCGGTTTTTTCTTCAAACAGGCTGGCGTTGGCGGCCACGCGCTCTACGCCTGCTTCAGCCAGCTTGACCAACTGGCTTACCACCAGCTCAGCGCCTTTGGTGGTTTGCGTCAAGCCTTTGGTGTAGTACACGCTGAAGGCCAGTTGCGCCGCCGAAGCGTTTTTGGCGACTTCGCCTGTCAGTTGCGAGCGTGACTGCTTGAGCGCGGCGTTCCAGCGCTGCTCCAGCACCGTCACCACGCGCTCGCCGCCAGCGCGGTAGGCATCAATCACGTTCTTGGCAGTGTTGCCATAGCATTCGATCAGGTCGGTGGCAACGGTGGACAGGTTCTTGGCGGTCATGGTGACTCCTAGGGTTGGATGAAAGATGATTGATCTTCCGGGTTTTCCCTAGTGAGTGCGACCTAATAGGCTAGAGTGAGGTGTCCAGTACCGTTTTGTCAAATAATTCAGCCATGACAAGCCAGATGCCCACCTCTCCCCAACAGACCAGCCCCCAGCGCAGCTACGCCTACTATGACCTGGTCATGGCAGCGTTTGTCTGCGTGCTGCTGTGCTCCAACTTCATTGGCGCGGCCAAGCAGGCAGTGATAGACGTGCCGCTGCTGGGGCCCATACCGTTTAGCGCGGGTATTCTGTTTTTTCCCATCAGCTATATTTTTGGCGACATTCTGACCGAGGTGTACGGCTACGGCCGCGACAGGCGGGTGGTGTGGGCGGGCTTTGCCGCGCTGGGTTTTGCGTCATTCATGGCCTGGGTGGTGGTGAGCTTGCCGCCCGGCCCCAGTGGGTACATGAAAACCTACCAGCCCGCACTCGAGACGGTGTTTGGCAACGCCTGGCGCATCGCCGCAGGCTCGATGATCGCTTTCTGGATGGGCAGCTTTGCCAACAGCTACGTGATGGCCAAAATGAAAATCATGACCAACGGCAAATGGCTGTGGAGCCGCACCATTGGCTCGACGCTGGTGGGCGAGGCGGTGGACTCGTCGCTGTTTTATTTCATCGCGTTCTACGGCATCTGGCAGTTTGATGACCTGATCAAAGTTGCCTTGGCCCAGTACGCATTAAAGACCGCCTGGGAAGTGCTGATGACCCCCGTCACCTACAAGATCGTCAACTTCTTGAAGCGCAAGGAAAACGAGGACTATTACGACCGTGGGACAAACTTCAATCCGTTTCACATCAAGGCTTGAATGCCTATTCCCA
Organism: Polaromonas sp.; assembly: GCA_031410335.1. GTDB lineage: Bacteria > Pseudomonadota > Gammaproteobacteria > Burkholderiales > Burkholderiaceae_C > Polaromonas. The sequence goes on along the minus strand of JANNYZ010000189.1, from coordinate 5,020 downwards.
ACATCACAGCCTATTGATCCGGCGATTTTTGACGAGCTGGCTTCAAATGATTAGAAATTGTGGGTTGCAATCAGCCAAAGCGTCTGACAGGAGCGGATCGTTCCTGAACGACGCCTAATGACGACAAATCGAAATTCCATCACGCTGAACCGACTGCCCCCAAGCCGACGTTCGAGATTCGCCGGAATCAAACGTGATCAGCCTTCCCAAAACAGCTCACCGGTCGAGTCATTAGCGCTACCAGCGTGATGCGCGAAATGAAACATCCGTATCGCAAGCTTCAACCGCCCTTATCAAATCTGCACCCTGGCCCCAAGCTCAATCACGCAGTTGTTAGGCAGCCTGAAAAAGCCCGCGACACTGCCCGAGTTGCGCGACATTACCGAAAAGAGCGACTCTCGCCACTGCGCCATGCCCGAACCCTTGGTGGGAACGACGATCTCACGGCTTAAAAAATACGAAGTCTCAAACAGGTTGATCATCAGTCCTTGGGATTTGCACAGTTCCAGAGCCTTCGGTATGTCGGGCGTGTTCTTGAATCCGTAGTTGACCTGCACTTTCCAGAAGCCAGGGGCCAACGCCTGTACCTCGACGCGGTCCTCGAACGGTATCCACGGTACATCTTTAAATACCACGGTCAGAATCACGTTGCGCTCGTGCAGCACCTGATTGTGTTTCAGGTTGTGCATCAGAGCCTGAGGCACGGTATCGGGGTTGGCGACGGCGTAAACAGCGGTTCGCGAGACGCGGTGCACGCTGTGAGCGGCCAGTCCGGAAATAAAAGGCAGCAGTTCCGGGTCGTCCTGGCGGATACTGTCCAGTAGCAGCTCCCGGCCACGTTTCCAGGTTGCCATGACAACAAAAATCGCCATGCCCAAGACGAGCGGAAACCACCCGCCCTGAAAAAATTTGATTGAGCAGGACACCACCAGCAACAGGTCCAGCGCAAGAAATGCGCCCGTGGAGGCTACAGCCAGTGGCAGCGGAATGCTCCACCCTTGCCGAATCACGAAGAAGGTAAGCAGCGTGGTGATCAGCATAGTCACCGTCACGGCGATGCCGTATGCCGCAGCCATAGCGGAAGAACTGCCGAAACCTGCAACCGCAAGCAAGACGGCTGCAAGCAATACCCAGTTAACTGCGGGCATGTAAATTTGTCCGGCTTCTTTTGCCGAGGTGTAAAACACGGACATGCGCGGCAAAAGCCCAAGCTGCACTGCTTGCTTGGTCATCGAAAAAGCGCCTGAAATCACCGCCTGTGACGCAATCACAGTGGCCAGCGTGGCCAGCACCACGGCGGGGATTAACCACGTTGATGGGAAGAGGCGATAGAAAGGGTTCTCCAGCGCGGCGGGATCACGCATCAAAAGTGCGCCTTGCCCCATGTAATTGATGGCCAGCGCCGGCAGCACCATAGCGCTCCAGGCCAGCCTGATCGGACGTTTACCGAAGTGTCCCATGTCTGCATAAAGCGCCTCTGCCCCAGTAAATGCCAGCACGATGGCACCCACCGCAACAAACATGTGCCAACCTTGGGACACAAGAAACCGCAATGCATTCAGTGGGTTCAGCGCGGCAAGAATTGCCGGCTCTCGCGCGATCTCGATCGCCCCAGTGCAAGCCAGTACCGCGAACCACAACACAATCACTGGCCCAAACATCTTTCCGACAAGGTGGGTACCAAAACGCTGCATCGCGAAAAGCCCGATCAGCACCATGGCGCAGATCGGAAGCACATACGGTTTGAGCGTTGGCGTCACGACTTCCAGACCCTCGACCGCACTGAGCACGGAGATCGCTGGCGTAATAACACTGTCGCCATAAAAAAGCGCGGCGCCAAACACCCCCATCAGCAGCAACACAGTGCGGCTGCGCGGCGTCTTGCCGGCCGCCTTGGCAGCGAGTGCAGTCAGCGCCATAATGCCGCCTTCGCCCCGGTTGTCTGCCCGCAAAATGAGCACGATGTACTTCAGCGAGACCACCATCATTAACCCCCAAAAGATCACCGAGACCGCGCCAATCAGGTGGTTGGCATCAAGTGGTATTCCGGTGGCGGGGCTGAAAATCTCTTTCATGGTGTAAAGCGGACTGGTTCCAATGTCGCCATAAACCACGCCGAGGGCGCCCAGTGTGAGGGCAGCAAGGCTCTCGCGTTTGGCAGTCTGGTTCATGATGAAACCTCAATAGTGAACATGCCCTCACTGTCGCCGGCAACGCATCAGGAACGCATAAGGACTGGAGGCCGTCAGACTGCTGCGAGCCGATAACCCACACCGGTCTCGGTAAGCAGATGCCTCGGCTCTGCAGGCTCGCGTTCAATTTTGGAGCGCAATTGCGCCATGTAGAGCCGCAGGTAATGAATGTGCTCGGTGAACTCCGCTCCCCACACATCGGTGAGCAATTGCCGGTGCGTCACCACCAGACCAGCGCTTCGCACCAGTCGCGCCAGCAGCTTGAACTCTGTCGGTGTCAGGTGCAGTGTCTCGCCTCGGCATTGAACTTGGTGCAGCTTGAGGTCAATGCGCAAATCATCAAGCTCGTGCACCGTGACGGCAACTGCCAAAGCCGTGCCCCGATGACGCAGCGCAACTCTGATGCGGGCAAGCAGCTCGCCGACGCTGAACGGTTTGGTGAGGTAGTCGTCTGCCCCTGCGTCAAGCAGCAGGATTTTTTGTACCTCCTGGTGCCGGGCCGACACGACCAGAATGGGAAGTGAATGTCGCTTGCGGACCTCGCGTACAAGATCAATCCCGTCACCATCAGGCAATCCCAAATCCAGCACGATCACGTCCGGCTGTCGATGACATACAAGCGCGATTGCCTCGCTCACCGATACGGCGGTTTGCACCTCAAAGCCTTCGACCGACAGCGAAGACTGCATCAGCGCCCGAAGGTCACGGTCGTCTTCGACGATGAGCACGCGAAGGGTCATGCGGGTGCACCTCCGGGCTGCTGGGCCTCAATCGGCATGTTCAGGCTGAAGCAGCTCCCGCCGCCGCCGCGCGGCCTGAAGCGAAGCGTGCCGCCGTGGGCATGCGCCACGGCGCGGCACAAGGCGAGCCCCAGACCCGATCCATGTTGGCCCGACTGGTCGCTCCGCGAATACGGCTCGAAGATCGTCGCAAGCTTTTCATGGGGAATTCCGGCGCCCCTGTCCTTCACCGAAACCAGCAGCGCATTTCCTTCTGCGTTTACCGTCAGTTCAACGGCCTGCACGGTGTACTTGAGTGCGTTGTCCAACAGGTTTTCGATGAGCTGCGCCAGCAGAACCGGGTCGGCTTTGATCAACGGCAAACTTTTGGGCACAGTAGATCGGATGCGTCGGTGCGGATCACGTCTGCGTACACGGGCCAACACGGCGCCCACGATTTCCTCCATCGATTCCCAGTCACGCGGCAATTCTTCCGCAAAATTGGACAGACGCACCAACTGCAAGGTGTTTTCCGTGATGGTCGACAGATAAGTCGCTTCGCTGACGATGCTCTCTAGCAGACGGTCCTGCTCAGCAATACCGAGTTTTTCGCGCTGGGTCTGCAGCGCCGAAGCGGCGCCTACAACGGCAGCCAGAGGGGTGCGCAGGTCATGTGAAATTGCAGCAAGAAAGGTATTTTGAATTTGCTGGCGTTGCACTTTATCCTCGGCCGCAAGCATGCCCGAAGCCAGCCGCATGCGCCACAGCGCTTGCGCAATAAGCGCGCACAGTGCCCGCGCGTGCTCCCGGCCACTGGTGTCTGCAGCCAGGGCAGGCTGCACGCAAGCAGCGCCGTTCATGCGGCCTTTTTCGCCGAGGGGCAGATACCAGGCGTTCAGACCCGGCCAACGTCCGGTGCCCGGGCCGAGCACAGCTGCCTCTCGCATGCAGCAATTCATGCCGTCCAGCATGGAGGCTTCAAGCTTGTCCCCTGACGGCAGTGCGCCTTCGGGGGAGCAGCTCACCAGCACACACGGGCCATCGAAGGATCGGTTCAGCACGTCCTGCCCAAGGTCCACGATCGACTGTTCGGAAGCTGCAGCAGAAAGTTCGGCTGTCAGCGTCTGCAGCTGGCGCGCACGCTGCTCATTAAGCTGAGCCACTGCAGTTTCTCGCCTGAGGCCGGCAGCCAGGTGGCTGATGACCAGAGCCACCAGCAGCATGGTGAACAGCGCAATCAGGTGCTCTTGGCTTTCCACCTCAAAGGTCCAGCGGGGCGGCACAAAAAAGAAGTTCAGCGCAGTCACCGCAGCAAGTGCGCAAACCACGGACTCCTTCCAGGCAAAGACGTAGGAAACAATCACAACGGCCAGAACGTACAACATGGCCTGACTTGTCAGCGAGATATGTTGGTCAAAGATGAGGCCAGCAGCCGTGGCGAACACAAGAAGAAAAGCGACGATGACCCAATCTCTGAGGTCCGTGGATAGGCGCTTTGAATCATCAGCTTTTATCATGCAGCCAGCGTACCACCCGGAGCATCAGGAATGCATTAGGATTGGGACCACTTTGACGTGCATTCGATTGATGCCCCGTCCAAGCGGTGGCAAATGTCTGCAGCGAGCCCCATGAGTCAATGGTACGTTTCGTGCCAGACAGCGGACACTTGTACCCGACCGCTTGCGGCCAGAGCAGTCGTTGGCTCATTTCTAAAGTCGCCAAACTTCATGTGGCGCATCACCAGAAGTTCAATGGCAAAGTGTCAAGAATTTCCGGATCAGAGGGTGAGTGACACCGGAATGTGTAGAGAAAAGCAGGGCTCTTTAGTCCCCGAGCACCACACCCTCACGCCGTGGGTCAGCCCCACCAAAAAATCCTTTGTCGGTTTTCTGAATCGCCTGCAGGCCGCTGGTCATGTTCATCTCGCGCACCTCTGCGCCGCGTGCCCGCAGGGCCTCGATGGTGGCGGGGGTGAAGCGCTTTTCTTCCAGCAGGCTGGGGCCGTTCAATGAGGCGAAGTTGGGCAGGTCAATGGCCTGCTGTGCGTTCAGCCCCCAGTTCAGCGTGCCGTACAGCACCTTGGTGGTGTAGTGGATGATCAGCGCGCCG
>JANNYZ010000188.1:0-45374 GCA_031410335.1 Polaromonas sp. | reverse complement strand
GGCTGCCCGCAATGTTGTGGCTGGCCGCGGCCAATACCATCGCGCCACTGTCGGGGGCAGACTTGGCCACAAAGCCCGTGCCCACCGTGCCGCCCGCGCCGGGCTTGTTGTCAATGATGACGGTCTGGCCCAGGGCCACGCCCAGCTCGGTTGACAGGGCGCGCGCCAGCAGGTCCTGCACGCCGCCGGGGGCGAAGGGCACCACGATGCGGGCGACTTTGGGGTTGGTTTGGGCGAATGCCAAACCAGCAGACAGAGCCAGCGGCGCGACAACAAAACTTCTGCGGTGCATCATTTTTTAAATCCAGTCAGTCATTCAATAGTCAATATTCAAGAAACACAAATCTCATCAGCCAGCTTTCGCATAAAGCGCTCACACCAGGCCAGCTGCTCCAGCGTTACCCATTCGTTGGGCTGGTGCGCCTGGGCAATGTGGCCGGGGCCGCAAACAATGGTGGGCACACCTGCGTTGTGAAACAGCGATGCCTCGGTGCCAAACGACACTTTGCCAGCACCGCGTGCAGGATCTGTGCCCGCACAGCTAAAGCACAGCTTGGCAATGTCGCTGTCAGCTGCCGTTGCAAAGCCCGGCAGCATCGACGTGCGCACATGCGTGATGCCGGTGTCAGGTGCTACTTTTTGCATAGCGGGCACCAGGCTGTCGGCAAAGGCCTTGGCCTGGGCAAACAGCTCGTCAGGCGAGTTCATGTGGTGATGCCGAATCTCCCAAATCACGTCACAGTCGCGCGGGATGATATTCAGCGCCGTACCGCCCGCAATCACCCCGGTGTGGATGGTGGTGTGCGGCACGTCGTAAATGGGATCAAACGGGCCGTCTTTGGCCAATGCGCGGTGCATGCCTTTGAGGTGCGTCACAAATTCGCAGGCAATCTCAACCGCGTTCACACCGAGTGGTGTCAGGGACGAATGCGCTTCATGCCCGCGCACCGATGTTTTGTAGCCGTGCTTGCCTTTGTGCGCTATCACCACCTGCATGCCGGTAGGCTCACCCACAATGCAGCCCGCAGGCTTGTAGCCACGTGCCTGCATGTCGGCAATCAGCCGGTGCACGCCAATGCAGCCCACTTCTTCGTCATAGCTAAAAGCCAAATGCACCGGGCGCTTCAGCTTGCGTTTAAGCAGCTCGGGCACCATCATCAAGGCGGTAGCGCCATAGCTTTTCATGTCGGTCACGCCGCGCCCGTACAGCTTGTCGCCAATGATTTGCGCCTCAAACGGGTCTGTCACCCAGGGCTGGCCATCCACCGGCACCACATCGGTATGGCCTGACAGCACCAGCCCGCTGATTTTGCTTTCGCCGTCATGGGCGGGCAGGGTGGCCCACAGGTTGGCTTTTTTGCCGGTGTCGTCATAGCTCAAGTGGCATTCAATGCCCTGGGCTTCCAGCAGCTCGCGCGTCCATTCAATGATCGGCAAATTGCTGTCGCGCGACACCGATGCAAAGGACACCCATTTTTTGATCAGGGGCAGGGCAGCCAGGCTGGGTTGAAGGGTTGATTGGGGAGTGGGAGCGTTCATGTGGCACCTTCGGTGGTTGTTTCCATAAAATCATACGTCAGCCTGCACAATACAGCTGAGAGCTTGTCCGGGAATAATTTGGGGCTGCGTTGGGGTGCAATCGGGATGAGTTGGCTGCCAACATCTCGCCACATGGGCTCATGCCCATGCAAGAGATTTGGTAGTCAAATCGCCCGATTTCACCCCAACCCGAAGGGCAAGTTGATTTTCGGGCGATCTGCGTTGTTACAAAATCAGGCAAGGCATCAGCCTTGCCTTGGATTTTGCGCCTAGCAGCTCATCCTGGAAATCGACTTGCGCGACTCCAAATTATCCCCGGACAAGCTCTAACCAACGAAAGAAACCATGACCAGCTCGATTTACACCACGTCTATTCCCGTTTTCAAGCAAATGCTCGGCGGCCTCAAAGAGGTCTTGCGTAAGGCCGAAGCCCACGCCGTCGATAAAAAGATTGACCCCAACGCGCTGCTGCAGGCACGGCTGTTTCCTGACATGTTTAACCTGCTGCGCCAGGTGCAGGTAGCCAGCGACTTCGCCAAAAGCGTGTCAGCCCGGCTGGCGGGTGTGGACGTGCCCAAGATGGACGACAACGAGCAAACCTTTGCCGACCTGCAAACCCGCATCGACACCGTGCTGACGTTTATTGGTGGGCTGGACGTGGCCAAGTTTGACGAAGCCGCCACGCGCGAGATCGTCACCCAAGCCGGCACACCCAAAGAAAAGCGTTTTACCGGCCAGTCGTACCTGCTGAACTACGGTTTGCCGCATTTTTTCTTTCACACCACCACCGCGTATGCCATCTTGCGGCACAACGGTGTTGAAGTTGGTAAAAAAGACTATATCGGCACGTATTGAGGTATGAAATCGGGCTTCAGGCCAATGGGTACGTGCGCGAGCAGCTCCTGAAAAAGGAGCGTTTGTTGTTAAACCGCCAACGCATCCAGCGGGCTGGCCGTGCCCCCAGCGGCTACCTTCAGCACATGCGTGTAAATCATGGTTGTGCTCACGTCACTGTGGCCCAACAGCTCTTGTACCGTGCGAATGTCTGTGCCTGACTGGAGTAAATGCGTCGCAAAACTGTGGCGCAGGGTGTGCACAGAGACAGGCTTGACGATCCCCGCTAGCGGTACGGCCAGCTTTAAAGCGCGTTGCAGCCGCTCCTCATACAAATGGTGCCGCCGCTCAATGCCACTGCGCGGGTCAACCGACAAAGTAGGTGAGGGGAACAACCAGCACCAACCCCAGGTTTGCCCAAGGCGCGGGTAGTTGACCTCCAGCGCATCAGGCACCTGTACCCCGGCCCGCTGCGCCTGGCGATCCGCTTGCCACAGGGCGCGGGCAGCCATCATCTGCTGCTGCAAAGCCGGGGCCAAAGAGCGCGGCAGCATCACCACCCGGTCTTTGTTGCCTTTAGCTTCTCGCACGATGATGACGTGGCGGTCAAAGTCAACATCCTTCACGCGAAGGCGCATGCCCTCCATCAGCCGCATACCCGTGCCATACAGCAAGCGTGCTAGCAAAGCCGTGACACCGTCCATCGCAGCCAACAAGCCAGCAACCTCATCTTTGGTCAAAACCGACGGAATGCGGCCCACTTGGGCGGGCCGGCTGATGTCTGTCAGCCACGGCAAATCTTCTTCCAGTACCTCACGGTATAAAAACAGCAGCGCACTTAAGGCCTGGTTATGCGTGGACGCAGACACTTTGCGTTCATTGGCCAGCATGGTTAAAAAAGCCTCAACCTGCTTGCTCCCCATGTCGCGCGGATGCGTCATCTTGCCACTGCGACCGTGCCAGCGGACGTAAAACCGGACCCAATACAGGTAAGTTTTTTCAGTACTCAGGCTATAGTGAAGGTAACGAATCCGCTCCCTGACCTGGTCAAGCAAGCGAAAAGATTGCAAAGGCGGGTTGCGGGGTTTCATGATTCTTTATACCTGTATAAATCTACAGTATATGATCTTGAAACCTAACAGGCAAGCCAGTTCCAGGAGATTTTGATGCCCAGATTATGTTGCAGCGCCATTTTTATACCGCAGGGATTGCGGCATACATTACGTTAGGCGTCGCAATTCAATGTTCTCATGCATTCGCGTGCAAAGGCGTCACAGATGAACCCTTCCGCCAATCAACAGTCCGCCAGCGAAGTTTGGGCGCCCGTCTTTGGCAGCATTGTTGTAGGTTCAATCCTCCTTCTGATTGTTGCTACTGCTCTGGCCGGATGGCCATGGGTCGCAAGCTTCCTCAATTCAAGCGCGCCCGCTTGGATTCAGGCAGTTGGCTCTGTCGCAGCGATAGTCGCAGCTCTGGCGGTCGTTCAACGTCAACATTCACTTGAACTCAAGCGTCGCGAGGCAAATGACCACACAACACAGTTGAGACGAGCGAGGACTCTCCGCGTCATCTTTCTCTCAGCTGCACGCGTCTGTGAAGATGTAGCACGTGCGATCGGAAGGTCTCATCAGACATGGAAGTTCAAGGCTGAGGAGTTGCGCGAAGCTCGATCACGATTGCTAGCGATTGACCCGCTACTTGTTTCTGATGGGGGTTTGCTCCTGATAATTGAAGAATGCGCAATGCGACTGCAATCGTGTGCGCTGGTCGTCAGTGAACTGGAGACGCCGCGCAAGAAGGAGACCGAAGAGGGCATAAAGAGCGCAGTGATGGCAACCGCCCGCGAGTGCTGGTTAGGTCTTTACGAGGCAACCGGTCTAGAGGCGCGACTGTGCGCATCCAACGGCGGAACCGAGCAACCGTACTCCTTCGACGACTTCGCGGAGAGTCGCAAGAAATTGGACGAGATCAGAGCCGCTTTTCAACGCGGGCCCCGCAATTCATCAAACGCTGCTGAGAAGCCCGCATCGCCAACTGGCGGCGACGCCTAACCATTCATTCAACTGGACACCTAACGGCGCCCGTTAATTCAAACGTTAGGGGTGGTTCCGCCACCGTCGCCCAATTCAAATGAACGGATCACTCCCCATGAATCATTCCACTTGGCTAAGAACAGCCAACACCGCAGTTAGCGGCGCTGTTGCAGATTGCTTCTGCAAAGAACGAATTGGAGGCTGGAGCGAGAATCACATCACTACTCAGGTTCTCGATGCTCTTGAAAAAGTCGGGACGGAACTGGCATGGTCCGATCAAGCGCAAAACGTCCGTTGGGAGGGCTACAAGCTGACAGGTTCCAACGAAACTGACTTCGGCGACATCGCTTTACTCGTCCGGGTTTGGCTAACGGCAGACGAGCACGTTGACGGAGTGGCCTATTACGAGGCCAAACGGCAATACTTCAATGGCAACGGCGCTCCAGTCGGGTTCAAGTCAATCAAATCCGTCCAACTTAATCGCATTAGCGCCAATACGCATGCTAGCCACCTTCTCCTCTATGACGTTGATCAACCAACCAACCAAGTAAGCGTTAGCGCGGTCCCAATGAAATTTGTGGAAGAACTGGCGAAGGGGGCGCCGGCTAGAAGTGTCCTTGCACACTCGTCTAGTCGGCTTCTCCATCACTACGGGCTACCGTGGATAAGAAAACTTGGTAACAACTTCCGCGGTTTTGAGTTGGACTTTTCTCCTGCATCCGTCGCTGCAATTCGCTCATTGGCTCAGTCGCCACACGCGCCCTATGCTCTACTCAGCGCTGCCGTCGGCATGGTAAATATCCCGGAGCCACAACTCGATCCTTATTGCGAGACGTTGGCGAACTATCAGCGTACGTGGGGAACGGCACCGTCCGCGCAAACCGACGTCCAGAACGAACTTGACTCATCGAAGGATGACTATCCCCACCCCTAACATGGCGGTCGACCTCGCTCCCTTCTGTCGCTGGACGCTGCGCGATAAAGCCGCGCAGCGCCGGTCACCTCTACGTTATGCTTTCTTCGAATTGGCGTTACGTCGTGCGCAGCGTTGCCTTCCGGCGCCTCGTAAATGACTACCAAGACAAAGCTCCGATCATTCATCGCAGCGCCTGCTAGTCGATACACGCTTATCAGGCGTGTGGCGCTTGTCGGCGCTGGGCTCGCCGTTGAAGTCGAGACGTTCGAACCTAGCAATGGCTTCTACACGATCTCGTTTGAAAACATAGTCGGCGTTCGTGTTCTTGATGAACGGGAACTCCCGGAGTTCTCGCACAACGGCGTGCAATTCGAAGGACAACGTGAGCCAACCCTGGTGTATGAAGTCCTATCGGGTGGTTGGTTCGATCAGCAGAAGGCATCCTCAGAGATCATGAAAGCAGGCTTCTATCCGGCGCTCAAGGAGTGGGTGGTGCTTGGCGAGGACTGGTGTGTATCGGTGCTCGCTGAGTGCGCTCCCACTTTGTGCTCCGTCAATGCATAGCAGCGAATCACACAAGGTGTCAGCGCGCCAACGTCCATGCTCGCGCTCCGTAGCCTAACCCTCCGTTCGAAGGGACACCTTTCCGTACCCGGCCGCGAGGCGGGCTGGCGCATGTTCCACCTCGCGGCCGGCTAGTACAAGGTGCCCCTCAACTCGACGTTAGCCGCGGTCTTCAACTCTACTTTTCACAGTTGACATTGCGTACGTAATTGCGTACCATTTTACTCACCTTTGAGGAACTTGAACATGCAGGCACTGACCGCTAGCGAAGCTCGCGCCAACCTTTACCGGATCATTGATGAAACGGCAGCGTCGCATGAACCCATCATCATTTCAGGAAAGCGAACCAATGCTGTCTTGCTGTCGGCTGAAGACTGGAGTGCCATACAAGAAACTTTGTATCTGCTTGCGGTGCCAGGTATGCGCGAATCCATCAAAGCCGGTATGGCTGAACCGGTAGCAAAGAGTGCGAAGGCACTCAAGTGGTGAGTTGGGAGATCGTTTTTGCCAAGCAGGCGCTCAAAGATGCCAAGAAGCTTGCTGCCAGCGGGCTCAAGCCAAAAGCGCAGGAGCTGCTCGAGGTTCTTGCGACCAATCCGCTGCAAAGGCCGCCACCGTATGAGAAGTTGGTTGGAGACCTCGCTGGCGCCTATTCGCGTCGCATCAACATTCAGCACCGCATGGTTTATGAGGTTTTCCCAAACGAACGGGTTGTTCGTGTCTTGCGAATGTGGACGCAGTATGAGTGAACGGGCTAACGGGTCGGCCCCGACCCATCCGCTCATATTTTCATAGCTGCTCGCGCATATATCCATTGGTCAAAAGCCCTAAAACATAGGTGAAAACGGCCTGAAAACAGCGTTTTGAGGCAACCAGCCAGTCAAAACCAAGCCAAAAAGTGGCTTGAGACCTGAAAAACAGCCGTTTTAGGGTGTCAAAAGTGCCTCAAAGCCAATGGATACGTGCGCAAGCAGCTCCTGAAAAAAGAGCATCCGGCGCCGCTTGGTTCAAGCCATGCGGCCCTTGTTCTCCACCACCGCGCAGCCGCTGATGCGCCAGGTCTTGTCTTTTTGCCGTTGCAGGCTGTACACCGCCAGCCAGGACGTGCCGCTGGCGTCCAGCATTTGCACGCGCTGAATCACATCGTCGCCACTGCCTTCCGGCTTTAAAAAAGCCACCGAGGCTGGGCGGTACACCACTGGGTAGCTGTTTTTAACCATCGCCATGAAGGCACTTGAGTTGCCAATCGTCTTGCGCAGCTCCGGCGCGGCGAATGAAAACGCTTTGTCGGCATCGTCTTTGGCAAACGCGGCCAACTGGCTTTGCACCACGGTTTGCACGGCTTTCTCGTCTTTGACGGACAGCGCTTCAGCATGTGCGGGCATCAAGGCTTGAAGCGCCACGAAAAACGCTGGAATTACAAACTGAAAAGCGCGTTGGGCGAGATGTGTCATGGAATGTTGCCGGTGGGGTGACTACAAATAATACGCACAGCATAAGACTTTGGATGTCTGCACGGGGTGCTTACTAGAATCAACCTTCACTGAATCCAACTTAAAACCACCATGCCCCTCCAAGTCCTTGAAGCCCAAACCGGTGACAACCCGGTCGCCACCATTCTCATCATGCACGGCCTGGGGGCGGATGGGCGCGACTTTGTGCCGATAGCCGAGCAGATTGATTTGTCGAGCGTGGGGCCGGTGCGGTATCTGTTTCCCAATGCACCGACCATTCCCGTCACCATTAATGGCGGCTACGTCATGCCTGCCTGGTACGACATTCTGGCGGCGGATCTGGTCAAACGTGAAGACGAGGCAGGCCTGCGCAGCTCGCGCGTTGAAATTGAAGCGCTGATTGCCAATGAAAAAGCACGCGGCATACCCGCCAGCCGCATTGTGGTGGCGGGCTTTTCGCAGGGTTGCGCCATGGCGCTGATGGTAGGGCTGCGCCATGCCGAGGCGCTGGCTGGCATGGTGGGCATGTCGGGCTACTTGCCGCTGGCGGCCAATACAGCGGCAGAGCACACATCAGCGAGTTTGAAAACGCCGATTTTCATGGCGCACGGCACGCGCGACGGTGTGGTGGCGCTGCCACGCGCCACCGCATCGCGTGACGCGCTAGCGGCCATGGGCTATGCGGTGGAGTGGCACGACTACCCGATGGAGCATTCGGTGTGCCCACAGGAAGTCGCCGACCTGGAGGTTTTTTTAAACCGCGTTCTGGCCTGATGCTTATCGCCAGCCGGACAAACTACAGGGGCGAGGGTTCGGTTTTTTCGTAACCCTGTGGCAACAGGTTGTTGACGGCCAGTTGTTCCAGCTCCCTGTCCCGAATGGCAAACAGGCGTTCCAGGTCTTCTGCAGTGTCGTTTTCTGGCGTGGGCGGCTCGTCAACCAGTGGCGGCAAAGGTTCAAGCGCATCCAAAGCAAAAGTAGGAACAGCCGCGGCAGCCAACACAGGCGCAGCCGCAGCCGCGATGGGCGGTGTCATGGCCACAACGGGCGGTGCGACAGGCGCAGGGACAGGCGCGTGAACGGGCATGGCACTGGCGGGTATGGGAATGATGTCAAACGGATCGACCTCCCCATGTGTTTTCCAGTACTGGCTGCCGGGCAGCTCGGTCACCGGGCAGGTGCCGGCCACTTCAAGTTGCCAGGCGATGCCCTGAAGCCACGAGGCTGCCTGGGGTTCAAACTGCACGATGTCGGTCAACAGCGCCTTTTGAAAAGCGAACGCGTATTTCATGAGGCGCTCGTCCCATTGCTTGACCACCAGGCGCACAGAGATGCCTTCGCCCCGTGTTCGGCTGGTGACGACCTGAACCTGGCACTGAATCCAGCCGGGCGGTATGCCGCTTTTGCGGACCAGGTCGCGCATCATGATTTGCACCAGCTGGCCGCGCGTTGCGGTTTCTGAGCCATCATGCAGGATGGACTGTTGATGAATGCGACTGTTGGGCAATGAGCTGTTGCCAGCCGGTGACCGGCTAAGGCTCATCGACGAGAACAGCTTTTTTAGAAAATTGAACATAGGCCCTGGGGAATTTTCTTAAATAGTTATTTTTATCTTGCTACTTTATAGTTCTTTAGCTTAACTTGCAAGTTCGGTTAGCCAGCCTAATGTATGGCCTGAGCACCGCAATGGCGCTGACAAACGGCTCGCGCCAGCGAAAAAAGCTGGCCTGTGATAACTTCCAGCCCACTTGAAAAGAATACGGAAAACAGCACCATGACCCATTTACAGGCACACACATCCCTGTCGACCACAGATTTGTCGCCTGATCGCCTGAAAGGCATGTCTTGCGGGATTGAAAAAGAAAGCTTGCGGGCCCAGCCCAGCGGCGCGTTGGCCCTGACCCCGCACCCGCTGGCCCTGGGTTCGGCGCTGACGCATCCCAGCATCACGACCGACTTCAGCGAATCGCAGGTTGAACTGGTCACGGGCGTGCACAAGAGCGTTCAGGCCGCGCTGGATGAGCTGACACAGATCCATCAGTACACCTACCGCAGCATGCAGGCGCTGGGCGACGAAATGCTGTGGGTATCCAGCATGCCCTGCGGTTTGCCGACGGATGAAACCATTCCGGTCGCCCGTTTCGGCTCGTCCAATGTGGGCCGCGCCAAGAGCGTTTACCGCCTGGGGCTGTCGCACCGCTACGGACGGCGCATGCAAACGATTTCAGGCATTCACTACAACTGGTCTTTCCCGGGCGTGACCAGCGAGCAGTATTTTGCGCAGATCCGCAACTTTCGCCGCGAGGCATTTTTGTTGCTGTACCTGTTTGGCGCGTCGCCGGCGGTGTGTTCAAGCTTTGTAGCCGGCAGGCAACATGAGCTGCAGCAATTGAGCCCCAGCACGATGTACATGCCTTACGGCACGTCGCTGCGCATGGGCAGGCTGGGCTACCAGAGCGATGCTCAAGCATCTCTGGCCGTCAGCTACAACAGCCTGGAGGGCTACGCCGCGTCGCTGCAAGAAGCATTAACGCGGCCTTACCCTGCCTATGAAAAGGTCGGCATTCAAAACCCTGGGGGTGACTACAACCAGCTGGGTACCACGCTGCTGCAAATCGAAAACGAGTTTTACGGCACCATTCGCCCCAAGCGGGTTATTTTTCCGGGCGAGCGACCGCTGCATGCGCTGCGCGAGCGGGGGGTGGAATACATTGAGGTGCGGCTGATGGACCTGAACCCGTTCGAGCCGGTCGGTATCAGCACGCAGACCATGCGTTTTCTGGATGTGTTTTTACTGCATTGCCTGACAAGTGCCAGCCCGCCAGACAGCCCTGAAGAAATTGCCGCGCTGGCGCGCAACCAGCACCGCACCGCAGCCCGTGGCCGCGAGCCTGGCCTGACACTGGAGCGGGGCGGCAAGGAAGTCAGATTGACGGACTGGGGCCATGACATCGTCGCCCAATGTGCGCCCATAGCCGCTGCGCTGGATGCAGCCCACGGCACAACCGACTACAGCGTGGCTCTGGCTGCGGCAACAGTTGGTTTAAACGACCCCAGTACCCTGCCATCAGCCAGAGTGCTGGCCGCCATGGCTAAAGACCATGACAACTCTTTCGTCAAGTTTGTACGCGCCCAATCTGAAAAAACCAGGGCTCACTTTCAGGCCATGCCGTTCTCCGATGAGCAGCAAGCCCACTTTCAAAGTTTGAGCCAGCAGTCGATTGCCGACCAGAAGAAGATTGAAGCCCTCGACAGCATGCCGTTTGAGGTCTACCGCGAGCAGTATGTGTCTGCTGAGCGGCTGAGTGTGCCCAAAAAACCCGAAAAAGAGGCTGTTTTAAGCGTCTGATCGGTCTTCAAGCCAATAGATACGTGCGCAAGGAGCTATTTTATCTATAGCGAATGACCGGGTTTGGCTGCCATGCGCCGCCGTGCATACAAGCCCACAAACGCCAGCCCCAGCACCAGCGCAAACCAGCCGACAGCGGCCGACTTGGCCACAATACCCTGCATGCCGGGCGAGGTGATGAAATAAGGCGACACCACCACGCCGAGCCCAATCAAAATACACAAAATGCCCTTGATGGCCAGCTCATTGTTGGCTTTGGTAGCCGCTTTGTTCATGGGCTTCTGAGCGGGTGCTTGGGTGGGTGGGCGAGGCAGAGGCATGGTGCAAATCATTCGGTAGAAGTAACGCCACCGATAATACGTTCTAGCAACGAAAGACTTTCAACAATGGCGATTCAGTGGTTTCCAGGGCATATGTACCTGACGCAAAAGGCAATCAGTGAACGCATCAAGGAAATTGATGTGGTCATTGAGCTGCTGGATGCACGCCTGCCCGGCTCAAGCGCCAACCCCAAGCTGGCCGAGCTGACCGCATCGCGCCCCACGCTCAAGGTGCTGAACAAGCAAGACCTGGCCGACCCGGCCATCACCGCACTGTGGCTGGCGCATTACAACGCCATGCCCAACACCCGGGCCATTGAGCTTGACGCCAGCGAAACCGCACCGGCCCGCAAACTGATTGATGCCTGCCATGGGCTGGCTCCGCTGCGTGGCAGCATGGTCAAACCGATGCGGGTGCTGATTTGCGGCATCCCCAACGTCGGCAAATCCACCCTTATCAATACCCTGACAGGCAAGCGCGCCACCAAAACCGGCGACGAGGCGGGCATCACCAAAATCGAGCAGCGCATTGTGCTGGCCGATGGGTTTTACCTATGGGACACGCCCGGCATGCTGTGGCCGCGCATCATCGTGGCGCAAAGCGGCTACAACCTGGCCGCCAGCGGCGCGATAGGGCGCAATGCCTTCAGTGAAGAAGAAGTGGCGCTGGAACTGCTGAATTTGCTGATTAAAAAATACCCGGCAGCGTTAACCGAGCGCTACAAAGTAGACATCACCCCTGATTCAACCGACGAAACCGTGCTCGAAGACATAGGCCGCAAGCGCGGTGCCGTGCTGACCAAAGGCCGCATCAATCTGCAAAAAGCCGCTGAAATTGTGATTTATGAATTTCGCCATGCGACGCTGGGCCGCATCACGCTGGAAACGCCTGATGAGTTTGCCGGCTGGCTGGCAGCTGGGCAACTGCTGGACGCCGAGCGGCAGGTCAAAAAAGACGCGATTGAATTGGCGCGGCTGATCAAGTTTAAAAAAATAGCGCGACCTGAAAAGCTGCGCGGAGCTTGAGAGTCGTTATCGGGGTAGCAACTTTTGCACCAATGGGTGCAAAACCTTTTTATGCGCACCAATCGCATAAAAGTGCTCTGCCACCCCATCGCAAGCCGCAACGCGCTTGACGTTGTAGCGCTCCATCAGTTCAACGTGTGTCAAATCGGCGGCGGGGAAGATGCCCATGCCGGCGGCACCAAAAGTTTTGAGAAGAGCGCTGTCTTCAAACTCGCCAACGATGTTGGGTTTGATGCCATGGCGTTCAAACCAGTGGTCAATTTTGATGCGCACGGCGGCGTGGGAAGTCGGCATCAGAACGGGTACTTTGGCCAACGAGTGTGGAAATCCCTTGCGGGCTGCGGCTAGCAAAGGCGCTGGCGCGTACCACGACAAGTTTGATGACCCCAGCGAATGGCTGTACACCTTCAGATTGGGGTTGTTTGGGGCAGGGCGGTCGGCCAGCACCACGTCTAGCCTGTGCAGCGCCAGGTCACCCAGCAAATCTTCAAATTCATCTTCCTGACAAATCAGCCGCAAGTTGGGGGTGTGCATCACCGGCTGCATCAGCTGCCGAACAGCCAGCTTGGCCAGGCCTTCAGAGATGCCGACTGCCAGCCGGACAGACGGCGCACCCACTGCGTCGCGCACGGCATCTGGCAGCTTTTCGCCTAGCTGAAAAATCAACTCGGCCTGCTGCATGGCAGCCAGGCCAGCATCTGTCAGTGCCACCCCGCGCCCGGCGGGCTTGAGCAGCTCATAACCCAATGATTTTTCAAGCTCGCGTACTTGGGTGCTGATGGTTTGTACCGCCATGTCCAGCTTGTCAGCCGCCTTGGCCATGCCGCCTTCTTTGGCCACCACCCAGAAGTAATACAGATGGCGGTAGCTGAAAGGTGTGTTCAAGGGGCGTGCCAATCATCAGGTTTTTACGGAATTAATGTTCTTGATTATCTGCTTTTAAAGAATTGATTCAACACCTACTCTTCAATGCCCTCCAAGAGTTTTGTGTTCAACCCAACCGAAAGGCAAGCCATGCAAGTCATTTTCGAATCTTCAGACCCCCAAGCCGCCAGATTACGCACTTTGGCTGAGCGCCGGGTTCGCCAAGCCCTCAAACGCCTGGCTTGGCTTGCGCCGCGTGTGCGGGTGCACCTGTCGGACATCAATGGTCCGCGTGGTGGCATTGACAAGCGCTGCCAGGTTGAATTGATCACCGACGGCGGCAAACCAGTGGTTGTGACGTCGCTGGCCAAGGACTGGTTTTCAGCCCTGCAAAGCGCTTTGGCACGCGCAACCCGCTCGCTGCTCCACAACTGGCAGCGCAGCCGCCCACAGCGCCCTTCCAGCTTGCCTTTGGCAACTGGCGCTTAAGTCATGTTCAATTTAAGGAACGCAACATGAAATGCCCCACCTGCCCTGATTCCGTTTTGGTCATCACAGACCGTCAGGGCGTTGAAATTGATTACTGTCCCCAATGTCGAGGTGTGTGGCTTGACAGGGGCGAGCTGGACAAGCTGATAGCGCTAGGTGCCAGCCAGCTTCAAACACAGCGCTCGGCCAATGCATTTCAACCTGATTTCGTTGATTCGGACCGTCACCCGTCGTATGGCTCACAGGGCTATCAGACACGGCGCCGAAAGTCGTGGCTGAACGACATCTTCGACTGACATTTTTAACAAGTTAAACCTCTGAGGACTTCCGTGGAACCCTTGCTTCAATTTTTATACTCGGATTTTTTAGGTAAGGCCGTGTGGATATGGCTGGTTTTTATCGGCATCGTTGTCATGTTGCTGGCGTTTGACCTGGGCGTTTTGCACAAGGACGACCATGAGATTGAAGTCAAGGAAAGCCTGCTTTTGTCCGCTGGCTACATCAGCGTGGCCCTGCTGTTTGGCACTTGGGTATGGTGGTATCTGGGGTCGCAAAGCGGCATCGAATACTTCACCGGCTTCCTGATTGAAAAGTCCTTGTCAATGGACAACGTGTTTGTTATCGCCATGATCTTTACTTATCTGGCCATCCCCAGGCTGTATCAGCACCGCGTGTTGTTCTGGGGTATTTTGGGCGTGATTGTTCTGCGCGCCATCATGATTGGCTTGGGGGCTTCACTGGTCACGCAGTTCAGCTGGATCTTGTATGTCTTCGGCGTGTTCCTGGTGGTGACGGGCATCAAGATGTGGCTGGTGGCTGACCACACCCCAGACATTGCCAACAATCCGATTTTGAAGTTGTTGCGCAAGCACATGCGAGTGACGCCGCAGGTACAGGGCAACGCGTTTTTTGTGGACAGGCGTGATGCAGAAACAGGCAAAACCGTTCGCTGGGCCACGCCGCTGTTTCTGGCACTGGTGATGGTGGAAATCATTGATCTGGTTTTTGCGGTGGACTCGGTGCCTGCTATTTTTGCGATCACCAATGACCCGTTCATTGTTTACACCAGCAATATTTTTGCCATTCTCGGTTTACGTGCGCTGTACTTTGCACTGGCTGCCATGGTGCACCGCTTCAAGTATTTGAAGTACGCGCTGGCCCTGGTGCTGGTGTTCATTGGAACCAAAATATTTCTGGTCGGCATCATCGGCAAGATACCGCCCGTGTTCTCGCTCAGCGTGACGTTTGGATTGATTGCCGGTGGTGTGTTGGTGTCGCTGTATAAAACGCGCGGCCATTCAGTACCTATGGCAATTGAGTCCAAGTAAGCCGCGCGGCACATAAAAAAGGGCTGCTCAATGAGCAGCCCTTTTGCTTGGTGAACAGTCCATCAGTTTTTGATGGGTGCCTTGCCGTCGCCTTTATGGGCCTTGCGGTAGGCTTTCATTTCGTCGCGTGACAGCTGGCCGTCTTTGTTCGCATCAATCGCGTCAAAATTTTTGGTCAGCATGGGGCGGCTTTTAACTTCGTCGCGTGACAGCATTTTGTCGTTGTTGGTGTCCAGCGCTTTCAGGCCTTTGCCTGGGGTGCGCGGGCCTTGGGTAGGTGCTGCTGGCGTGGCGGGGGTTGCAGGCGTTTGAGCCAACGCGCTGAAAGCGATGCCACTGGCCAACACCAGAACCGTGCTGGAGATGATGGTTTTAAAGGATGACGTCATGAGGTGCTCCTGGGTTTTTGGTGGCGACAAGAATTTGCTGCCTGCATCTACAACGCCCGGTTTGTGTTTTGGTTGAACGCTTTACGGGCCATTTACTTTTTCAGTTTTGCAAAGCGTGCATTAAGTCCGCCGCATCAGGCTGTCCAGCCGCGTGTCCCACCGGGTGTTGGGCAAGACGTTGCTGAGGGCTGAGTCTTGCATGGCGAAAGTGCTGCGCATGACTTGTGCCAGCACCGCGCGGTAGTCATGGTGGGCGGGCAAATCACGCGCTTCGTTCAGATTGCCTCGCGCCAGACCCGTCCACTGGCCGTGCCAGCGCCCGCCGTTGACGCGGTTGCCTACCAGCCACATCGCGTTGCCGTAGCCGTGGTCGGTGCCGCGTGTACCGTTTTCGACAGCCGTACGGCCAAACTCGCTCATCACCACCACCATGTCGCCGGGCTCTGAAAAATCTTGCCGCAACTGCGCAATGGCCCGACCCAGGTTACCCAGATTGTTGGCCAGCTGGCCAGTGGCGTTGCCTTGGTTGGCATGCGTGTCCCAGCCACCAGCGGACAAAAAGCCAAGTTGCAAATTGCGGTCATTGCGCATCAATGTACCGAGGTGCTGCGCGTCAAGCTGCAGGCCAACCGGGTCTGATGCGCCGTTGCTGGCCGCCAGCATTTGCGCGTTTTGTGCCTGGGTGGTGGGCGGTGTGCCGTCCTTGTCGAGCGCCCGGTCCATTTTGGGCCCCATGCGTTTGCCGTCGATCTCCATTTTCTCGGTGCTCAGTTCTTGCGCGCTTTGCATGCGGCTGCCTGCGCCTTGCCGGAAGGCTTCACTCAGCTTGTCGTTGCCGGCGTACAAGTCCATCAGGGCTTGGCGGGTTTTGTCATTGGCCAGCACGCCGGTACGCTCAGCGGCCTGGCCACGCGGGATGAGCTTGACCTGTGCATCGCCCGCCAAGATGGCTGGGTTGGCCTCGCCAACGCCTATGGCGGTGGTGATCCTTTGATCTACGCCGATGGCAGACGTGGTTTTATGGTTGTTGCTGGCTGTTTTATTCAACCAGCCTGGTGCTGCGCTGGTTTTACCGCTTTGACCGATTTCCATTTCATACTGGGCGGCAAAGTGCGAGCGATTCGGTGCTGGCAAACCTGCGCTGGGGACAAAGCTCAGCACGCCTTGCTGCCACAGCGGCAGCACCGGTGCAAGGGCCGGGTGCAGCGCAAAGGTGTTGTCGAGCTTGAGTGCTGTTTTGTTGCTGCCATCAGGCGCCGCAATGGCGATGTTTGGGCGGCTGGCGTAGTAGTCTGCATCGGCATAAGGCACGAAGGCCGACAGGCCGTCATAGGCGCCGCGCAGCAGCACGACGACTAGGCGACCCGTGCCCCGGTTGCCCTGCGGTGCGGCTTGCGCCCACACATTTGCAGTATTGCCAGCCAGTGCCAGGCCGGATGCGATCAGCAGTTGGCGGCGTGAAAGTTGTGATGTTTGCATGGTCAATCCCTCAGGTTATTTGCTCATGAAGTCGGGGCTGGCCAGCATCAGACCGGTGCGCGCGCTTGGCTGCTCTCGGGCGATGCGGTCACGGCTGGCGGCGCTGAAAAACGGTTGCAGGTAGGTGGGTTCGTTGATGCGGTTGCCCAATGTCATGGCGTAGTCGGCGCGCCGCGTCAGGGCCTCGGGGGCCAGCCACGTGGCGGCATCGGTCTTGTAACCATCAGGCGTTTGCCAGCCGTGCAGCGGCTGGCCTGCCTGGGCTAAAAAGCCAAGTGTCAATTGAATCTCGCGCCGCTCTTTGGCACCGCCACCTGCCGTCAGGGCTGAGCAGGCAAAGTCCAGCGGAGTTTTAAACAGCGTGTTGTCTGCCTTCCAGAATTCTGGCGATTCAACCAGTGTGCGCATCACCGCGCGAATGTCGCCCTGCGTGCGGGTGAAGGTGGCGGCGAGTTGGTCCACCAGTGCTTGCGGTGGTTTGTCTGAAACAAAGGTGGTTGCCAGTCGTTTGGCAATGCGTTTGGCCGTGGCTGGGTGGCGGGCCAGCATGCGAATGGCGTCTTCGCCCTCACGCACACCGTCAGAAGTAAAGCTGCGGCCCAGCAAAGTTTTGTTTCCGCTGTCATGCAGACGTTCTGCAAATCTGAAGCCTTCGCCCTGCTGCAAGCCGACCGTCCAGCCCGTCAAAATGCGGGCCAGCTCGCGTACATCGTTTTGGCTGTAGCCCGCATCTACACCCAGGGTGTGCAGCTCCATCAACTCACGAGCGTAGTTTTCATTCAGGCCGCGCACGTTGCTTTGCGCCTGGTCCAGATAAAACAGCATCGCAGGGTGGCGTGCGCTGGCCAGCAATAAATCTTCAAACTTGCCGAGTGCGTTGGCGCGAATCACGTTAACGACGTAATGGCCCACAAACGGCCGGACAGGGCCTTTACCGACAAAGACATTGAGGTGGTTAAACCAAAATTCTGTCATGCGCGCCAGCAGTGGGTTTTCGAGGGCGGGGTCACTGCACGACATCAAGCGCCAGGCGCTGGCCGTTTGTGTCATTTCGCGGCTAAAGCCCGTCGGTTCGGCGGCGTTGTTGGCCGTCATCAACCCCGGCTTGGGTTGGCTGGCCTGCTCTTTGATGTTTTTACGCGCTTCACGCTCAGCACGAAAGTCTTGTGCCAATTTGCCGATGGGTTGATTGAACTGTGCAATGTCTTGGGGGATATTGGGTGCACTCTGGCTGGCCAGGAAAGCCGCATCGATCTGTCTGGTGGCCCACGCTTTTGGGTTTTGCTCTGCAGCCTGCGCTGTGGCCGGAGTGGGACCATAGCCCAGGCGGGAAGT
This sequence comes from Polaromonas sp., assembly GCA_031410335.1. Taxonomy (GTDB): domain Bacteria; phylum Pseudomonadota; class Gammaproteobacteria; order Burkholderiales; family Burkholderiaceae_C; genus Polaromonas. Next base: position 27,455 of record JANNYZ010000188.1, on the reverse strand, counting down.
AGCACGCCAGGCTGCGGCGGTGTTGGTGTCGGTTTGGGCTTGTGCTGGCCAGCTTGCCAGCAAGGGCAACGCGAAAAATAGCGTCAGGCTGATGACGGTTGGTTTGAATCGGGATGAGGGGCGTTGCGGCATCAAAGTCTCCTTATCGTTCATATTCTGCATACGCCTAACGTCACGGCGGCGTGTTTGGTTGGCAGCTTTACACAGCTTTACGGCAGCCTTGCCCTTTTCACCAGCGGTTAATGAACGATTTATTTGCCGCCCAGCTCCAGCAGCATCTGGTCTGTAGCGTAGTTGCAGTCTTTGGGGCCGCGCTGGCAAAAGCGCCCAATCCCATCGGCGTCGACAGGCAGCGGGTTTTTGCCAGGTCGTTCAACCAGCAGGCCGCCGCTGGCTGTGGTTTGTACTTTGTAGTTGGGATATTGCTGGGTGATTTTGAGGCTGAGGAGCTTTTGCCAGGTGGGTGCCTCAGTGCAGGCTGCCATGAACGCAAGCGTGGCTATAACCAACAGGCTGGAACGAAACGTTGTGGGTGTCATGTCGGGGTACGCGCCGTTAGAGGGTTTTCGAGCTTTGGCATCAAGGCCTGCCAGTCTAACCAGCCACCAAGCGTCGCGTTGGTTGCCATGACCAGTGGGTCGGTTACAGTCAATTTTTTAACACACACTGGAACCACACCATGATGTCAATTTTGGGAACTTTGTTCATTGGCCTGATCGTTGGCTTTATTGCCCGCGCCGTCAAACCCGGCGACGACAAGCTCGGCTGGATCATGACTGCCATTTTGGGCGTGGCGGGTTCGTTTTTAGCCAACTATGCGGGTACGGCTCTCGGCTGGTACCAGCCGGGTCAGGCCGCAGGCTTTATTGCGTCTGTGGTGGGTGCTGTGGTGTTGCTGTTTGTGTACGCGCTGGTCAAAAGCAAGACCGGCTCCTGAGACCAGCGCCATGTCCCGCCTGACCCCACTGCCGCCCGAGGCCACGCCAGAGCTCAAACCGCATTTTGACTTTTTCCTCGGCACGCTGGGCTTTACCCCCAACAGCGTGCTGACGATGCAGCGCAAGCCAAAGCTGGTACAGGCGCTGGCCCAGCTTAACGCTGCCGTGATGGACCCTGCCGGGGACGTCGACCTGGGCTTTCGGCGGCTGATAGGCCATGTGGCCAGTCAGGTGTCAGGCTGCGTGTACTGCCAGGCCCATACGCTTCTGGGGGCGAAGAACTTTGGCATCAGCGAGGCCAAGCTGGCCGACGTGTGGACCTACGCCACCAGCCCGCTTTACAGCGTCAAAGAGCGACTGGCGCTTGACTTTGCGTTGGCGGCAGCGGCTCAGCCCAATGCGGTAACAGATGCACAGTTTGCCGAGCTGCAGCAGCATTGGAGCGACGCTGAGATCACCGAAATTCTGGGCGTGATTGCCATGTTTGCCTTCTTGAACCGCTGGAACGACACCATGGCCACGCCGCTGGAAGCGACGCCCCAGGCCGTCGCGCAAGCGGCCCTGGGGGAGCGCGGCTGGGCGGCGGGCAAGCATCAGGCGGGTTGAATATCCAGACTTGATATGCTATCGTAATAGTAGCTGCTCGCGCACGTATCCATTGGTCTGACGGCTCATTTGACACCTAAAAATGGCTATCTTTGGCGGTTTTGGGTGGTTTTTGACGTCCAGGAAGTCATGTTTTGAGCGTTTTGGTCAGTTTCAGGTTTTTTTGGGGAGTCAAATCATGCCCCAAGCCAGCATATATGTGTGCAAGCAGCTCCTGATTTAATAGCAAATACGGCATCCTCCTGCGAGGACGACGCTAAGGGGTTGTTGGCGACAACAAAAAACCTCGAACCGCCGTGACCGATTCTGCCGGCGCTTCTTCATGCGGGAGGTGGCCCACGCCCTTAAACGACACGCGCTTTGCGTCTTTGATGGCTTTCAGATAGTCGTTTGAGTTGGCAAACGGAATCATCGCGTCCTGTTCGCCCCACACCAGCAGCGTGGGTGCATTGATTTGTTTGAGGATGGGGAGCGGGTCTACCAAGACGGTTTGCGCCATGCGGGCCAGCAGCGCGCTCCGGCTGCCGGGGGCCAGCATCAGGTCGTGGTAGCGGGTGGCAAGCTCGTCTGTCATGGTTTCTGGCCTGGCGTAGGCGGGTTTGAGGCTCATGGTTAACAGTGGCTTGGGCAGGGCAAAGCGCATCAGCTTGGCCATGGCAGGCACTTCGGGTGTCTTGCCGTATTCAAAACCGGGGCTGGCAAAGCCGTCGGGTGCTATCAGCACCAGTTTGTCTACCCGGTTTGGGTACGTACCTGCAAATGTCCAGGCGATGCGCCCGCCGATCGAGTGACCCACCAGGCCGGCGCGGGCCAGGCCCAGCTTGTCCATCAAGGCATTGAGGATTTGCAGGCTGCGTTTGTCGGTGTAGTCACCTGTGGTGTCAGGAGCACTCAGGCCAGAGCCGGGCAGGTCGATGCGAATCACGCGCAGGTCTTTGGCCAAAGTGTTGGCCCAGGGCTCCCACGTATGCAAACTGGCGCCAAAGCCGTGCAGAAAGATCACGGCGGGTGCGGTTTCAGGACCGCTGTCGCGCATGTGCAGGCGCGTGCCTGCGACGTCAATCATGTCGCCAGGAGCGTTCAGGTAGTGGGGCTCCAGCGCAGCTCGGTCTTTGTCAGGTGTCCATAGCCACCACAGGGCCGCGGTGAACAGCACGCCACCGCCAACAAGAACAATCGAAATGAGCTTCATGCATAGTCACTCACCGGTACACAGCTGCACATCAGGTTGCGGTCGCCATAGACGTTGTCTACCCGGCCAGTGGTGGGCCAGTATTTGGATGTTTTGAGTGCCGCTACCGGGAACGCCGCTACCTCGCGTGAATACGGGCGGTTCCACTCAGCCGCAATAACACTGGCCGATGTGTGAGGCGCGTGCTTGAGCGGGTTGTTGTCTTGTGGCCAGGTGCCAGCTTCAATTTTTGCAATCTCAATGCGAATAGAAATCATGGCGTTGATGAAGCGGTCGATTTCTTTCAGGTCTTCGCTTTCGGTCGGCTCCACCATCAACGTGCCAGCCACCGGAAAGCTCAGCGTCGGTGCGTGAAAGCCGTAGTCCATCAGGCGCTTGGCCACGTCTTCTGCGCTCACGCCGCTGGTTTCTTTCAGGGGGCGCAAGTCCAAAATGCATTCGTGCGCCACATAGCCTGCCTCACTGGCGTACAGGGTGGGGAAGTGGTCTTTCAGCCGCCTGCTGATGTAGTTGGCTGACAAAATAGAAATTTCGGTCGCCTGCTTCAAACCCTCGGGGCCCATCATCCGGCAGTACATCCAGCTGATCGGCAACACAGCTGCGTTGCCCAGCGGGGCCGCGGATATGGCGCCCACGCCATTGACAGGAATGCCGCCGGCCACATGGCCTGGCAAATACGGCACCAAATCTGCCACCACGCACACCGGGCCCACACCCGGCCCGCCGCCGCCGTGCGGAATGCAGAATGTTTTGTGCAAGTTCAGGTGGCTCACGTCGCCGCCAAATTCGCCCGGCGCTGCCGTGCCGACCAGTGCGTTCATGTTGGCGCCGTCAACATACACGCGCCCGCCGTGGCTGTGGACCAAGGCGCAGAGTTCTTTGACGTTGGCTTCAAACACGCCATGCGTGGATGGGTAGGTGATCATCACTGCCGCCAGGTTGGCGCTGTGCTGTTCGCACTTGGCCTTCAGGTCAGCCATGTCCACATTGCCTTTGGCGTCGCAGGCGGTCACGACCACTGTCATGCCCACCATTTGCGCGCTGGCCGGGTTGGTACCGTGGGCAGATGCGGGTATCAGGCAAATGTTGCGGTGGCCCTGGCCCTGCGCCTCATGAAATGCCTTGATGACCAGCAAACCCGCGTATTCACCTTGCGAGCCCGCGTTAGGCTGCAGGCTGATGCCCGCGTAGCCCGTGGCCTGGCACAGCCAAGCACGCAGTTGCTGATCCAACTCGGCATAGCCGCGTTGCTGGTCTGCGGGTGCAAACGGGTGCATGTTGGCGAACTCGGGCCAGGTGATGGGAATCATCTCGCTGGTGGCGTTCAGCTTCATGGTGCAAGAGCCGAGCGGGATCATGCTGCGGTCGAGCGCCAGGTCCTTGTCGCTCAAGCTGCGGATGTAACGCAGCATGGCAGTTTCTGAATGGTGGGTGTTGAAGACAGGGTGGGCCAAAAACGCGCTGGTGCGGCGCAGCTCGGTGGGGATCAGCGGCTCGATGCCTTTTTCAAAATCGGCAACCTTGGGCAAGGCCTGGCCGGGCTTGGCGAAGACTGCCCAGAGCTGTTCAATGTCTTCGCGGGTTGTGGTTTCGTCAAGCGCAATGCACAAGTAATCTTTCCAGTAAATTCGCAGGTTCAGGCCCATTTCACGTGCGCGAGCAGCTATGGAATCAGTAGCTGAATCTGTCTTCAAGCTGAGGGTATCAAACGCACTGTGGCTACGAAGCGGGCAACCCAGTTGTTCAAGGCCACGGGCCAAAATGGCGGTGTAGCTGGCCACGCGCTGCGCAATGCGCTTTAAGCCCTGCGGGCCGTGGTACACCGCGTACATGCTGGCCACCACAGCGGGCAAGACTTGCGCGGTGCAAATGTTTGACGTGGCTTTTTCGCGGCGGATGTGCTGCTCGCGCGTCTGCAAAGCCAGGCGATAGGTCGGGTTGCCATGCACGTCAACCGACACGCCGACCAGGCGACCGGGCATCGAGCGTTTGAATTCGTCTTTGCACGCGAGGTACGCTGCGTGTGGGCCACCCGCACCCATGGGCATGCCAAAGCGCTGCGTGGTTCCGACGACGATGTCGGCGCCCCATTCGCCGGGCGGCGTCAACAGCGTCAGTGCCAGCGGGTCAGCCGCAGCGATGAAGGCCGCTTGTTTGGCGTGTACCAGCGCCACGTCGGCGCGCAAATCGTCAACACGGCCGCTGGTGGTGGGGTACTGCGCCAGTACGGCAAAGCAGTCGCCCTGCAAGGCCGCATGCCATTCAGGCGCAGAGTTAGCCAGCAGCACCGTGATACCCAGCGGCTTGGCACGGGTCTGAATCACTTCAATCGTTTGCGGATGGCAGTCGCCCGCCACAACAAAGGTGTTGCTTTTGCTTTTGACGCTGCGCTTGGCCAGCGTCATGGCTTCAGCAGCGGCGGTGGCTTCGTCCAGCATTGACGCGTTGGCGATAGGCATACCCGTCAGGTCGCAAATCATGGTCTGGAAGTTGATGAGTGCTTCCATTCGTCCCTGCGAAATTTCGGCCTGGTAGGGCGTGTAGGCGGTGTACCAGGCGGGGTTTTCAAGAATGTTGCGCAAAATCACGCCCGGCGTGTGGGTGCCGTAATAGCCCTGGCCAATAAAGCTTTTGAGGACTTTGTTCTTGGATGCAATCGCCTTGAGCTGCTTGAGCGCTTCCGCCTCAGTCACAGGCGCGGGAATGGCCATCGCGCTTGAGCGTGCAATCGACGGCGGAATGATGGCCTCCATCAAGGCGCGGCGCGACGCAGCGCCCAGCACGCTGAGCATGTGGGCCTCGGCTGTGTCGTCAATGCCGATGTGGCGGGCGATGAACTCGGATGTGTTTTCAAGTTCAGCTAGGGGCTTGGCAGATTGCATCAACATGGTGGTGACCTAAAAAAGCCTCAAAAAAATGAATTTAAGCGTTGGCTGAAAAAGCGCTGTAACTGGTTTCATCCATCAGCGCCGCCAGTTGCGATGCGTCCGACAGTTTGACCCTGAAGAACCATCCCGCGCCCAGCGGGTCGGTGTTGGCCAACGCTGGGTCATCGCGCAGGGCTTCATTGACTTCGAGAATCTCGCCGCTGACAGGCATGTACACGTCGGCCGCCGCCTTGACGGATTCGACCACGCCGGCGACTTCTTTTTGTGCCAGGGTGGCGCCCACGCCTGGCAGGGCTACAAACACCACATCGCCCAATGCGTCTTGCGCATGGTGCGTGATGCCAACGGTGGCAACGTCGCCGTCAATCTTCAGCCATTCGTGGTCTTCGGTGTATTTGAGGGTCATGGGGTTCTCCAGGTAAAAAACAAAAAAATGAAAAAAAGTTATCCGCGAAAGTAGTTGTTGGCGACGAAAGGCATGGCGGTGACTTGCATCAAAACGGGCTTGCCGCGCACCATGGCGTGTAGCTTTGTGCCCATCGGTGCAAATTCAGGGCCAACATAACCCATGGCTACAGGCTGGTTTATGCTGGGGCCGAGCAGGCCACTGGTCACTTCGCCAATCACTTCTCCATTCAAGGAGTGCAGGGCGGTGTGGTCGCGCACAGGCACGCGCTCCAGCGCCATCAGGCCGACGCGTTTGCGGATCAAGGCAGTCGGGTCAGCCAGTTGCGCCAGTATTTTTTCAGCACCCGGAAATCCGCCCGCCCGCGCACCACCTGCACGCCGCACTTTTTGGATTGCCCAGTTCAGGCTGGCCTCAATCGGTGTGGTGGTGGTGTCGATGTCGTTGCCGTACAGGCACAGGCCAGCTTCAAGTCGCAGGGAGTTACGCGCGCCCAAGCCAACAGGTTTGACTTCGGGTTGCGCAAGCAGGGCGCGCGCCAGTTTTTCGGCTTGGTCAGCGTGGACTGAAATCTCAAAACCATCTTCACCTGTGTAGCCGCTGCGGGTTAAAAAGCAGTCGCAGCCGGCCACATCAAAGCGCCCGCCCGTCATAAAAACCAGCTTTTCAACGCCCGGTGCCAGGCGACTCAAGGCCGTGACAGCTTGTGGGCCTTGCAGGGCGAGCAGCGCCATTTCAGGCACGGGAATGACCTTGCACTGCGTACCAATTTTTTGCTGGATGTGTGCAATATCAACAGCCTTGCAAGCACCGTTGACGATGATGAAGATGCTGCTACCCGTATTGAAAAACATCAGGTCGTCCATGATGCCTCCTGCATCGTTCAGCAGCAGGCCGTAGCGCTGCTTGCCCACCGGCAGGTCGATCACATCGACGGGCATAAGGCTTTCAAAAGCCGCTGCTGCACCGCTTCCTTCAAGGCGCAACTGCCCCATGTGCGACACATCAAAAAGTCCAGCGAAACTGCGGGTATGCAGGTGCTCGGCCATGAGGCCAGCAGGGTATTGCACGGGCATGCTGTAGCCAGCAAAAGGCACCATGCGCGCGCCAAGTTCTACGTGCAGGGCGTGCAGCGGGGTTTTAAGCAGTTGATCAATGGCAGGGAACAAGGGTAGTCTCCGGGGGCAAACATATGTCGTGATTGAAAATCACGGGCTGCCCCTGCTGTCCCGGGTACCTGAGAGATTCACCCGGCGATGCGGGCTTGCTCCTTCGGTGGACGGCGTATGCCGTCTCTCTCCAGTAGGGAACGCCTCCAATGCAATACATCAGAGGCGGTTGCCAGTCCTTTTGCCTGAGCGTTCAATGCACCATTGGGGGTAGCACTTGCGCCTTCGGCGGTTCTCAAATAGTCATTTTTCGAGAACTCTCTCCTGACTATTTAAGTGTAGCGGATATCGCTATTTGAATCCCATCGCGTGGGGTGCCCAAGTGCTCAAAGCAGGCCAAAACGTCAACATGACAAGAACCGCGCCGTGCGCCCACAAGAAGGGTACCAGCTCGCGTACCAGCGGCCCCATGGGCACGCGAGACACATTGGATGTAACGAACAGCAGCCCACCTACTGGAGGAGTAATCATGCCCAAGGTCAGGTTGTAGATCACGATCATCGCGAAGTGAATGGGATCGATGCCCAGCTTCGCTGCTACGGGCGCCAGGATGGGTGCCAGCACCATTACGCCCGGCAGTGGTTCGATAAAAATGCCAAACAGAAGCAAAAAAATGTTGACGAAAATCAAAAACATCCAGGGCGACAGCTTCATGCTGATGATCCAGTCGGCCACTTGCTGAGGAAGGCCTTCAATGGTCAGTACCCAGGCAAAGGAGGCCGATAGACCAATGATGATCAATACCGATGCCGTCAGCAAGGCTGAGCGCGACAAAATGTCAGGCAAAGCCTTCCATTCCAGGGTGCGATAAATGAATTTGCCACAAATCAGCGCATAAAACACAGCCACAACGGATGCCTCTGTAGGCGTGAACCAGCCTGCGCGCATGCCACCCAAAATAATGACCGGCAGCAGCAATGCCGGCATGGCTTTCCAGGTGGTGATGAGCACGTCGCGCCAAGGGGGCATTTGCCCGTCGCCCTTGTAGTTGCGTCTTTTTGAGACGTAGTAATTCACCATGCACATGGCCACAGCGATCAAAAGACCCGGTATCAACCCTGCAACGAACAAGGCACCTACAGACACGCGTTCATCCTGAAGCGCGTAAATGATCATGATGATGGATGGTGGAATGATGGGCCCGACGATGGCTGTGGCGGCCGTGAGCGCAGCTGCGTACGATCGGTCGTAACCCGCCTTGTCCATCATTTTGATCAGCATGGAGCCAGGACCCGCAGCATCAGCCAGTGCCGAACCCGATATGCCGGAAAAGAAAGTTAGCGACACCACATTGGTATAGCCTAAACCGCCGCGCTTGTGCCCCACAAATTGGCCTGCAAATTTAAGCAGCACTTCGGTCAGCGAACCGCCACTCATCAGTTCGGCTGCAAGGATGAAAAACGGCACTGCCATCAGCGGAAAGCTGTCCATGCCGGTGAAAGTTTCTTTGAGCAGCACGAACAAGGGGTAGTTGTCAGCCAATATCAACGCTGCAGCCGTTGCCAGGCCCAGTGCAAATGCCACTGGTACGCCAATGGCGAGGAAAAAACAGGCCGCGATCAGGAGAATGACACTTGCGCTCATAGCGAGGCACTCGCAGTCGCATCAAAATGTTCGTCCGAGGCAAAGGTTCGGTGCAGCACAAATTGCCTGACCACCAGTAGCCAGTGCACCACCAGCAGCAAGCCGCCGACCGGCATGGCCGCGTAAATATAGCCAAAAGGGATTTGCGTGACGGCAGTTAACTGAAACATGGCGCGCTGCATGTAAAGCCAGCCGTACCAGATCATGATGCCAAAAAAGGCAAATAAAAGCGCTGCAACAAGAACTCGCGTGGCAACGGCCAGCATTCTTGGCATAGCGTCCTGCAAGTTGTCTACCGCTATGTGGCCGCCATAGCGCAGCACAGGCCCAGCCCCCAGAAAAGTAAGCCAGATCATCATGTGGCGCGACACCTCTTCGGCCCACTCAAGCGACTGATTGGTCAGGTAGCGCATGGCCACGTTGACGAAAATAATCACGGACATCGCGGCAAGGAGCGCTATCAGCGCCCAGCGATTGGTGTTCAAAAAATAGCGTTCAAAAGTTTTCAAAGCGAGGACTCAATCATCAAATTGCAAAAAAAAGCCGCCCGACATAGGGTCGGGCGGCCTGAAAAGTGCTGATCAGCGAACGTCCTGAATTTTCTTGATGTTTTCCGCACCAAACTCTTTGCCGTAGCTCGCGTAAGCAGGGCGCAACGCGTCGCGAAAGGCTTGACCATCAACGGTTTTGATCACTTTCATACCTTCTTTTTCGAGCTGCGCAATACCGGTGTTTTCATCGTCGTTGACTTTCTTGCGCTGTGCCGTGCCTGCCTTTTTGGCGGCATCAAGAAATACCTTTTTATCCGCGTCATTGAGCTTGCTCCAGGTCTTGGCTGACAGCAGCAACAAGGCTGGTGAGTACACGTGGCCAGTCAAGGACAAGTGATTCTGTACCTGGGAAAATTTTGAAGCGAGGATAACCGGGATCGGATTTTCCTGTCCGTCAACAGTGCCTTGTTGCAACGCACCAAACAGCTCGGGGAAAGCCATCGGGGTGGGCAAAATGCCGAACGTCCGGTAACCGTCCATGTGGACTTTGTTTTCCATGGTTCGCATTTTCAAACCCGCCGCATCAGACGGTTTGACGATATCGCGCTTGCTGTTGGTCATGTGGCGAAAGCCGTTTTCCGTCCAGCCCAATGCGATGATGCCCTTGCTAGGAAATTTCGACAGGATGTCCTGCCCAATGGGGCCGTCCATGACCTTGCGGGCATGGTCGTAGTCGCGGAACAAAAACGGGATATCAACGATCTTGACCTCGGGCACAAAATTTCCGACGGGCCCTGTAGACGTATTGACGACGTCTTGCACACCAAGCTGGACTGCTTCGATCTGCTCGCGCTCACCGCCCAAGGCAGAGCTCGGAAACTGCTGGCACTTATAGCGCCCCTGGGTTCCTTTTTCTACCTCGTCACAAAAAACCGTCGACCCTACACCGTAGTGAGATTCTTTGGTTGTTGCATATCCAATCTTCAGGACTGTTTGCGCGCTGGCGGCGGCAGTCAATCCCATGGAAATGCTCAGGCCGAGCAGCAGTTTTGAAAATTTCATGTTTGTCTCCGAATGTGGTGAGTGTCAGATGAGGTGAAAACCCCAACTCACCATTATTACGTCAGCCCGGCAGCCTTGGGCCGCGGGTTTTCTCGGATGTAGTCGGCCACAATGCTCTCGAAATCCGGGTCGGGCAGCAGTCCCAGGTCTCTGGCTCTGGCTGCATCGATGACCGATGGCCAGTTGGTCACGATATTGGCGACCACAGGGTCCGGCGTCCAGTCGATCAAATCAGCTGCGGCTTTGCCGCCCAGTTTTTCTAGTGCCTTGGCCATGGCGCCGACGGTCGTGGTCAGGGCTGGAAGGTTGATGGCGGTTCGTGCGCCCCAGGCCTCATCACTGGCCTGGACTGCACAGATCAGGCCTTCGATGGTGCGGGCCGGGGAGGCCAATGCGACTGCTGTGTCGGGGGAAACCGGGCAGTCTGCCCGCAGACCGGCCAGCGGCTCACGAATCATGCCGCTCAAGAAACTTGACGCCGCGCCATTGGGCTTGCCGGGCCGCACGCTGACTGTCATCAGCCGTACGTTTCTTGCCCGTATGAAACCCTTGCGGCCATAGTCAGCCACCAGTTGCTCGCCAATGAATTTTTGGATACCGTAACTGTTTTGCGGCGTAGGCAGGGTGCGGTCGTCAATGACGGATGGCAGCGGCTGTGCTGCCGAGTTGCCAAACACCGCGAGCGAACTGGCGAAGACCACGGTGGGCTGGGTGCCCGCCGCGCGGCAGGCTTGCAGCAGCGCGCGCGTGGCATCTACGTTGCTGCGCAGGCCAAGGTCAAAGTCGGCTTCGCATTCACCGCTGACGGCTGCAGCCAGATGAAAGATCAGGGCGGACTGCGCCCATAGGGGCTGGCTTGAAGCTGTTGCAGGCTCCAGAAGCTGGTTCAGATCGCCCAGCAGAGATGCGATGCGCTGGTCTGCTGCCAGGTCTGCTGGCGGAGCAATTCGATCAACAAGCGTGATGCTTTGAATGACCTGGGGTGCGGCGCCCGCCAGGGACAGCTCGTGGCCAGCCAGCAAGGTGCGGGCCAGGCGCGCACCCAGGAATCCGGCGCCGCCGGTAATGACGATATGCATGGTTGTTTGTCTCTCAATCTCGGTTTTTACTGACTCGTTTACCAAAGCGTTGCTCAACGTGATCGTAACTTGAGCAGGCTGTCCCGGGCAGCTGCCAGGTGTTCACGTAGCGTGTACCAACGGTCTGAATACTCGTCGGGCAAGTCCATCGCCACTACTTTTTGTTCAATGCTGTCCAGTCTTTCGAGCAGCCCCTTGAGTGCTATCGGATTGTCGGTGGCAACCGCTTTCATTTCATTTTCGAGAAATTTCAGTTCACCATAAAAGTAGTTGAGTCCGGTGTTGATACGCCAGTCAAATACCTTGGGTATCCAGGTCAACATGAAAAACGTCAGGGCCAGTATGGGCAGGATGGCGTAGATCAGCAATTCAGCCCGCTGCGCCTTGCCATAAGGCAGCAGGGTTTCCATCCACGGGCGCGTACCCTGGCTATAAGCGCGCGCAACCGGTGACATTTTGAAATCGCTGCCTCTGAAGCTGGGGTATTGCCCGTGGCGTTGCAAAAAGCTCCGCTCCTCGTGAATCTCTACGGCAGCCGTCAGCAGGGCGCGCTGCAATGCAGGATGCACATTGGGTTTGACCAGCAGATGGGTTTGCAGGCTGATCAGTGTCAGGTCACGCGGGGGCACATCACCGCGCAGTTCGATGACACCTTGCGGTAGCAAGACCAATTGCAGCGGTCGCTCCTGAGATGCCAGCGAACCCGCGTTATCCACGTTGAGCAACTGGATACCACCCATCCGTGTCAGCATCTGCACGGCCTGGGAATCTTCGGAGGCCACCTGAAACACCAAATCAACACGGCCATCGACCAGTGCCTCTGCAGCGGCAATGCCCGTTAGTGCAGTAAAGCGGACGTCGCTTGCCTTGACGCCTGCATGCGCCAGCAAAAGCCTGGCTGCATGGGCTGTCGATGCGGTGTCTGGGCCGACTGCAATGCGCAGGCCTTTGGCGCTGGCCAGACTGGTAGGGCCGTTCAGGCTGGAAAAAATCCAGATAGGTTCCTGACCAATCACAGCCAGCGCTTCCAGCTTGCCAGATGGGCTGCCAAAAACCGTGTTGGCAAATCCTACGCTCGCAGCGTCCTGGGGGCTGACGAGTTGAGCCAGCGAATCAGCCTCACTGGCCGAATAAACGATTTCGGTGTGGATGCCCATGCGTTCCAGATGTTCGGCGTAACGCTGAGCCAGGCGCGAGTAGCTGTGTTGCGGAGATCCCCCTGAGATCGCGACTTTATGCGGCGGCAACACATGCCAGCTCGTCACAGCCCACCATATTGCTGTAGCGGCGCACAACAGGACTGGCAGATAAAACAGCCACCAGCGCCGGCGGTATAGAAAAAGTAGTCTCATCGCCCACGCATCCGGTAGAGCCGCTGGCGTACAAACTCGATATGCTGGTGCAGCGTGTAGCACCGCGCGACCAGATCTTTCGGACAATGAAAGGCAAGTACCGCCATGTCAATCCTGTTCAGGCGTGCCAAAAAACGTGCCAGATCCATGCCCGTCAGTTCTTGCTGACTCAAATCGTTTTCAATGAACTTGAGTTCGCCATACCAGCGGTTCACTCGGCTTTGCAGAGCCCAGCGCATGTAAGCCGGAATGCGCTGCATCAGCCACAGCGCCAGCAGCACAACGGGCAAGACCAGCACCATCACGCGTTCTGCAAGCTGTGCCCACCAAAATGGCAACAGGTCCTCATGCCACAGCAAGCCCCGGGTCAAGGTCTGGCGTGACAGGGGCGCGGTTGGAAAGTCAATTCTGCGCAGCGATGGAAACTCGCCCGCACGATGAAACAGGCCGCCTTTGTTGTTTGTGTCCGCGGCTGCTGCAATGGCCAGACGCTTTAGCGCGGGGTGCAGGCTTTCGCGTGCCACCAGGCTGGTCAGCATGGTCAGCATGGCGGTGTCACGCACGGGAATACGTGCCTCCAGAGCCCCTTGCGGCAACAGGCTGGTTTCAAGGTAAGGGTTGCGTTCAACGATGGCTGCGCTTTTCTGCAGATTGGCCAGTTGCAAACCTGGCACGCTGAGCATGGTCTGAACGACGGATGAGTCACGGGCCGACACGATGAACACCACATCCAAGTCGCCCTGTCGCAGGGCCTGCACTGCCTCCAGTCCCGCAGCGGGTGACAGGCTGATGTCTTTTGGGTCAATTCTGGCTTGATCGAGTAGCCTCAGAGCGACTTTGCGACTGCCGCTCAGCTCCGGGCCCACCGCAACGCGAAGCCCCTGCAACTGGTTCAGCGAGGTGATGTTCCGGCCGCGGCTGAAGATCCAGACCGCTTCCACATTGACGTTGGCCAGTGTTTCAATTCGGCTGCGGCTGCGCTTTTCAGCACTTGCGCTGAGGTAGCCGAAGCCCCCCTGCATCAGGCCCAGATCAGCAACGGGCGGCTCGCCACTCAGTCGGTCAAGATTTTCCTGGGAGCCGGCGGAGGTCTGAATGTCGAGCTGGATGCCGTGGCCGGCAAAAAACGCTGCATAGTCGCTGGCGATGCTGTAGTAAGCACCGTCTTTTCCCGCGGTGGTGATGGTCAAACGATCGGCCGGCATGGGGTAAATGAACAGCCAAAGCCACGCGATGGCGACTGCCGCAAAGGCAGCCACCGGAAGCCGAATCAACAACCATATACGTTGGTACCACCAAGCCATTCGCACAAAGTACTTTCAAAGCGCCGTGTACTTGGCTTATATCGCAAAGGCGTCACTCCTGCGATACCTGACTAAAAAAGACCGGCCTAAAACATCACATTCCGGCGTAATTCGGCCCGCCGCCGCCTTCAGGGGTGACCCACACAATGTTTTGGGTGGGGTCTTTGATGTCACAGGTTTTGCAGTGCACGCAGTTTTGGGCGTTGATTTGCAGCCGGTCCGTGTCGTCCGCGTTTTTAACGTATTCATATACCCCCGCAGGGCAGTAACGCGCTTCAGGTCCGGCGTACAGCGCCAGATTGATGTTGACGGGCACGCTTGCATCCTTGAGCGTCAAGTGGGCAGGCTGATGTTCTTCATGGTTGGTGTTGCTGATGAACACGCTTGAGAGTTTGTCAAAGGTGATCTTGCCGTCGGGCTTGGGGTAGCTGATTTGAGGGCAGTCTTTGGCGGGCTTGAGCTTGGCGTTGTCTGGCACGGTCGAATGGATTGTCCACGGGGGTGACTTGACGCCCAGCTTGGGCAACAGCCATAGTTCGATACCGTTCATGATGCTGCTCAAGTACAGGCCTTTTTTCATCCATTGCTTGGTGTTGCGTGATGCATCAAGCTCCTCCTTGAGCCAGCTCCTTTCAAACGCCTCAGGGTAGCCGGTGAGCTCATCATGCTGCCTGCCACTGGTGACGGCAGCATAGGCTGCGTCGGCAGCGAGCATGCCGGTCTTGATGGCGGCGTGGCTCCCCTTGATGCGGGCAAAGTTTAAAAAGCCTGCGTCGCAGCCCACCATAGCGCCGCCAGGGAAAACGGTTTTGGGCAGGCTGTTCAAACCGCCGCACGTGATGGCCCGCGCGCCGTAGCTGATGCGTTTGCCTCCTTCCAGGTATTGGCGAATCGCGGGGTGGGTTTTCCAGCGCTGCATTTCTTCAAACGGACTGAGCCACGGGTTGCTGTATTCCAGGCCCGTGATAAAACCCAGCGTGACCTTGTTGCCTTCAAGGTGGTACAAAAAACCGCCGCCGTAGGTGCTGGCATCCATCGGCCAGCCCAGAGAATGAACGACATGCCCTGGCTTGGCTTTGGCGGGGTCAATTTCCCACAGTTCTTTGATGCCGAGTGCGTAGGTTTGTGGGTCTTTGCCGGCATCGAGTTTGTATTTGGCGATCAGGTTTTTACCGAGGTGGCCGCGCGCACCTTCCGCAAAAATCGTGTACTTGGCGTGCAGTTCCATGCCAAGCTGAAAGTTGTCTGTGGGTTCACCATCTTTGCCGACGCCAAGGTTGCCTGTGGCGATACCCTTCACTGAACCATCATCGTTGTACAGCACTTCAGCCGCTGCAAAGCCGGGAAATATTTCAACGCCCAGTGCCTCAGCCTGCTGACCCAGCCAGCGCACCAGGTTGCCCAGGCTGATGACATAGTTGCCTTCGTTGTGCAGGCATTTTGGGATTAAAAACTGAGGTGTGTTGATGGTGCCGGTCGTGGTTAAAAACTGCACATCGTCACCGGTGACGGGCTGGTTCAAGGGCGCGCCCAGTTCCTTCCAGTTGGGGAAGAGTTCGGTCAGGGCAATCGGGTCCATGATGGCGCCGCTCAAAATATGTGCGCCGGGCTCTGAGCCTTTTTCAAGCACGACGACCGACACGTCCGTGCCTTTCTCGGCAGCCAATTGCTTCAGCCGGATGGCCGTGGCCAAGCCGCCGGGGCCACCGCCCACGACGACCACGTCGTATTCCATTGCTTCGCGGGGGCCGAACTGGGCAAGAATTTCGCTGCTTGTCATTTTTTACTCACTGATAATGATTTGATTCAACCGTTTGATTTTATGCTCTGAAAATTAAAATAGAACGGTCGTTCTTTTTGACACTTTAATTCAGGAGTAAAACATGGCTTACAGCCTCGATCTCTCAGGGCGCGTGGCGCTGGTTACCGGCGCTTCTGGCGGCTTGGGTGCTCAGTTCGCCAAAACCCTCAGCCGTGCTGGTGCCGCAGTGGTGCTGGCCAGTCGGCGCATGGACAAACTCAAGGACTTGCGCGCCTACATCGAGGCCGAGGGTGGTGCAGCCCATGTGGTTGAGCTCGATGTGACAGATCACGACAGCATCAAGTCGGCCGTAGCGCATGCTGAGACAGAAGTCGGGCCCATTGACGTCTTGATCAACAACTCAGGTGTCAGCACCACCCAACGCTTGCAGGATGTGGCGGAGGACGACTACGACTTCATCTTCAACACCAACGTCAGAGGTGCGTTTTTTGTGGCACAGGAAGTCGGCAAACGCATGTTGGCAAGGTCGCGCGGTGCAGCACCCGGCGGTTTTGCTGGCGCTCGCATCATCAACATTGCGTCGATGGCCGGGTTGCGGGTGCTGCCGCAAATTGGCGTGTATTGCATGAGCAAGGCAGCCGTGATTCAAATGACCAAGGCGATGGCGCTGGAGTGGGGCAAGTTTGGCATCAACGTCAACGCGATTTGCCCTGGCTATATCGACACGGAAATCAACCACCACCACTGGGAAACCGAGCAGGGCAAAAAGCTGGTGCAAATGCTGCCACGCAAACGCATCGGCAAGCCTGAAGACCTGGACGCCTTGCTGGTGATGCTGGCCAGTCCGCAGAGTCATTTTGTCAATGGTGCTGTCATAGCCGCCGACGACGGTTTTGCTACCTGACTTCGGGTGCTGACTGGAATCTTTGCCGGGCTGGCTGCCGGTGCGCTTTGGGGTCTGGTGTTCATTGCACCGCGCATGACACCAGGCCTGTCGTCCGTGGATCTGACCGTGGGACGATTCTTATCTTACGGCGCCTTGTCTTTCGTCCTGATGCTGGTGGTGCGTCAGTCGGCCAGGCCCAGTCTGAAACAGGCGGTAGAGGCACTCGGCTTGAGTGTGCTGGGCTTTAGCGGCTACTACCTGCTGCTGGTGCTGGCTATTCGTGATGCGGGCACCGAAGTGCCAACCCTGATCATTGGCACCATTCCCATCTGGATGATGCTGCTGGGCAAGCCCGCCGGATTGAGGTGGGGCGGCTTGCTGCCGGGGCTGGTATTAACGCTGCTGGGCCTGAGCCTCATGGTGCAGACGTCCCTGACGGGCACCTTGAATCCCTCTGGCCATCATTTTTGGCGCGGTGTGGGGTGTGCCGTGATGTCCATGCTGTGCTGGACGGCCTTTGGCTTGCTGAACGCCGCTTGGTTGAAAAAGCATCCGGCCATCAGCGCCACCACCTGGGCCAATTGGCTGGGTGTGGCCACCGGTCTGGGTGCACTGGGCTTGTGGCTGGTCGCGGGCAGTGATTCAAATGTGCTGCTGGCCCAACCAAATCGAGTGCAAGCAGCTCTCATTTGTATAGCAACAGGCATCGGTTCGGCTTGGCTGGCCACCATTTTGTGGAACATTGCCAGTCAGCGGCTGAGTGCCAGCCTGTGCGGCCAGCTGATTGTGAGTGAGACGCTATTTGCGCTTTTTTATTCGTTTGTGTGGGACGGTCAGTGGCCAACGCTTGTGCAAACGCTGGCTTGCATGCTGTTTGCGGCAGGCATTTGGGTCAGCATCCGGGCTCATCGGCCTGGCTGACCTACTTTTGCCTGGGTAGCCTGCCCATCAGGTAAAACTCCGGGTTGGGCTGCATTCCGCTGAAACTTGCCATGCGGTTACTCAGACCAAAAAAAGCGGTAATCGCAGCAATGTCCCAGGCGTCTTCGTCGTCAAAACCGTGCGCTGCGAGCGTGGCAAAGTCAGCGTCTTCAACCGCGTGAGATTGCAGACAAACCTTCATCGCAAAGTCGAGCATGGCGCGCTGGCGGGGTGTGATGTCGGCCTTCTTGTAGTTTATGGCTACCTGGTCGGCCACGAGGGGTTTCTTCTCATAAATCCGCAAAATTGCACCGTGTGCCACCACGCAGTACAGGCAGTTGTTTGCCGCGCTGGTGGTCGTGACAATCATCTCGCGGTCGCCTTTGGTCAGGTTACTGGTGCGGCCCACAGTTTCAGGCAGCATCAACGCATCGTGATACGCAAAAAACGCGCGCCATTCGGCTGGGCGGCGCGCCAGACCCAAAAACACGTTGGGCACAAAGCCAGCTTTTTCTTGCACTTCCAGAATCTTCGCGCGAATATCGTCTGGCAGATTGGCGAGATCTGGGGCAGGGTAGCGGGGCGTTGTTGGGGAGGTTGCGATGGTCATGGTGTTGAGATATTAAGTTTGGGAATGAGAATGCAAGCATAAGGTGCCATGTGTTGACCAAAAATTGGCCCGAACGGACAGATAATTGAAAAAAACTATCGGTAGATTATTTTTAATTGTCTTTTTATTTGAGTGATGCGAGCTCATAATTTGTTGGCACACCGATTCAAAGGTAACCGTTCTCAACTCAGCAAGGTACACAAAATGACTGAACACACAACCCAAAACGAAGCCAAATGCCCCTTTTCAGGCAGCGCACCCAAGCATGCAGTCGCTGGTGCCCGCACCAACGCAGACTGGTGGCCCAACCAGTTAAATCTCAAGGCGCTCAACCACAATTCTCCGCTGCTTGACCCGATGGGTGAGGACTTCAATTACCCCGAAGAGTTTAAAACCCTGGATCTGCATGCCGTCGTGAAAGACCTCACGGCGTTGATGACCGATTCGCAGGATTGGTGGCCAGCAGACTACGGCCATTACGGCCCGTTTTTTGTGCGTATGGCCTGGCACAGCGCAGGCACTTACCGTATCGGCGATGGCCGCGGCGGGGCGGGCTCGGGCATGCAGCGCTTTGCGCCCCTTAACAGTTGGCCCGACAACGGCAACCTTGACAAGGCACGACGCCTGCTGTGGCCCATCAAGCAAAAGTATGGCCGAAAACTGTCGTGGGCTGACCTGATGGTGCTGGCCGGTACGGTGGCAATGGACTCCATGGGGTTCAAAACCTTCGGCTTTGCCGGTGGCCGCCCTGATGTGTGGGAGCCCGAAGAAATTTACTGGGGTTCTGAAACCAAATGGATGGGCTCAGACAAGCGCTATTCGGGGGACAGGCAGCTCGAAAAGCCGCTGGGCGCGGCTCACATGGGTCTGATTTACGTCAACCCTGAAGGCCCCGAAGGCCAGCCCGACCCGCTCGGTTCGGCACGCGACATTCGCGAAACATTTGCCCGCATGGCCATGGACGACGAAGAAACGGTGGCGCTGACGGCTGGTGGTCATACGTTTGGAAAGTCTCATGGCGCGGCTGATCCTGGCCAATATGTGGGTGCTGAACCTGAAGGTGCGGGTATTGAAGAGCAGGGTTTTGGCTGGAAAAACAGCTTCGGCAGCGGCAAGGGCGTGCACACTGTTACCAGCGGCATTGAAGGGGCCTGGACCAACAACCCGACCCAGTGGGACAACGGCTATTTTGAGAACCTGTTTGGCTACGAGTGGGAACTGACCAAGAGCCCTGCCGGCGCACACCAGTGGAAGCCCAAAGGTTCAGCCGCCGATGGCACTGTGCCAGACGCACACGACCCCACCAAGCGCCACGCACCCATGATGACCACCGCTGACATGGCGATGCGCATGGACCCGGCCTACGAGAAGATTTCGCGCCGCTTCATGGCCAACCCGCAAGAATTTGCCGATGCCTTTGCACGCGCCTGGTACAAGCTGACGCACCGGGACATGGGCCCGCGTTCCCGCTACCTGGGCGCGCTGGTGCCAGCAGAAGTGCTGATCTGGCAAGACCCGATTCCAGCGGTGGATCATGAGCTTGTCAATGAGCAGGATGTGGCTGCACTGAAGGCAAAAATCCTCGCGTCTGGTCTTTCGATTTCGCAACTGGTGACCACGGCCTGGGCGTCTGCCGCGACTTTCAGGGGCAGTGACAAGCGTGGTGGTGCCAACGGGGCGCGCATTCGCTTGGCGCCTCAAAAGGATTGGGAAGTCAACCATCCTGCTGAATTGGCGAAAGTGTTGCAAGCTCTGGAAGCGATTCAAAAGGACTTCAATGCGGCCCAGGCTGCCGGCAAAAAAATCTCGCTGGCTGATGTGATTGTGCTGGGTGGGGCCGCTGCTGTTGAAGCCGCCGCCAGAAAGGCCGGTGTTGACGTGACAGTTCCTTTTGCAGCAGGCCGGATGGACGCGCGGCAGGACCAGACGGATGTCGAGTCATTCGCCGTGCTGGAGCCCGTCGCCGATGCTTTCCGTAACTATGCGCGCAAAGGCGCAGAGGGCTTCGCGGCCGAGATGCTGATTGACCAGGCCAACCTGTTGACCTTGACCGCCCCTGAAATGACGGTGCTGTTGGGCGGCATGCGTGCCCTGAATGCCAACTTTGACCAGTCCAAAAACGGTGTTTTCACCCAGCGTCCAGGGTCATTGACGAACGACTTCTTTGTCAACCTGCTGGACATGAACACCGCTTGGCAAAAATCTGGGACAACTGGCGGCCTGCTGGAAGGCCGTGACCGGGCGACGGGCGCCATCAAGGCGACGGCGACGGTTGTGGATCTGGTCTTCGGTTCGAACTCACAATTGCGCGCGCTCGCTGAAGTTTATGCAAGCAGCGATGCGCATCAGATGTTTGTTCGCAACTTTGTGGCCGCCTGGGTCAAGGTCATGAACCTCGACCGTTTCGACCTGGTCTGATTCGGCAAATCCTGAGCCCGCTTGGTTGAAGACCGGGCGGGCTTTTTTGTTTCGATTATTCTGGTGATTTTTTGGAACGAACATGACGATTGAAAACAGCACTGACTTCACTCAAGGCTTGGCGACACGCAAGCAGGTGATGGGCGAAGACTTTGTTGCCAACGCCTTTGGCAACGCGACTGATTTCACGCTACCCATGCAGCACTACATCACCAAGAACGCTTGGGGCGATGTGTGGCAGCGACCCGGGCTTGATTTGAAAACACGCAGTTTGATTACCGTGTCCATGTTGATAGCGCTCGGCAAGCTGCATGAGCTCAAAGGCCATGTGCGCGGCGCATTGAACAATGGCGCAACCCCAGAAGAAATTTCTGAAGTGCTGCTACACGCCAGCGTTTACTGTGGTGTGCCCACAGCCGCAGAGGCCTACCGCGCTGCTGCCGAGGTGGTGGATGGGCTAAAAAAGGCCTAAAAACCCGATTTTGGGCTCAGAAAAGGTATGCTTTAGGGCTCCAAGCCAATGAATACGTGCGCAAACAGCTATAAAAAACATAGCATAAAATATTCCTGAAAATAGTGCTTTTTAACCCGCCGTCAGCCTGTGCACCAGATCGGCTGCGGTCGAGGCCTTGTACTTGCGCATCAGGCGGGCCCGGTATATTTCGACGGTGCGGTGGCTGATGCCAAGGGCGCGCCCAATTTCTTTCGATGTCATGCCTTTCATCAGGTGTGCCGCAACTTCGCGTTCCCGGGCGGTCAGCTCAGCCGTGACTGGCCGGCTGGCACTCAGGTCTTCAAATGACCAGATGCCCGATTCATGCGGCTGTTCCCGGTTGAGTGCGCGGCCCGTCACGTGGCACCAAAAGGTTTGCCCGCGCAGGCGTCCGTTAACCCGCTTCATGATGCGGTCGTCGGCGTAAACGCCCTCGGCGTTCAAAATCGGCAGCATGCGTGCACCGATTCGCTCGTATTCATCAGCGCTGGGGTACAGCACCAGAAACGACTGGCCGACCAGTTGCTCGCGCGACGCACCAAACATCTCGCAGACCCGCTGGTTGCAGTCCACGATTGAGCGGTTACGCGACAGGACCAGGCCAATGGGTGCCAGGTCAAAGGCCAGCTGATAATTCACGATGCCACTTGCTGTCATGGGTTAACCTTTACGAAAAACTACGTATCCTGATAAGTAGTATCGTCTGGAGTGGTGATGTTTCAAGACAGATTACGCAAGGAGACTTTGTGAAAAAACTTTTTCCCTCCGCCGCAGAGGCGCTCAAAGGTGTTGTTAAAAACGACCAGTTGCTGGCCGTTGGCGGTTTTGGCTTGTGCGGTATTCCTGAGGCGCTGATCGAAGCGCTCAAGGACAGCGGTGTGCAAAACCTGACCGTTATTTCAAACAACGCTGGGGTCGACGGTTTTGGGCTCGGCAAGTTGCTGGAAACCCGTCAGATCAAAAAAATGATTGCCAGTTACGTGGGTGAAAACAAGGAGTTTGAACGCCAGTATCTGGCAGGCGAACTGGAACTGGAGTTCACCCCGCAGGGCACGCTGGCCGAAAAGCTGCGCGCCGGTGGCTCGGGTATTCCGGCGTTCTTCACCAAGACCGGCGTGGGTACGCTGGTGGCTGAAGGCAAAGAGTTGCGCGAGTTTGACGGTGACACCTATGTGATGGAACGGTCCCTTGTGCCGGACGTGTCGCTCGTCAAAGCCTGGCGCGCGGACCAGTCGGGCAATCTGCAGTTTCGGCTGACGGCGCGCAACTTCAATCCGGCCGTGGCGATGGCTGGCAAGGTGTGCATTGTCGAGGTTGAAGAAGTGGTAGAAACCGGCGCGATGGATCCCGACGAGATTCACTTGCCAGGCATTTACGTGAACCGCATTGTGTGCAACCCGAATCCGGAAAAGCGCATTGAAAAACGAACCATCACAGAGAAAGCAGGGGTTTGATCATGGCCTGGACACAAGACCAAATGGCGGCACGTGCTGCCCAGGAACTGCAAGACGGTTTTTACGTCAACCTCGGCATTGGCATCCCCACACTGGTGGCCAACCATGTCAGCCCTGACATTGAAGTGTGGCTGCAGTCTGAAAACGGCATGCTGGGCATTGGCCCCTTTCCGACAGAAGACCAGGTCGACGCCGACCTCATCAATGCAGGCAAGCAAACCGTAACCACCATCAAGGGCTCAGCGATTTTTGGCTCGGACCAGTCGTTCGGCATGATTCGCGCGGGCAAGATCAACCTGAGTATTTTGGGTGCGATGCAGGTCAGCGAAAAGGGCGATTTGGCCAACTGGATGATTCCCGGCAAGATGGTCAAGGGCATGGGTGGTGCGATGGACCTGGTGGCGGGTGTCAAGCGCGTGATTATTTTGATGGAACACGTGGCCAGAAAGAAAGACGGTACCGAGGACATGAAACTCCTGCCGAGTTGCACGCTGCCGCTGACTGGCTTGGGCGTGGTTGACCGAATCATCACCGACCTGGCAGTGATGGATGTGACGCCCGAAGGCTTGAAGCTGGTTGAGTTGGCTGATGGCGTGACGCGTGAATTTGTTCAGTCTAAAACTGGTGTGACTCTGATTTAAAACGGCAAGGCGCTGCTTGGGTAGCAGGCCGTCTTATTCGTCCGACAGGTTGACCAGCATGGCCAGCAGCACCTTGCGTGCTGTCGCCACATCTTTGGGCTGCAGGCCCTCAACACTGATTTTGTTGGTTTCCTCAGCCAGGGGAACCAGTTTTTTCTTCAGTGCCCGCCCGGCATCTGTCAGATGCACGTACACATTCTTCTTGTTGGTAGGTAGCTGCTTGCGAGTGATGTAGCCCTGTGCTTGCATCGCTTTCATGGCAGTAAAAGTCGTGGGTTCCATGACTCCAGCGCGCTGGCTGAGTTCCTTTTGGGTCAGGCCATCGGCCTCCCACAAAATGCGCAGAAATGCCCAGTGACCGAACGGGACACCATGCTCAGCCAACCGCACTTGCAGCGCCCGGCGAAAGGCGCGCTCGGTGTCACGTATCAGGTGGGCCATGCGGTCATTGGGTACCGCCTCGCGCCAGTGATGAAGTATGTTGTGGCTGTCGGGTTTCACGACGTTCCCGCTTTCACCTGATGGCTGGGTTGCTGTTCGGTCTGTGTTCTGGCGGACTCCAGCATGGCCAGGCAGACGGCGGTGGTGGCGCGTGCCCACTGCCCGCTGTGCACAGGCTGTTGGTCATGCCGAGCCGCGGCAAACAGCTCGTCAATGACCTCCGTGCGTGCGATGGCAGGGGCGGGCAGGGCAACAAACGATTTTTGACTGTCGGCATAAACGGTAATCCCGGTGGCAGACGGTTGGAGGTCGGCCTTTTCACAACTGATGATGAGCGGGCCAAAGTGCTGGTGGGCAAGGCTGGCAGTTGCGGTTTGGCTGGGGGTGTAGGCGCTGCCGCCGTAGTTGCGTGCGGCTTTCAGGGCGGTCTCGTCCAGGGTAGTGGCCAGTCGCTGGCGCGCACCGCCGTAATTGTTGGGCTTTTTGTGCTGGCCCATTTCCCCGATATTGTTCATCCACTCGTCGGAGTCAAAGTGACCGTAGCCGCTGTAGACCGCCGTGGCAAACGCACCCCCTTCAAAGCGCAGCAGCGCGCTGTAGGCGCCTTCGGTTGGGCGTGCTGCGTCCCAAGCGCCTGTCTGGGCACGCACGCTGTGCACGAGCCCGCCACCCAGCAGTCGGACAATGTCAATCTGGTGCGCGGCCTGGCTGTGAATCACGCCGCCGCCGGCTGCCGTCAGCAGCTCTTCAGGCCGGCGTGGGCGGTACAAAAAATCCGTGAAGTTCAGCGCCGTGATCATGCGGACCGCACCATAAGTACCACTTTCAATCAACTGACTGGCGCGCCTGATGGGCGTATTGAAGCTGTGGCTGTGACCAACGATCAAATGCACGCCGGCGCTTTGGCATGCATCGATCATGCGGGTGCATTCGGCGAGTGTGAGTGCCATCGGTTTTTCAACCAGCACGTGCTTGCCGTGCGCAGCAGCCATGCAAACATGATCCGCGTGAAACTGGTGCGGTGAGGCCACGTACACCGTTTCAACTGCTGGGTCGGCGCACAGGGCTTCGGCACTGTCATACGCTGGCGCATTGAAGTCGGCTGCAAACTGCTGGCGTGCAGAAGCAATCGGGTCTGTGGCGGCAACCAGCTTGACCCGGTTGTCACGTATAAAGGTCGGTAGCATGAGCGTGAACGCCCGCCCCAAACCCATCACGCCGATGTTTAAGGGAGACATCACAAATCAAGCATCAGTTCAGCAGACACAGCACGCGACACGCAGACCATGATGTTGCTGGCTTTTTCGTCATCAGACAGCACCAGGTCGCGGTGCTCTGCCTGACCACCCAGCAAGCCGGTGCGACAGGACCCGCAGGTGCCGCTTTCACACGAACTGGTCACATGCAGACCTGCAGCTCGCAGCGCCTGAAGGATTGACTGATCTGCGCTGACCGGAATGACCCGGCCTGACTTGTTCAGGCGAACGGTAAACGCGGTGTTGGGCGCGTGGCTGTCGATGCCGGTGTCAGCACTTTGAAAATGAACCGCACCGGCTGGCCAGTGCCCCGTCATGTCGGCGACCGCATCCATCAAGTCGCGCGAGCCGTAGCAGTAAACGTGGGCTTTGGTGGGCGTTTCAAACACGGGCCAAAAATCAAACGCGTTGTTCGGGTCCCCGTGGTCGTGGTGAAGTGTCATGTGGGGGCTGAATTCAGCGCCTGCCAGTTCATCCAGAAAGGGCGTGGAGGCTGCATCTGGTGTGCAGTAAATCAGCTTAAACTGCTGGTGCCCCTGGGACTTGAGGCTTCGCATCATGGCCAGAATCGGCGCGATGCCTTCCTGGCTGGCAACAAACACATAGTCAAACTTCGGGTTTACGATCATCTGGGCTTTCCTGCGCGGTATTGACAAGTATTCACAGTAAGAATATTCTTAGCGGGCTAAGAATAATCGTGTTTATTTAAATTTGCAAGCCGAAAGAAACGATGCATGTTGACTCATGAAGAAAACGATCTGCTGTGCCGCGTAGAAGGCAAGGCGCCCATGGGTCAGCTGATGCGTCGCCACTGGACGCCCGTGTGCCTGATCGAAGAGGTCATTGAGCCAGACGGCGCCCCTGTCAAAGCACGGGTGTTTGGTGAAGACCTTGTGGTTTTCAGAGACACCGAGGGCCGTGTGGGCGTGATGGACGAATACTGCCCGCATCGCCGCGTGTCGCTGGTGTTTGGCCGAAACGAGAACTGCGGCCTGCGCTGCCTGTACCACGGCTGGAAGATGGATGTTGAAGGGAACATCGTCGAGCGCGTGTCTGAGCCTGTGATTCCCATTTCCAGCACCAACGCCGCGCCGCCCAAACACCTGGCGTATCCCACAAAAGAGTGGGGCGGTTTTGTCTGGGCTTATATGGGCCCGCCAGAGACGCTGCCTGCGTTTGAGCCGCCTGCCTGGGCACCGACGGCCGATACACAGGTCACGATTGCCAAGGTCATCGTTGACTGCAATTGGGCACAAATACTTGAAGGCGCGATAGATTCGGCACACAGCTCCAGCCTGCACTCGTCCGACATGGTGCCCGCCCGGGTGGATAGCGCCAAGGCCACCGACAGCATGTGGCTGCGTCCGTCCACTGACAAGGCACCGCGCATGCAAATTGAACGCGGCAGCTACGGTTTCAGGTACGCCGCCATTCGCCGCCCCATCACCAACGCCGCTGCGAACGACTATGTGCGTTCCACTGTTTTTGTGGCACCCGCTACTGCCCTGATACCGCCCAACAATCTGTATAACGTGGCCAATATCAATGTGCCGATGGACGACACCCACACCGCGTTTTATTTCATGGCCTGGGGCCACCCGTCGCAAACACCGGATACCGATACCTGGCGCAAGTTTCTGGGTCAGCAAATTGGCCCGGACCTCGACAAGACCTACCGCCCCCTGCGCAACCGGGCCAACATGTTCTGGCAAGACCGGCAAGCGATGAAGGCGGGCAACTTCACGGGTATCACCGGCTTTCCCAACCAGGACATCGCCCTGTGGCTGACGATGGGGCCGATTGCCGACCGGACCCACGAGCGGCTCGGCGCCAGCGACCTGGCGATTGTGGAATTTAGAAAACAGATGCTGCAAGCGGTGCAGGCGTTTGCCAAAGGCGAGCCCGCCATCGGCACAGGTGAAGCCCGTATCCCTAAACAAATCTGCGCCTATCAGGCCATCGTCCCCAAGGCAACCGACTGGCGCGCCTACGAGGCTTCCTGTGTGTGGGACAGCAGCCAGCCCGCGCTGGAGCCGTCTTATTCGACCTGACACATCCGGCCTGATAGATGCTATGTTATTGATAGCTGATCGCGCATATATCTATTGGCCTGAAGGCTGATTTAAACCCTGAAAAAGCACTTTTTTGACCTGAAACACCCTCTGGAGACAAAACATGACGACAAAACAACTTCTCGAATCCGGCGCGGCCCGTCGCGCAATGCTGGGTGCTTGTGCGGCTCTCAGCCTGGGTTGGCTGCCTCTGCTTGCCAGCGCTCAGGGTGCGTCGCCTGCAAGCTATCCCAACAAGCCCATCAAGTTTGTGGTGCCGTACTCGGCAGGCGGTTTTCCGGATACGGTGGCTCGCATCTGTGCGCAGCGCCTGACCGAACGGCTGGGCCAGTCGGTTGCCTTGGGGACGATGGCCTGGTAGGCGCAGATTTGTTTAGGGATACGGGCTTCACCTGTGCCGATGGCGGGCTCGCCTTTGGCAAACGCCTTC